>CAZPFK010000021.1:20333-23563 GCA_964585855.1 uncultured Vicinamibacteraceae bacterium
TCGAGCAGACTCGGCCGGGGAATGACAATCCGCACCGGCGCGAGGAGGCCGTCGTTGAGAGGCAGCGGCTCGTCGATGAGGAGGCGCATGACGTAGATGACGACGCTCTGAACGATGGCGGGCGTGGCGTTGAAGCCGGCGGGGTGGACGGGGCCTGAGCCGGTGAAGTCGATGTCTGCCCGATCGCCGCGGATTCGGATGGCAACGCGCAGCGGCGTGCCGTCGTCTAGGTGCTCTTCGGCCTCGTAGAGGCCGTCGGGCATGGCGGCCAGGGCGCGGCGAGCCTGTGTCTGGGCACGCTGCTGGAGGAGGCGCATGAAGCGGGCCAGGTGCGACTGACCGTACTCGCTGCAGAGCGCGCGCAGGGCCTCCGCGCCGCGCTGGTTGGCGGCAAGCGCGCCGCGGAGGTCGGCGAGGTTGTCGCGGAGGTTGCGCGTGGGATGGGGGCCGGCGGTCAGGAGCGATTCGATCTCCCGCCAGCGCGGGCGACCCTGCCGGACGAGGTGCTGCGGCGCGATGATGACGCCTTCCTCGGCGAGGCGGGTGGCGCCGGCGGGCATTGAGCCGGGGCGGATGCCGCCGATCTCAGCGTGGTGGGCGCGGCTGGCGACGTAGCCGATCAGAACCGCCTCGTGGAAGACCGGCGTGATGAGGGTGATGTCGGGGAGGTGGGAACCGCCGAAGGCGGGGTGGTTGGTGATCGCGACGTCGCCGGGGCCGAGGGGGATGGCGTCGGCGACAGCACGGACGCAGGCGCCAAGCGCGCCGAGGTGGACGGGGATGTGCGGGGCGTTGGCGACGAGTCGGCCCTCGGCATCGAGGAGGCCGCAGGAGAAATCGAGGCGTTCCTTGACGTTGGTGGAGAGGGAGACGCGGCGGAGCATCTCGCCCATCTGTTCGACGAGGCCGCGGAACCGTGCGGTGAAGAGTTCGAGTTCGACGGCGTCGTCGGCCGTGACGGCGGAGCGATGGTGCGACTCGGCTCGGAGGAGTCGCAGCGAGCCGTCGGGCAGGCGCTGCGCCGACCAGCCGGGTTCGACGACGGTGGTGGTGTAGTCATCGCTGATCAGGGCTGGGCCGGTCACTTCGGGAGCGTGCCCCGTATCGGGAACGGAACCAGCGGGGATGGCGTCGGGCTGCTCGACGGCCACCTGCACGCGTAGGGATTCGACTTCGACGATCTCCTGCTCGGGGAGGGAATAGCCATAGAGGGCGGCGAAGCGTTCGGCGAAGTTGTGCCTCGGATCGGAGCCGGGCCGGAGTGGAATCCGGATCACGCTCTCCTGACCTCGGAGACGGAGCGAGAGCAGCGTCTCGGTGTGCGCGAGCGTCTGCTCCCGATGACCGGCTGCGGCCAGCGCCGCACGGGCCTCATCGGCAAGGTCGGCGACAAGGCGGGAGAGGCCGGATTCACCGAGCGAAGCGAGTGAGGCGTTGACCTGTCGGGCGGCGGAGCGGGCGACTCGCGCGCGGCTGAGGCCGACGGCGCTGAGGATGCCGGCGTGCTTCGGCACAACAACGGCGGAGATGCCGAGGCGGTCGGCCAGGGCGCAGGCGTGTTGTGCGGAGGCGCCTCCGAAGGCCAGCAGCGTGTGTCGGCGTGGGTCGAAGCCGCGCTGGACGCTGACACAGCGCATGGCGGCGGCCATGCGTTCGTTGGCGATCTCGAGCAGGCCGCGGAGGGCCTCATCGTCGGGGATGCGCCGACCCGTGGTGCGATCGACTTCATCGAGAAGGGCGGAGAGCGCGCGGCGGGAGGCGTCGGTGTCGATGGGTATCTCGAATCGCGCCGGGTCGAGGCGGCAGAGGAGGAGGTTGACGTCGGTGATGGTCAATGGTCCGCCGGCTCCGTAACAGGCGGGGCCGGGAGAGGCGCCGGCGCTGTGGGGGCCGACGCGGAGGGAGAAGCCGTCGAACCAGCAGACCGAGCCTCCGCCTGCGGCAACGGTTTCGATGGCCAGCGCGTCGGAGGCGATGCGGGCGTCGCCGACGGTGTGTTCGCCGACGATTTCGAGTCGGCCGTCGCAGCGGGAGACGTCGGTGCTGGTTCCGCCCATGTCCACGGCGATGACGGGAAGGGAGCCGGTCTGTTCGCCGAGGGCCGAAGCGCCGACGACGCCGCCGGCTGGGCCGGAGAGGAGACTCTCGCAGGGGCGAAACTCGCGCCAGTCGATGAGCGAGCCGGCGCTGGTCATAACGAGGAGGCGGCCTCCGGAGAGGGCGGCGCTGAGGCGCGCAAGGTAGGGCTCGATGACGGCAGAGAGCGTTGCGTTGACCAGCGCGGTCTGGGCGCGGGGGAGGAGGCGCTGGAAGGGGCTAAGCCGGCTGGAGAGGGAGATGTGGGTGAAGCCGACCTTGCGCAGGACCTCCCCCACTGCTTCCTCATGTGCGGGATTGAGCCAGGAGTGCAGCAGGGCGACGGCGGCGTGGGTGATGCCCGAGTCGGCGACACGGCGGGCGTGCTCTGCAAGCGCCTCAGGATCGGGGGATCGCAGAACAGCCCCGGAGGCGTCGAGACGTTCTTCAACTTCGACGACCTCGGCGTGGAGCGGATCGGGCTTTGTGATGCGGAGGGCGAAAAGGTCGGGCCGGCTCTGATCGCCGATGCGCAGGAGGTCGCGGAAGCCGCGCGTGACAAAGAGGGCGACGGGGGCGCCGCTTCGCTGGAGGAGGGCGTTGGTCCCGCGCGTGGTGGCGAGGCGCATGTCGATGGGCGGGAGGGGCCGGCCGGGGGGCGTCTGCGTCAGGAGGCGGGCGGCGAGGACGGGGGCCTCTTCGCCGGTTGAGAGATTGATCAGGCCGGGCGGCAGGGGCGAGTCGAGGGTGATGGTCTGGCTGGTGTGGCTGAGGACGGTTGCGGCGGCAGTGCCGTCGAGGGTGGCGGCGGAGAAGCCGGTGAGGAAGCCGTCGGGAAGGTTGTGGGTGAGCGCGAGATGAGCCGCGCCGTCCGGACGGTGCTGCGCGAGTCTGGCGCGGAGGGCGCCGGTGCTGAGGACTTTCGCGGCGGCGGTGGAGCCGTCGGGGTTGTGGGCCAGGGCGTCGGTGAAGGTTCCGCCGACGTCGATGGAGAGGAGGCGGCGGTTGTCGGAGGGGGGAGGCACGGCGGATCAGTGTAGATCGGCGGTGCGTGTGCAGAGGGTGATGGGTCAGAGAGGGGGCGTGAAGGAGGCGGCGTCGTCGATCTCGGGAACCGGGTGACGCGATCGCACCTCTTCGGAAAGGGAAGCGGC
>CAZPFK010000021.1:23663-43554 GCA_964585855.1 uncultured Vicinamibacteraceae bacterium
CGCCGCACCTCCATCATGACGGTCTTCCAGAGGGCGGCCTGCTCCTCGGTCATCAGGCCGCCCAGCGATGCAATCGTCGCTTCCCGCTGTTCATACAACGATTCGGACAGCGCGGCGGTCTCGCCCATGATGCTTCTGAGTTTCTCATCGATTGCTGCGCTTTCGTTCGGGGCCTGCTCCCGGTCCTCCCGGAGTTCGTGGCTCCGCTTCTGGAGGGCGGCGTGGCGCGCCAGCACATCGGCACGAATGGCTTCGAACTCATCGTGAATGCGGAGGAAGGCCTCCTCCTGATCGGGGGAGAGCGCCAGCGAATCCATGAACTCGCGCACCTGCTCCGCATCGCCCAGCAGGGGCATATTCGGGTCGAGGAGAGAGCCGACGTATTGAGCCGGGGCCGACGACACGAAGCCGAGAGTGACCAGAATCAGAATACAAACTTTTAAAGCAGGAAAAGCTGACATCATCCCGGAACCTCCACAAATGTCCCCCACGGCACCTGCCGCCAGGCGGGATCGACCGCTGCGGCGAGGTCGTCGAGGGCTGAGTAGAACTCGTCAACGGCCTTCATCAGGCGGATGCGCTCCTTGAAGGGCTTCACATGGCCCAGCGTGGTTCCGTAGCCGGCGATGCGCCCGCGCATCATCACCAGCGCGGAGCGATCATCCTTATAACGCCTCGTCAGATCAAAGTGTTGCCGGATCAATGAGAGTTTTTCCAGAACCGTCGGCTCGAGGGGCACGACGCCGGTTTCCAACAGGGCGTGAACGTCGCGCAGCAGCCAGGGACGCTTGATTGCAGCGCGGGCGACCATTACGCCGGCACAGCCGGTGAGCTCCATCATGCGCTTCGCATCGTCGGGGGTCTGGATGTCGCCGTTGCCGATGACGGGGATGGACTCCACGGCCTCGACGACGCTGCGGATGCCGTCGAGGCGGGCCGTGCCCTTGAAGCGCATGGCGGTGGTGCGGCCGTGGATGGTGATGAGGCGGATGCCGACCTGCTCAAGCGAACGGGCCAGGGCGGGGGCGGTCAGTTGCGAGTCGTCCCAGCCGAGGCGGAGCTTGGCGGTGACGGGGATGGAGACGGCGTTGACGATGCGCTGCGCCATCGCGGTTGTGCGGGCGGGGTCGCACAGGAGCATGGAGCCGCCGTTCTTCTTGGTGATCTTGTCAACGGGGCAGCCCATGTTGATGTCGATGATCTGCGCGCCGTGGTCCTGCGCCCAGCGGGCGGCGTCGCAGAACCACTCGGGGTCGTTGCCGTAGAGCTGCACGCCCAGGGGCTGATCGCCGGCGTCGGTGCGGGCGATGTCGAGAGAGGACTCCTTCTGCTGGAGGATTCCCCGGGCGTTGAGCAGCTCGGTGTAGGCAAAGCCGACGTGGCCGGCGCGCCGGACCACGAGCCGGAAGGCGACATCGGTGTATCCGGCGATGGGGGCCAGGAAGACGCGTGAAGGCGAGTTAATGTTGCCGATGCGGATCATCGGATCGGCCCTTGTGGTTCAAAGACGTTTGCGCGTCATGGCGCGGTCGATCTCGCGCTGCGCGGTGCGCTTGCGGCTGGCATCGCGGACGTCGGCTTTTGTCTTGCCCTGGCCGACGCCGATGAGCACCTTGGCGAAACCATCCTTGAAGTACATTTTCAGCGGGACAAGGGTGGTTCCCTTGCTGCGGGTGGCGATGGCGAGCTTGCGGATCTCGCGTTTGTGGGCGAGGAGTTTACGGGTCCGGACGGGGGAGTGGGCGTCTACGGAGCCGCGGGCCGGGGCGTATTCGCCGATGTGGATGCCGTGGAGCCAGAGTTCGCCGGTGGTCTCATCAGCCCGGGCGTAGCCCTCACCGAGGGAGACCTTGCCTTCGCGGACGCTTTTGACTTCGCTGCCGACGAGGACGATGCCGCACTCCAGCGTCTCGGTGATGATGTAATCATGGCGGGCCTTGCGATTCTGGATCAGAACGCCGCCTGCTGACTCCTTCTCCCGTGCGGATTTCTTCGCCATGACATCACCGCCCTACCGGCCGGCCTCACGCCTTCTTCGGACGTTTGTAGAAGGGCATCTTCGTCACGACGGCGGGGGTGCGGCTGCGGCCCAGATCGACTTCGACGGCCGTGCCCTCTTCGGCCAGTTCCGCGGGCAGGTAGCCCATGGCGATGGGTCGATCGAGCGTCGGGCTGAGCGCACCGCTGGTGACAACGCCGACCCTGCGGCCATCGTGGTACAGCTCCATGCCCTGCCGTGCAGCCCGGCGTCCCTCGACGCTGAGGCCGACGAGTTTGTCCGTCGGACCGCGCTGGGCGATCGCTTCGAGGGCCTTGCGGCCGATGAAGTCGGAGGCCTTGTCGAGGTTGATTCCGAAGTTGAGCCCGGCGGAGATGGGGTCGCGCTGCTCATCCATCTCGTGGCCGTAGAGCGGCATGGCGGCTTCGAGGCGGAGGGTGTCGCGGGCGCCGAGGCCGGCGGGGCGGAGCGGGGCGTCGTCGCCAGCGATGTACTTCCCTGCCATTCCGAGGAGCACGCCGATGATGCCCTTTGGCATGATGACCTCGACGCCGTCTTCACCGGTGTAGCCGGTGCGGCTGATGGTCAGGCGTATGCCCATCAGCCCCTTGACGCAGAAGCGGTAGTTCTTGAGCGCGGGCACTTCGCTGCTGACGCCGCTCATGAGCTCCATGACCTTCGGCCCCTGCAGGGCGACCATGCCGGTTTCGAGGGTCTGGTCGGTCATCTCGACGTTGAAGCGGCCGAGGTGATCGCCGAAGTGGGCGAGGAGTTTTTCGCGGTTGGAGGCGTTGACGACGAGGCCGAAGTCCTCCGGCCCGTAGCGGTAGACGAGGACGTCATCCTTCGTGCCGCCTGCCTCGTTGCAGACCAGACCGTAGCGGGCCTGGCCGTCAACCATGCCGACGACGTCGCGGGTGCAGACGAAGTCGAGGAACTTTGCGGCATCGGGACCGGTGAACCTGAGGCGGCCCATGTGGGAGACGTCGAACATGCCGCCGGCGGTGCGGACCTGTCGATGTTCGTCGAGGATGGAGCGATACATGATCGGCATTTCCCAGCCGGCGAAATCGACCATGCGGGCGCCGTTTTTGACGTGGTAGTCGTAGAAGGGTGTGCGCAGCACGATTGGGCCTCTTTCTGCTCCCCGGACCCCGGAATCGCCCGCCGCGCGGGCAAGTCCAACCGTAGACCGGCCGGAGTGATCCGCCCACCGGCGGGCAGCGACCGGAGGCGGAGAGATTCATAAAGTGATGCCGACTGCCGGGGAATCAGACGCACAGACGGGGACTGCATGACGCCACCTGACCCATCCCATGACGCGCTCCGCAGCGAGGTGACCGATCCCCTGGCACGCCGGGCGTTCTGGACGTCGCTGCTGATTGTCATCAGCGTGATCGTCACGGGGATCGCGCTGGTCTGGGACCACCGGCATGAGCCCCCGGAGTCGTTCCATACCATCAGCACGCTGGGGCTGGCAGTCATCACCCTGGCGGCCATCGGCCTGCACTACCTGCTGGTGATCCGGCCCTCGGCGGCGATTCTTCGGCAGCATGCTGAGGCCGCACGGGCAGCAGGGCAGCGTTACCGGCAGATGTTCTACAAGAACAACGCGGTGCAGTTTGTGCTGGACCCGGAGACGGGGCGGATCATCGACGCCAATACGGCGGCGACGAAATTCTACGGCTATCCGCTGGAGACGCTGCTGACGCTGAATCTCTCGAACATCAACACGGCGCCGCGCGAGCGCCTTGCTGAGGGATTGAGTAATGCACTGGCAGGCACGGAGACGGAGTTCGTCTTTCAACACCGGCGGGCTGACGGCGACGTGCGCACGGTGCGCGTCTTCACGGGCCCGGTGGAGATCGAAGGGCGGACCCATCTGCATTCCATCATTCACGACATCACCGAGGAGCAGCGCGCCCGAACTGCGGCGGAGGAGTCGCAGCGCAAGCACCAGGCACTGCTGGATGCGATTCAGTCGCCGGTCGTCGCCGTCTCGCCCGACCTGACGATTCATTACTGCAACGAGGCGTTCGCCTCGCAGGCGCAGGCGGACCGGGGAACGCTGGTCGGCTCATCCGTGGCGGCACGATTTGCACCGCTGAGTGATGCGGGGGCGCTGGCGGTCGTGCGGGAGGCCATTGAGGCCTCGGTGGCGCGTGTCGTCGAGGTCAGCCGGGGGGACCGCATCTGGCGGCTGCAGTGCTATCCCTCTCCGCAGGGGCTGCTGATCATCGCCGACGACATCACGATGCAGCGCCGGGCGCAGGACTCGCTGCGCGACCGCGAGGCGCGGAACCGGCTGCTGGTTGAGCAGATGCCCGCGGTCTTGTGGACGACCGATCGCGATCTGCGGTTTACGTCAAGCGTGGGAGCGGCGATGTCGGGACTGGGCCTTCGCCCCCATGACCTCGACGGAAAGCTCCTTGCTGAATACATCGGGGATGCCGATACACTCGACACGATTCTTGCCAGTCATGCCGAGGCGCTGCTGGGCAAGACTGTTCGCTACGAAATTACCTTCCAGGACCGCACATTCCGCGTTCGACTGGAGCCGTTGACCGGAAGATCGGGCGAGGTCATCGGGACAATCGGGGTGGCGCTGGACGTCACGGAGACAATCACGACCGAACGCGCGCTGCGGCAGGCCGAGGAGAAGTATCGCGGCATCTTCGAGAACGCGATGATCGGCATCTACGTGACCGATCTCACGGGGCGGTTCCGCACGGCCAACCCGATGCTGGCGCACATTCTCGGCTACGAGTCGCCTCAGCAGCTGATGGAGGAGATGACCGATCCCTCGCATCAGTTGTATGTCGAGCCGGGCCGGCGTGAGGCGTTCATGCGGGCGATCCTGCATCGCGGGAGTGTGGAGCAGTTTGACTCCGAGGTCTACCGGCGAGACGGGAGCCGCATCTGGGTCTCTGAGGAGGCGCGGGTGATCTACGGACCCGATCGCAGGGCGGCGGCGCTTGAGGGCACGCTGATGGACATCACCCGGCGCAAGGAGGTCGAGCGCCTGCTGGACTACCGGGCGCGCTTCGAGGCGCTGATCGCCTCGATCTCGGCAAGGTTCATCGACCTGCCGCTCAACCAGGCGCGGCTGGCGCTTCGCGATGCCGTGGATCAGCTGGCACGCTACTCCGGCGCGATGCGCGCCATGCTCTTTCTCACGGCCGACCGCGACCCGACCTTCGAACTGCTGCATGAATGGAACGATTCATCGGTTTCGCTTGAGCCGGTGCCCCTGCGCACCGAGCCGCTCCGCATCTGGCTGCGTGATGCCGACACGCACGATCTCTTCCTCGCCCCGACGCTGGAGGCGATCTTCGAGCGAAGGCCCCACACTCGGCACATCGGCGCGGAATCTCCGCCCCGCGCGCTGGCCCTGCCGATGATGCACCACGGCATGCGCATCGGCGTCTTTGCCCTGCAGGCCGGCAGCGACCGGCCCGCCTTCTCCGAAGATGAGATCTCGCGTCTGCGGGTGGCGGCGGAGATTTTCTCCAATGCATGGCTGCGGTGGCGCAACGAGCGTGACCTGCGCGACAGCGAGGAGCGCTTCCGGGCCCTGGCCGATTCTCGCCAGGTGCTGCTGAGCGAGCTGAATCACCGTGTGAAGAACAACCTCGCCTCGCTGCTGGGGCTGCTGGCCGTGCTGCAGTCGCGCTCCGACTCCGTCGAGGACCTGGCTGTGTCGGTCGCGCATTACATCAAGGCGATGGAGGCGGTGCACAATCTGCTGGCCGACAAGAACTGGGGGTCAATCGACCTCAAGACCTTCCTGGCGGGCCTTGATGCACGAATCACCGGGTACATCCCCTCGAACCAGCCGCCGGTCATTGACGGACCGACCATCCGCCTGCTGCCGCGGCAGATGCTGCCCATCGGCATGATCTACCAGGAACTCCTCACCAACAGCCGCAAGTACGGCGCACGCTCGACGCCCGACGGCCAGGTGACGCTCCGCTGGGAGATCCTCAATCAGAACGAGCGCGATCTGCACGTGCGCTTCCACTGGATCGAGCAGGGCGGACCCACCGTCTCTCCCCCTGCAAAGACGGGCATCGGCCTTCACTTGATCAATCGATTCGCACAATTCGAGCTGCGCGGCTCGGCCACCTTCGAGTTCCCCTCCGAAGGGTTCCGGTGCATACTCGAGGGCCATCTGCGCATCCCCGGGCAGGATACAGACACCCCGCAGCACGCGCCGGCTGCCCTCACGAACTGATCGCCTCGACTTCGCGCAGCAGCGACTGGAGCGTCGAGCCGGCAGGCCCGCGGAGACTGTGGCTGACCATCGTGGAGATCGGCGTCGGCTCGAGGTTTACCTCAACGGTTACCGCACCGACCTCGGCAGCGAGCGCGCAATAACCGGCCGCGGGGTACACCACGGCACTGGTGCCGACGGAGAGGAAGAGGTCGCAGTCGTAGACGGCCTGGTCGGCAGCGGCGACGGCTTCCTCGGGGAGCATCTCGCCGAACCACACCACCGCCGGTCGCAGCAGCCCGCCCGCCTCAGACTTCGGGGGATACTCGGCAAACGCCGGTCCGCGACATTCCTGCTGCCGCCCTGTGCGCGTGCAGCGCCAGTGAAGGATCGTGCCGTGCAGTTCGATGACATCGGTGCTTCCGGCCGCCTGGTGCAGACCGTCTACGTTCTGGGTCAGAAGCGTGAAGCGCCGGCCGTGCGCCCCCTGCCGCTGCTGGAGCGCGGCCAGCGCGAGGTGGGCGGGGTTGGGTCGGGCGTCCAGGCAGGCGAGGCGGCGCTGGTCGTACCACTGCGTGACGCGGGCCGGATCTTCAGCAAACGCCTCGGGGGTCGCGAGCTGGCGCGGATCAAAGGCGGCCCAGAGGCCGGTCATGGCATCGCGGAAAGTTGGAATGCCGCTTTCAGCGGAGACTCCGGCCCCGGTGAGCACGACGATGTGCCGTGCGGCGACGACGGCCTCCGCAACCGTTCGCAGCGTCATGGCGTTCCTACCCCTGGTCGGTCTCGGGGACCGCGGCGGACTCGTCCTCGGCCGGCTCCGGCGCGGGCTGAGGAAAGGCCTCGGCGATGCGGACGCGCAGGGTCTCGATGGCGCTTCGCTGCGACTCATCGAGCGAGTCGCTGAAGCGGCGGTCGATGTGGCCGAGGGCTTCAACGGCCTTTTCGCCCTGCCCGTTGCCGACGCCCTGCCGCAGCAGCAGTTCCAGCCCGGCAAGGGCCACGGCCGGCGTGAGTTCCTCGGAGTCCCACCGGGCAAAGGTTCCCAGGGCGATCTCGGCGATCATTCGCAGGCGGGAGAGTTCGGCGTCGTCAGCCGCCTCACCGACGACCGGTGCCGCCTCGATGACGCGCAGCATCTCCACGGCCCGGCCGGCACTGTGCTCAATCGCGGCCAGATGCAGACAGAGGTCGCGCAGGGCCTGTTGCCCGACGGGGTCGTCGCCGGGCTCGGCGGCGGCGGCACGCCTCTGAACGCCGTGGAGCCACTCAGCGCGGCTGCCGATGGGGATTTCGGGAATCACAGCGAGGCGCTGATCGACGGCGAGCGCTGCCTCCGGACTCAGCCCGGAGTAGAGCGCTTCGACCCCGGTCAGCAGCGCGGCGACATCGTCGGGACGGCGAGCGAGAATGTCCGCTGCCGTCTGCTCCGGAGTGTGTCGGGAGGCCAGTGCGGCAACGGCGATGCCGAAGCAGTCGGCGCGCGTCATGGATTCCCGCAGGAGGTCGTCGAACCGACCGGATTGCGCCAGCCCCCGGGCGGCGGCCACGGCTCGCTCCGACGGGGCGGCCTCGGCCAGCAGAAGCGAGAGGGCGTTGCGGGCCCAGTCGCCCTCGCACCAGCCCAGCAGTTCGGCCTCGGCTCGAGAGAGCTCCGCAACGGATCGGGCCTGGAGCCGCTCGCACACCGCCTCGGATCGCTGCGCCGTCCACAGGCTGCGCCGGGCAGCGGCGGCAAGTGCGGGGGCGGCATGAAGGTCGCCGGAGGAATAGAGGGAGAGGAGATACTCAATGGCCTGATCGACGGGCTCACGCTCCAGCGCGGCCAGCATCGCCGAGCGGGCTGCAGGATCGCTCTCATTCGGCAGGGATGCGGCGGCGACTGCCGAGGCGCGCACGCCATCGAGCAGAAGCAGCCGTTGCAGGGCTGAGGCGCGGATCGAGGCGTTGCCATGGGATGCACAATTCGCCACGGCTTCGACAACAGGCGCGGGGACCGGTTCGGCGTTGCTCATGCGACGCTGCACGAGATTCAGACCAAGCGATCGCACTGCGACGCGTTCAGCCGAGAGCAGGCGCACGAGGACGACGTCACGCTCGGCCGGCTCGGAGAGCACATACTCCCGTTCGAGCGAGACGAGCAGCTCCTGCTCCAGCGCCCGGGCGCGCGACTCCGCCTCGACCATCTGATCCGTCAGCGCTTCAACACTTGCCGTCAGCCGGCGCAGCGCCTGCTCCAGCAGCCCCTCCCGGCCGAGGCGTCGGTGCTCACTCCACCACCGCCGCCACTGTTCGTGCGTCTCAAAGTCGCGGCCGGTGATTCGCACCAGCGCAGCGCGGGCGGCCTCCTCGATCTCGGCCGGCTCACCGGCATCCAGCAGCGCAACCAACTGGTCAACGACCTCGACCAGCCGCAGCCGACCCAGGGCCTCGATGGCGACAATCCGCTCCGAGGTGGGAATTGAGAGATCCATCACCACGGCCTCGAGTTCGTGCAGGGCGGAACGGCCGAAGTGCTCAATGACGGTGCAGAAGTCGTCGCGGAGTTCGGCGGGAGCGCGGCGAAGCCCGTCCACCACCGCCGGCGTCAGCGTTTCGCGTATCGGCTCTGTTTCAGCGAGCGCCGCGCAGATTGCCGAGACAACCTCCGGGCGATCGGTTCGAATCAGCCATCCGGCGATCATCAGGTCGGTTTCGGGCGAGCCGGCCGCAACAAGTCGCCGGGCCAGTTCGGCCCGCTGCTGCGGCGGCGTCTCACGCGCTTCCAGACCCATCTGCCACTGGCGAAGTTCTTCGGCGAACGAGACTGAGCCGTTGGGGCTGGATTCCTGTCCGGCGGCGGGCAGGGCGAGAACGAGGGGAGAGAGAGCCAGAGCGACCGCGACGGCCCGGACCCATGCCCCTGCCGTCGAACCGAAAGTATCGCTTGCACTGTCCCGCATGGTTCCCGATACGCCCTTTCAGAATCCCGACCGATCCGGGCCGGCCCCGTCTTCAACCAGACGGCGACCGGGTCCTACCATTCCGGACGAGAAGACCATATCCGAGGCCGTGTCCGCCTCACTTCAAGACGCACAGGCCGTGACGCCGAAGTCATACTAAACTCACTTCTGGAAAGTTTCCGGGAATTTTCTGCGCCATGAGCGAATGGCACGAAGCAGACCAGTTCGTCGATCGCGCCCACCGCTTCTATGACCAGGGGCGATGGGAGGAGGCCGAGGCCGAGTTCCGCAAGGCCCTGGCCCTCGATCCCCAGCGCGCCGACTGGCACTACAACCTCGGGCTGACTCTGGAAATGGCCGGCCGCCTCCGCGAGGCGGCGGACGCTTTCAGGGCCGCCTCGCGCCTCGATTCCGGGGATGTGCGATACCTGCTGGCCCTGGGGGGAACGCTCAATGACCTCGGCCGACCCGCGGAAGCCCTCGAGACTCTGACCAGGGCGCAGACGCTCGATTCGGACAACGAGAGCGTCTACTGCCCGCAGATCACCTCGCTGGCGATGCTGGGCCGGCATGACGAGGCCGAGCACGTCTACTACCTGGCGCGGCTGATCCGGGATGAGTGTCCGCAGTGCCTGGCGAACCTCGGCGAATCGCTGCTGCAGCGTCGCCGCTTCGAGCGGGCCATCTGGTGCTTCCGTGAGGCGGCCCGGCTGGATTCCCGCCTCCCGCGCATCTACGCCCGCCTCGCGGCGGCTCACGCGATGATGGGCCACTTCGACCAGGCCCACCGCCTGTACCTCCGTGAACTCCGCGACGATCCCGGGAGCATCGCAACACTGCTGGATCTCGGTGAACTCCTGGCCCGGATGGGCCGGCTGCCGGAGGCCTCGGAGAAGTTTCGGCGAATCCTCGAACTTGAGCCGGCCAACATCGAGGCACATTACCGCCTCGGCCGCATGGCCATCCGCACACAGAGATTTAACGAAGCGAGAATCGAGCTTGAACTCGTCCGCCGCCTCGATGCCGACTTCCCGGGCGTCGCTCGCTCCCTGGCGGAGATCAGCGTTCGCACCGGCGACCTGCCCGCCGCACGCCGACACCTCGAAGAGGCGCTCGAGCATCCTGACGCACTTGCGGCCGAACCTCTGGAACTGGCCTGGCTGCTGATGTCGGCGCAGATGTATGCCCGGGCGGAGTCGGTGCTGGAGCAGGTCGTCAGGGATGATCCTGACAACAGCGAGGCATGGCGGCAACTGGGGACGATCCGCCTCATGCAGCACGATGCACGGCACGGCATCCGCGCCCTGCGGCACGCGCTGCGGATCAACCCGCGCGATCAGCGAGCCATGTTCAACCTCGTGCTGGCCTACATCCGCACACGCCGACCGTTGCGGGCCTCGGTCATTCTCCGCCGCAGCCAGCGCCTGAACCCGCGCGACCCCTCGATGCAGCAACTGGCCTTTCTGCTCCGCGGGTCGTTCTTCCGCCGCACGGGACGGCTGCTGCTGGCCCGCCTTCTGGGGCCGCTGCGACGCACCCTTGCCGCCACACGGGAGTGACAGCGGCCTCATGCAACACGCAGCCGGGGCGATTCTCCGGAGTGATCGATGTGGACGTTGCTGTCTTCAGGAGCCGCCTCCCAGACCACGCCCGCCTGGTAGGTCTTGCGCCGCGTGTCGTAAAAGCAGCGGACGACACGGAAGTAGCGCAGCCGGCACAGTGAAGGCCCGCCGTGCAGGAGCATGACTCCCATCGTGCTCGGATGGACCGCACGCCGACACTGAATGGCTGCACCGCCGGCCGAGATGTCCACGACCGTCGTCCAGATCGGAAGATACGCGCGGCCCTGGTCGTTGAGCCAGGCCACCTCCGTTTTCCAGCGGCAGGTGTGGCGCTCATGGGCCCGGCGGCAGAGAAACTCCTTCTCCGCACATGGCTGGCCCCCCTCCCCCGCACCCTCCGTCGGGGCACTGAGTTCATCGCCGGGACTCAGTGATTCGGACAGCGCATCATCGACTCGGGCATCGCCAGGAAGGTCGGACATTTCGGATTCTCCCGGTTCCATCGCCTTCTCCATCGACCATTCCGCATGGCCCCTGTGCGCCGAGTGCCGAATGCACGGCATCGAGGGCGCAACGGGGCCGACGTCGCCGATCGCACCGACAAGGCAAGGTGTGAGGATTACAACGGCGCGGGATCCAACCGGCCTAGCATGAGCCGAATCACGGCCCGTATCGGGAGATGTTCCGCGATGACGCCTGACCAAGCCCGAGCGCTGATGCACGATTGGGTGCAGAGCCCCGCCCTGCGCGGCCACATGGAGGCCGTCGCCGCCTGCGTGACCGCCTATGCCCGGCAAACCGCACCGCAGGAGGCCGACGACTGGACCGTCGCCGCCCTGCTGCATGACTTCGACTACGAGAAGCACCCCTCCGCCCAGGAGCATCCCTTCGTGGGCGTCCGTCACCTCGAGTCGCTGGGGGTAAAGGAAGCCATCCGCACGGCCATCCTCGGCCACGCCGATTACTCCGATGTTGCCCGGGAGACGCCGATGGCCCGGACGCTCTATGCCTGCGATGAACTTGCCGGCTTCATCGTCGCCTGCGCCAAGGTTCGCCCCAACGGCCTGGCGGACCTCGAGCCAAAGTCGGTTCGCAAGAAGCTCAAGGACAAGTCGTTTGCCGCTGCCGTCAACCGGGAGGACATCACCCGCGGAGCGGAGGAGCTGGGCGTCGATCTCAACGAGCACATCCGCTTCTGCATCGACGCTCTGCGGCCGGTTTCAGCGCAGGTCGGGGTGTAACGGAAGGGCGAAAGTCGCGGGACGATCCGGCCGATAATCCCGGCGTCATGATTCTCCGCCTGCTGATCGCCAACCTGCTTCTTGTCTGTTCTCTCGCCGCGCAGCCGAAGCCGCTTCCCGAGGAGCCCGTGGACGCCCCGGAGGTGCTCCGGATGGTGCGCCTCGCCATCGAATCGCTTCCCGGCGTTTCGTACGACTTCACGCTCTCGGAAACCTCCACCCTCCACCCGACCCGGCTGCTCTCCACGGGAACAGTCCGGATTCGCCGGGCCGCCGAGGGCCTCCCGGCTGCCTGGCGCGTGACGACGACTGACCCGAGCGGCGCTCCGCTCTGCGACCTCGCCTTTGATGGAACACTGGCCGTCGGTCTCGATCCGGGCGCGGAGCGAGCCTTCATCGGCCCGGAGACCTCCGCCGAGCCGTTGCTTGATCTGGCTCGCCCGGCACTGATGCCGGCGTTGCTCGCTCCTGAGGAGTTCGCCGCTCTGACTGCTCCCGACTCAATCGCTCTTGAGGGGCGGAGCAGGATTGACGGCGTGGAGTGTCGCATCCTTCGCCTCCGATGCCGAGCCCTGCAGCTGGATCTGCGACTGTACGTCGGAGTCGAGGATTCCCTGCCGCGCGCCCTGGAACGGCTGACGCGCGAGCCCTCGGGAGTCACGACCGGGATTCTTCTGGAACTGGAGAACTTGAACGTCGCCGCCCCGCGATCGGCCGACCTTGTGGTGAGTCTTGGAAGTTCCATCCGGCGCATCGCGCTGGATGCCGATCCGGCCGGCACGCCTCCGCTTCCGGGTTCAGCGGCTCCGGACTTCACCGTCACCGACGCCTTGGGGCACGCCTGGGAGTTGCGGCAGTGGCGAAACTCGGTGGTCGTGCTCTACTTTCACGATCCCGACGATCCCGCTTCAGCAGCGTCGAGCGCCATGCTTCGTGCGCTGGTGCAGCGCCACTCCGAAAGCCCTTTGCGCCTGATCAACATCCGCGTGCTCAGCGATGATGCCGCCCCCCGCGCCGATGACCTTCCGGGACTCACCGTCGCCGATCCGGGCGTGCTTACCGAGCGGCTTGCCGTTGAGGCGGTGCCGACGCTGATCATCATCGATCGGGAAGGCGCGATTGCCGGCACGATCGTCGGCAGCGCTTCCGAGGCCCTTGATGAGGCGGCCCGAATGATCGCCGCAACGCTCACACCGCCGAGGCGATCGGCCGAGGTGCCGACCGACGGCTGGGTCGATCAGAGTCCCTGAGCCGGCGTCGGAGCCAGCGCCCCGGGAAAGGGGTAGTTGCGCTCCAGGGCGCGTTCGAGCTGCTCACCAGAGCAGATGACAAAGATCGCAGACTCCTGCAGGTGCCACGAGGTGAAGCGCATGGCCCGAGGAAGATTGGTGCGGCTGGTGGCAACGACCAGTTCGCCGTTCTCACGGCGGATCGGCAGCAGGCGGAACTGCCAGGCCTGACGGCGGCTGAAGACCTCGAGCACCCCGGGATCGATCTCAAGGGCGCAGGGATCGACCTCTTCGCACAGTTCCGAGAACTGCCGCGCCCAGGCCGACTCCACTACCGACGGGTCGATGCCGAACATCCGCTCGGCAAGGTCGCCGAAGGGCCGCCCGCCGAGGCGCTGTTGCTCAAGGATGGCATCCACCTGTTCCCGGCTGAGGTGTCCGCCCTCTACCAGCAGTTCTCCGAGTCGAATGGCCATGCCGGCCCTCCATTGGCAGGTTCTGATGAGTCCCGTCCGCCACGGGCTATCGACCTGCACGGAGCGGATTCTTGACTCCCCGGCCGGGCCATCGGCGGACAAAGGCCGTGACAATCGCCGGAAGCGGTGCGGACGCTGCATTCGGACCCTGAGGAGGTCGAACTCGTGTCATCTGGCTTGACAGGCCGCGGGGGACGGAAAACGGGGATTACTTCGCTGCAGGGGAGACGCGGGGCATCGCCCGGAGCATCCACACCAGCAGGAAGGCCATCACGAGGTCGGCGATGGCGAAGGGCTTCCAGAGGAAGGGCACATCGTCCCCAAAGAACCAGTGCCACGCAATTACGCCGACATAGGACACCTTCAGCAGGAGGCAGTAGCGAATCAGGTTTCGGCCGGTCATCGGCCGGCGGGCGGCTTCCAGAAACATCAGGGCAAAGACGATGAGCAGGGCAGCGCTGAAGTGGATATAGCCCCAGTGATTGGGGGGTGTGATTCCAGCGGCCTCGTAGACCTGCGGGGCTGCGAAGAGAAACGCGACACCCAGCACGCCGTCGTAGAGGGCCATCAGACCCAGCAGGGCGCGGATCATGCGCAACTTCTTCATGATGCTCTCCTGATTCGCGCTGCTTCGCGGTACCGACGCCGAAAGCCCGATCGCCGCTGCTGCGTGAAGGCATCAGTATAGAGTCTCGCCACGAGGCTGAGGAAGCCCTCGCGCAACTCCTGTGCCGACATGGGACTGGGTTCGAAGGTGAGATCAAAGAGGGTGCACCGTCGCCATGGACGTTCTTCAAAGAGTCGCCCCGCTTGCCGCAGCCCCTCGTAGAAAGGCGTCCCGGGAAATGGTGTCGGCAGCGTGACCTGCACATCGAAGAGATCGAGTTCCTCGGCGAAGCGGTAGACGGAGTCGAAGATGGCCGGCGTGTGCCCGTCGAGGCCGACGATGAAGCAGCCGTTGACGCGGATGCCGTGAGACTGGATGTTCTGCACGGCCTCGCGATAGCGAGGCAGACGGCGTCGCTTCCAGTCGCGGCGGGTCTCCAGTCCTTCCAGCCCCGCCTCGGTCGGACTCTCCAATCCGATGAGCACTTCGGCGCAGCCGGCCCGGCGCATGGCCCTGAGGAGTTCATCATCATCGCCGATGCGGATGTCGGTCTCGGTGAACCATCGGAGGCGGCGTCGGGCCAGTTCCGGGAGCAGTTCCAGCCAGTAGGCGCGGTTGATGAAGGAGTTGTCGTCGGCAAACTCAATGAAGGGGCGCGGCCAGAGTTCGCGGATCCGGTCGATCTCGGCCAGCACCTTGTGTACGGGCTTCTGCTTGTAGCGGGGCGTGAGGAGGATCGAGCTGGCGCAGAAGGCGCAGCGGAGCGGGCATCCGCGCGAGGTCTGCACGGTCAGGCGGTTGTAGCGTTCGATCTCCAGGAGTTCGAAGGCGGGCATCGGAGCGTCGGCCAGGTCGAACTCGCGGGGCTGGCTGCGGTAGAGGCGGCGAAGGCGGCCCGCCTCCGCATCGGCCAGCACTTCCGGCCAGCAGATTTCTCCTTCGCCGACGATGACGGCGTCGCAGTGGGCCAGCGCCTCCTCGGGCAGCGAGGTGACATGCAGCCCCCCCATGACGACGGGGACGCCGGCCGCCCGGTAGCGATCCGCCAGCACGTAGGCATCTTCGATCTGCGCGGTGAAAGTTGAAATCGCCACGAGGTCGAAGTGCTCAGCGCCGAAGTTGAAGTCGCTGAGGTCATCGACTTCTCGGTAGATGACTTCGTGATGCGGCGGCGTCATCCCCGCCAGGGTCAACAGCCCCAGACTGGGAAGCGAGGCGACGGTCCGACTGCGCTCGACGAAGCCCGGAAGCGTCAGCCCGAGACGAAGCAGTTCCTCGTCGCAGGCGCGCACCCCGCTCATGGCAATCAGGGCAATTCTCATCATCCTCCTCCGAATCGGCCCGCCGAGAGCACCCATGCAAAGAGCACAACCCCGCCGGTCAGACTCAGGACCGGAAGTGCAAAGAGGTGCCGGAATCCCATCCGCCAGGCCGAAAGATAACAGACGACCGGCATCGCGACGGCGCCGACGATCAGCAGCAGGCCGATCAGGTTCAGCCAGGCGTGTTCAACGGCAAAGGACTGCACGGTGAAGGCGAATGCGAGGTTGATCAGCGAGGTCCCGAGGAAGGCGATATGGCCCAGCCGCGTCAAACGCCGCCGCCAGGAGTTGTAGCCGCCCATCCACTCCTCCCGATGAAAGCCCAGCCCCTGCACCGCCCCGGTGAGAAGCCCGGCTGTGATCCACCACCAGGCGAAGATCAGATTGATTTCGTGCATGTCGCCTCGTCGGGCGGTAAAACTCTGATGCGCATCGGACCGCCTGCCTGAGAGACGCTCGGGCAGCCCCCCGCTTCCACGAATTGTTTGCAACCGCCCCCTCCCGGTTTCGCGCCTCTCCCCCCTACTGCCCCCGGGCGACTCGCACAAAAATCCACACTCCCACTACGATCAGGGCGATCAGGCCCCCGATCGAGACCCAGCGGACCACCGCCGTCCCGGTTCCTCCCGTTGCCGCAGGGTCCGCCGAGAGGGTGGAAGCGGCTTCGCCGGAGGGGGATTCGCTGGCCGCCGTGACGACCTCCGTTCCGCTGCGCCAGTCGCGCACCTCCCAGGTCGGCTGAACCTCCGGGATCGCCGCCGCTGCGCGGATCGCCCCGGCCTCCGCGGCCTGCACCGTTGAGAACGAGAGTTCATCGACGATGCCGGAACTTCGTGTCAGCACCGTCTCCGTCGCCGCGGGCCGAGCGAGCGACTCGACCATCCGCACGCCGGCGACCTCCATGCGGCTGCTCTCCTCCCCGTTGCGACGGACGACCCATCGGCTCACCCAGGGGTGCCCGCCCTCCCAGCGGCCCTCGATGGAGATCTCCTGATCGCCGCCGCTCAGCGTCGCCTGCCAGGTGTCCTCGGTCACGGTGATCTCACCGATCTCGCGCCCGGCCAGCCGCCACAGACCGAAACCGAGCCCGTCGCCGATGCCCCAGCGTATCGCGCTGCGCAGCCCGCTGAGGTTGCCGGCCTCGGGCGCCTCGCTTCCCTCGACCATGAGCGTCAGTTTGCCGGCCTCACCGGTTTTGAAGAGCACCCACTGCTCCGACTCGAGCACGCCGCCGGAGAACGTAATCTGCGGGTCGATGGCTTCCCAGGCCGTCCATGCCCGGTCATCAAGGAACTGCGCACGGAATGGAATCGTCGAGGGCTCAGACTGAAGCGTGAGGTGCTCTTCGAGCCGGGCGACCTCATCGTCGTTGTCCTCTCCGACGGCGACCATGTAGCGCTGTTTGGTCTCGTCGGGATCGAGAGTGGAGCGGCGGTTGAGCGTCCAGTGAATCTCGACGCCGGCGAGGCCCTCGAGGGTCATCTGCTGCTGAATCCACTCTCGCAGAGCGGCCTCTCGGTCCGTCGCCTCCTGCGCTGTTGCCGATTGCGGCGGCAGAGGGAGGCAGAGTGCGAGAGCGAAGGCGGCGACGATGCGAGCGGAACGGAGAGTTTTCATGCCCAATAGGAATAGTGACTTCCCGGGAGTTGTCAATCGCCGAGGGGACGAGAGAAAACGACCGCACGGCCGGGATTGCCGGCCGCGCGGGGAAAATCAAGGCGGAATCAGTCGTTGCGGGGCTTCAGGAGGCCATGTCCTTGAGGCCCTTGAGGGGACGGATCTTCACGACGTTGCGGGCGGGCTTGGCCTTGAACATCGTCTCTTCGCCGGTGAAGGGGTTGATGCCCTTGCGCGCCTTGGTGGCGGGCTTCTTCTGGACGGTGATCTTGAAGAGGCCGGGCATGTTGAAGGTCTGCGGGCCGCCCTTCTTGACGTCCTGGCCGATCATCGAGGCCAGACCTTCGAGGACGGTGTTGACGTCCTTGCGGGCGACGCCGGACTGCTCAGCCAGCTGGGAGACGATCTCGCTCTTGGTGCGAGCGCGCTCGGTCTTGGGGAACTTGAAGGACTTGGGGGCCTTCTTCGACTTCGTTGCCGTTGCCATGTGTCTTCCTTTCTTTTGCACGTTTCGTGCGGGACACGGGGGCCTTGAACGCCTGTTGCGGTCGGAGCCGGCACCCGCGCCACTCTCTGAAAACCACTCTGGTGGCCCCACGCAGGGCCATCCACCGGCGTAATTGTGCCGCAGTCCACGGCAGTCGTCTACGTCCCGGCAAGGCAATTGAGAGAAAAACCCTAGAAAAACAGGGGTTTTCTGCGCCTTCACCCCTCGCGGAGCCTCTTCAGCCCGCCTGGCCGCCTCCCGATGACGCCTCGGACCCCTTCGAACCGGGCCGAAATGCCTCGCGCAACCGCTCGATTTCCGCCCGAACCTTCTCCCCGCCCGGGTCCTTCTCCGACTGCACCAGCTCCGTCAGCGCTGCGGCCGCCTCCACCTCGTCAACGACGACCGCGTCAGGCCCCAGCGAGCAGATCGCCTCCCCGTCACGGGCAAAGCGCGTGCGGATGATGAGCCGAAGCGTCGGGTTCACCTTGCGAACCTCCTCGATCAGCACATGCTGGTCGGCCGAACTCGGAGCCGAGAGCACCAGGTGTGTTGCCCGGGCGATGCCCGCTTCCTTGAGCAGTTCGATGCGGCTGCCGTCGCCGAAGAGGGCAAGTCGCCCCTCGGCCATGAGGTTCCGCACCGTGTCCATATTCAGATCCACAATGACCGTCTCGACGCCCGCATCGCGGAGCAGCCGGTCCACCTGCCGCCCCACCGGCCCGTAGCCGACGATCACCGCCAGCGTCGACTCCGATTCGCGAATCTTCCGGGCCGCCGGCACGTTGATCGCCCGCGCCTGTCGCGCCGCCCGGCGATTGAGCAGTTTCCACAGTCCGGGCCGGGCCGCCAGCGCCTTCTCCATCGGCTCGACAAATCGGAAGAGGATGGGGTTTATCGTGATGGAGATCAGGGCTGCAGCGACCAGAAGGTGAGTGCCTTCCTCCGGCAGCAGGCCGGCGCTGCGCGCCGCCTCACCGAGGATGAAGGAGAACTCGCCGATCTGCCCCAGAGCGACGGCCACCGTCAGCCCGGTGCGGATGGGATGCCCGAGAATAATGACGATGGCCAGCGCCGCCAGCGGTTTGGCGATCAGCACGATGCCCAGGCCGGCGGCGACGAGCCCCGGATGCTCCACGATGAAACGGGGATCAAAGAGCATCCCGACGGCGACGAAAAACATCACGGCAAAGGCGTCGCGCATCGGAAGGGCCTCGATGCCTGCCTGCTGGCTGACCGGCGACTGCGCGACGACCATGCCGGCCAGGAAGGCCCCCAGCGCCACCGACGCGCCGAAGAGGACGGAGGCGGCCGTCGCCACCGCAATCGACAGCACGAGCACGGTGAGCGTGAAGAGCTCCCGCGACCGCAGCCGTGCCACCTGGATCAGCACCCACGGCACGATTCTCGACCCCGCCGCCCAGATCACCACCACCATCACCGCCATCTTGCCAAGCGCCAGCGCCAGCGAGAGCGCCCAGTGCAGCTGCGGCCCGTGCGCCTCTGCGGCCTCACCTCCGCCCAGGCCCGCCAGTGCGGGAAGCATGACCAGCATGATGACGGTGAAGATGTCTTCGACAATCAGCCAGCCGACGGCGGCGTGCCCCTCTGGCGATGCGAGGCGGTTGTTGTCTTCGAGGACGCGGATGAGGACGACCGTGCTCGCCACCGCCATCGCCATGCCCAGCACCACACCGGCTGAAAGCGGCAGCCCCAGCAGGGAGAAGACGACGGCCCCGGCTAGCGTCGCCACCGCGCTTTGCACGATGGCCCCGGGAATCGCAATCGAGCGGACCGCCAGCAGGTCCTCGAGGTGGAAGTGCAGCCCCACGCCGAACATCAGCAGCATGACGCCCAGCTCGGCCAGTTGCGGCGCGAGGGTGACATCGGCGACAAAGCCGGGCGTGTAGGGGCCGATGAGGACGCCGGCCAGAAGGTAGCCGACGATCGGGGAGAGGCCGATCCGCTGTGTGATCAGGCCGAGGGCCCATGCGGCGGCGAATCCGGCGGCGAGGGTGGTAAGGAGGGGGTAGACGTGCATGGCGTGACGATCGTCGCGTGGGAGTCGTAAGAGGATAGCGGGCGATGGCGTGAGGTCAGCGCAGGACGAGCCGCGGACGGAGCAAGCGGATCTCGAGCGGCTCAGCGGTCATCATCCTCATCGAGATACTGACGCATGAGGTCGGCCATGGCGCG
>CAZPFK010000022.1:0-27455 GCA_964585855.1 uncultured Vicinamibacteraceae bacterium
ACGCATGAACGCCGTCTCAAGGTTCACCTGCTCCTCCGTGAACCGCACGATCCGAAACCCGTTGGCGATCAGCCGGCTCGGAATGTCGCTGATGTCGATCTTCACGTTGGTCTGAAACGCCAGGTCAATCACCGGCCCGTCATCGGTCCCGCGAATGCTCACCCGCTCCACCCCCGGCACCTTCGACAGGAAATCCGCCGCCCGCCGGACCGCCTCCTCGCCGCCGTCGATGCCGATGTGGATCATCCGGTCAAAGTCGCACCGCTGCATGATCTCCCGCACCGTCCCCTGGAAGATCAGCTCCCCTCGCTCGATGATGCCCACCGTGTTGCACAACTCCGAAAGCTCGTGCAGGATGTGGCTGCTGATCAGAATCGTCTTGCCCATCTTCCGAAGTTCCTTCAGCAACTCCCGCATCTCGATCCGCGCCCGAGGATCAAGCCCCGAGGCCGGCTCGTCCATCAGCAGCACCTTCGGATCATGCAGCAGCACCCGCGCCACCGACAGCCGTTGCTGCATGCCGCGCGAGAGCCCGTTGACCTCCGCCTCCGCCTTGTACGACAGGTCCGTCAGCTCCAGCACGTCCCGCACCACCTGCTTCCGCTGCGCCCCGTGAATGTTGTACGCCGCAGCGAAAAACTCCAGGTACTCATACACCACCATGTCCTCGTACGCGCCCATGAAGTCAGGCACGTACCCGATGATCGGCCGGATCTCCCGGTTCTGATACCCGATCACCCGGCCGTCAATGCGCGCCTCGCCCCACGTCGGCTTCAGCAGCGTTGCCAGAATCTTGATCGTCGTCGTCTTCCCCGCACCGTTTGGACCGATGAAGCCGAAGCAGTCGCCCGCCTCAATCACAAGGTTGAGATTGTTCAGCGCCGTCAGATCGCCGTACTTCTTCGTCAGGTTGATCGTCTCAATCATCGGCATGGGACCGTCGTCCTCGCTTCCGGCCGCATCGGCCTCACATCGCTCCCGGCTCTGAATCAGCCGGCAGCGGGTACACCCACCGCAGATACGTCTCGCTCTTGGCGTTGGCCTGTTCCAGACGCTCCCCGTCAAGGTAGATCGGCGTCGGGATCGGGCTGCTCTCCACATACCCCGTAATGATCAGGCACGGCCGCGTCATCCACTCGCTCAGGTCCCACTCCCGGCCCAGTTCGCGCTGAAACAGCGGGGCCGAGTCCGCCTGCGCTGAGACCCACACCGGCGGCGTCATCATGCCGTAGAAAGTCAGCAACTCGAACGCAAGGCGTTCATCGCGCGAGGCGCCCGAAAACGACGCCCCGTAGCGATCGAAGTAACTGTTCCGCGAGACGCTCGTCTCCATCCGCGCGAAGTGGTTGTTCTCCCGCCACACGATCGAATCCACATCGTGCGAAAAGCTCGACAGGTCAAGCGTCGAGTTCGCATCCCACTGGTTGAACGCCCAGGCATGCACGCGCAGCCACGGCTTCCCGCTCAGATTATCCGGCGGACGCGGAGTCCAGTAGCGAACCGGCGTCACGTGATACACCGTCACGTCTCGCAGCGGCCCCGGCAGCGTGTGCGCAATCCTCCCCGACAACCGGATCTCCCTGCCCTGCTGTGCTCCCTCACCCGTGGACACCGTCACGCGCGGACGATCCGCATCATTCAGATACGTCGGCATTCCCCACCCCGCCTGCGGAGGCCCGACCCACCGCGCCGTCATCTGCTTGGCTGTGCTCCGCGCCGGCGCCCGGATCTCCTCCGGGTCGGCGCTCTCCACCAGGTACGAACGCGAATCCGGAAACCCCTGCGTCACCACCCGCGGCGCCGAAAACGAATACACCGCGTTGTGCATCGGCGGACCAGACCCGCCATCCTCATCCTCAGGATCGCCCACACGCACCCTCGCCGTGTTGAACCCGTCCAGCGCCGCCGTGAAATACGTCGTCGCCTTCTGCAACGGCGACTCCGCGATGTGCGTCAGCACCGTGAAGTGCTGCGGCCGGATGTCATCGCTGCGCAGCGCCGACGCTCCGACCCATGAGATTCCCGTAAAAATCGTCGCAAGCGCCACAAACGCCAGCCACGAATACTGCGCCAGCCCGCGCTGCTTCAGCAGCAGAAACGCTGCAGGCCCCGACAGCCCCCAATAGGTCAGAAACACCAGCGTCGCCAGAAACAAACCGCTCCCGGCATGCCACGTCAGATTCAGCTTCGCCGGAATCGGAAGCGACAGGACGCTCGGCTTACGCATCGTGTTCAAAACACGGTCAGTCGCCCCGCGCTGCTGCGGCTGCGCCATCAGTCGCTGCAGTTCGGCCGAGTCCGGCGTGTCCTGCCGCAACCCCAGAAGCCGGTTCCAGAAGACCTCCGCCTCCGGAAGCCGAAGCCCCGCACGCTGCAACTGCGGATCGTTGACCGGAACGCCGACAAGCGTGACCCGCCCAAAGCCCACCTGCCGCTGCACCACAATCGGAAGCCGACGCTCGCTCCCCGCAACCGACGCCGGAACTGTTACCTCCATCATCGGCACAAGCCCCAGGTCCGCCCAGCGGACACCGGCGGCCTCCGACGGCAACGCAAAGACGTTGAACGTCACCCGAACCGGAATCAACTCCCCGCTTCCCGTCTCACGAAGCAGCGACAACTGCTCGGGCCGACTCGACAGATGCGAGAGCACGCCCCCGCCCGCCTCAGGTGCATCAAGCGCCACATCGGGCCACTTCAACACCGACACCTCCGGCAGGATCGCATCCAGCTGCGTCCCCGACCACGGCATGCCCACCTGCGGCAGGACGATCACCAGATGCCCCCCGCGCTGCACCCACTCCCGGACCGCCGCCCCCTGGTCGATCGAGAGCACCGACGGATCACCCTCCATCACCACCAGCGTCCGCAGCAGATCAAGACCCATCCACCGATCCGGAAGATCGCGGAATCGAAGCCCCGTCAGCGCTCGCAGAAACTCATGCCCCGACGACGCCTCGCCGCGAAGCCCCGGCCACTGATCGTACTGATTCAGGTTCGCCGTCGAAGTCCCCACCACCCCGATCACCCCTTCGACCGGATCAAGGACACGCGGCGGACGGAAGCGCGTTGCCGCAACGTTCGCGCCCTCCCGACCCTGTTCGTCCAGTTCAATCACCGTGACGTCAAAGGTCGTCCCGCTGTCGGCCGTAAACGGCAGGTGGATATAGAGCCACGTCTCGTTGGGCAGCCCCGGGTTGAGCGTCATCTCCCGCGCGTACAACGCCTGGTCGCCGTCGGAATCCTCCACCGTCCACTGCACCTGCACTCGACGGGGCCGGCTTCCCGAGTCCGTCAGATTGAGCCGGATCGGCGTCATCGTTCCAGGTCGCGCCACGCCGCCGAGGCCGAACTGCTGCATCTCCACCGTCACAGGAGTTGTCTGCCCCGCCGCATTCCCCGCAAACGAGCCGCAGAAAACAACTGCAATCGCCGCCGCGCAGCGATTGATGCCGGCGGCTCCGAGGATGCGTGCTGTTCGAAGGAGTGCGGAAATCACCGCCGCAATCCTATCGGGATGCCCGCCCCTTCGGGAGGCAGGCAAACAAAAAGTCCCGCCCCAACCCGGGACGGGACTGCTGAAATCAATCGACCCGCAATCCTCAGTTGATCGTCCGGACATGCACGTTCGACTTCACAGGCGTCGTCCCGAGCGTCGCCGCCTGGATGAACGCCTCCGTCGGAGGCGCTGAGGCCGGCACGCGAATCCGCACTACCGCCTCACCCGAGGCGTTCGCCGTCGCCGACGCCGCAACGTCAATCGGAGTCTTGATGTCGAGGTAGTCATCGGCCTGCGGAATGTAGCTGCGACCCATCGCCTTGATGCTGTAAAGCACGTACACGCGCTGGCCCGGCTCGGCCCCGGCAATGCGGATCTCACTCTGCTCACCGCGGACCAGCGGGTCCACCTCGAGCACAAGACCGCCTGAGACCGCCCCGCCCGGACCGACCGTGCTCGAAGTGATCACCGAGACATCCCCCGGCTCGTACAGGTTCAGCGTCGCCGTCGTCGGCGAAGGCGCGGCGTTGGCGTCAAACCAGAACGTGTAACTCGTCCCGAACCGGATCGAGTTGGCCGCAGGATTCTGCGCGTGCGTCTCGGTGGACCACGTCACGCTGTCCGCCCCGACCTGCACCGCCCACGGGTCCGTCGAGAAGGGCTCCTCATCCTCGATCGGCGCATGGAACCCGACGTTGGAAATCTGCGTCCCGGACGCAAACGGAACCGTGAACGACTGAATGCCCTGCGGCATGTTGTAGTTCGTCACCACGTAGATGTACCGCAGCTGGCCCCCGCCAAGGTCGATCGTCCGCATCGAAACGATCGCATCGCCCGCCTCGGGGTTGCTTGCAAAGTAGTGGTACTGCCCCCACCCGAACACCGCAGGACTGTAAATCCCCGTCGTGTTGTCCACAAAATCCCAGTCCCCGCCGGAGAAGATCGGCGTCGCCAGCTTCCACGCCACGTTGTTGTAGACGTTCGTGTCGCCGCGAACGATGTAGAACCCCTCGTAGTAGAACAACGCCTCCGGATCAAGCAGCTCCTGGTCGTACACCCGCAGACGATGGTCAACCGGCCCGTGCCCGCTTCCGCCGTGGCTCCGCTCGCAGTCCGGCTGGCTCCCGTTGCCGATGTCAAAGTGCGAGCCGCACGGCTCCCACTCCGCCGTCAGCGGGTTCACCTCATACCGTGGCCCGAGGTAGGCCCGCTCGCCGTTGTTCGCATACGAGTACGTATCCGAACACCCCACGTTGAGCATGTCGTCAAAGAGATCAAACTGACACTGGCCGCACCCGAAGGCATCCGCCGCAAAGAACGCATGCTTCAGCCATGCCAGGCCGATCTGCTCAAAGCGGCCGTCCTTCAAGCGATACAGATTCTGACCGATGAAGGGGTGGTCCGCCTCCATCGGCGCAAACCACGGAACGTCAACGTCGCCGACATTGCACGAGGTTGTGTTCATCGCCATCCCGATCCGACCGTTGGGATACTCCCCGTCACGATCAATCTCGACAAGATTGCTCAGACTGTCGATGCTGATGTCAACGTTCAGCCCCGCAGGCGGCTCGTTGTGGCGGTTGATCGCCTCAAGCCACGCCGCAATCCCAGAAAGCTCGCCCGACTGCGGCGCGCCCCCGGCCGACACCAGCACCGCCGACGACTCCGCCGTCGCAAGCCGCTCCGCAGGCCGAACCGTCAGCAGACCCGCAACCCCCACACCCACTCCGATCGATCCGGCCGCAAAAGCTACACGCGTCAGCACGGGAATACTCCTCTTCTCGTTCAACTCCGCCTCATCCCACCATCCGCCGACAAGTCGGCAGATCCCGGCCCCTCGCGCACCCTGCGCGCAGACCGACAACACAATACACTGCCCAATATACCACCTTTATTCCCGATCCGCGCCGCCCCGATACCCCTTTCAGGGAAAAAGACCCCATCAACCCCTCCATACAGCCCGCATCAAGAACCCCGATTCACACCCGATCAAACGCCTCGCTCAACGCCGCCCAGATCCGCCGGCTCGGACGCAACAGCACGATCGGCCCCGCAATCGCAAGCCCAAGCCCGATTCCAACCGTCCACCAGGAGCGATGCCCGAAGATTATCGGGCCAATAAAGACGCACCACACGATCAGCACCGGAAACAGCAGCACCGTGTTCACCGTGATCGCACCCGTCATCTCACCGTGCCGATCCTCCTGGCCCTCTTCCGCCCGGTACTTTGCCATCACCGCCCCTCCGTCTTCGCCGCAATCGGCATTCGCCACCCCGACCCGAACGCCCGGCCCGTCACCTTCAGCCCGATCGGCGCCTGCCGACGCTTGTACTCATTCCCGTCAATCCGGCGACACATCGACCGCACCACCTCCTCCGCAAACCCCGTCTCCGCAATGATCCGATCCACCGACTCACTCCCCTCCACGTACCGCTCAATGATCTCGTCCAGCACCTCATACGGCGGAAGCGTCTCCTGATCCGTCTGCCCAGGCCGCAACTCCGCCGACGGCGCCTTCGTCAGCGTCGATTCCGGAATCGGCCCCTCCCGCAGCCCCAGCCGCTCCGGATGCGCGTTGATCCACCGCGAGAGGTCATAGACCAGCGTCTTGGGCACATCGCTGATCACCGCAAGCCCCCCCGCCATGTCGCCGTACAGCGTGCAGTACCCCACCGCAATCTCGCTCTTGTTCCCCGTCGTCAGCAGCAGTGCCCCAGTCTTGTTCGAAAGCGCCATCACGATGTTCCCCCGGATCCGCGCCTGAATGTTCTCCTCCGCCGTGCCCTCCGTCTCGCTCACCTCGCGCAGCAGCGGCCCCACCACCTCCAGCATCGAAGCGTGTACCGGCTCAATCCCCAGCACGTCAAACCGCACCCCGAGCGCCTCGGCAAGCACTCGCGCATCCGTGACCGACCCCGCCGATGAATACCGGCTCGGCATCCCCACCGTCCGGATCGCCGACGCCGGAACCGCCGCCCGCGCCAGGCACGCCACCAGCGCCGAATCAATCCCCCCCGACAACGCGATGATGCACCCCCGGAATCCGCACTTGCGCATGTAATCCCGGATCCCCAGCACCAGCGCCTCGAATAATTGCTCCATCTCCGGCGCATCGATCGAAAACGGCCCCGCTCCCCCCGCCTGCTCCGTCTCCACAACCAGAAAATCCTCGACAAACCCCGCCGCAGCAGCCGCCACCTGGCCGTCGGCGCCCAGCAGCGCCGAGTGTCCGTCGAAAATCAGGTCATCGTTGCCCGCAACAAGGTTCACGCATGCCAGCGGAACACCCAGACGTCGCGCCGCCATCCCGAAAAGCGACAGGCGGAATCGCGGCTTCCCCAGCGCAAAAGGCGACGCCGAAATGTTCACCAGCACATCCGGCTTCAGCGCCGCCAGTTCCCCCACCACATCAACCCCGTAGCGATGTTCGCGCGGAATCAGCCCCTCCTCGTTCCACAGGTCCTCGCAGATCGTCAGCCCGATCCGCTTTCCCGCCCACTCCACCATTCCGGGAGATGACCCCGCCGAGAAATACCGATGCTCGTCGAAAACGTCATACGTCGGCAGCAGCCGCTTGTGATACCACGAAAGCACCCGCCCGTCTCCGCACACCGCCGCACTGTTGTACAGCCCCCGACCCGCATGGGTGTCGTGCGGAGCCACCACCCGCCGCAGCGCCGGCATCCCGATCACCGCCGCTGTTCGCCCCCGGCACTGCCGCGCAATCTCATCGATCGCCTCGTGACACCGCTCCGCAAGGTGCCCGCGCAGCAGCAGGTCGCGCGGCGGATACCCCGTCAGCGCCAGTTCCGGAAGCAAGACAAGATCCGCCCCCGCCTCCTCGCCACGTCGCACCGCCTCCAGCGCACGCCGCGCGTTTCCGGAGACATCTCCAACAGTCGTGTTCACCTGCGCCAGCGCAATTTTCATAAGCCCCGAATGGTAGCGAGCCGCCGCGCATCCGTACCTGTACGCACACCCCCAGCCCGCCCCACGTACAATCCGCCAAACACACCGACATGGACACCCTTGTTCTCATCCTCACCCTCGCCGGCTTCGCCCTCGGCGCCCTCCTCGTCGCCCGCGGATACCGCCGCCGCGTCCAGACAAACCTCCGATTCTGCGCCAATTGCGCCTACCACGCCGACGGACTCGCCTCCTCAACCTGCCCCGAGTGCGGCTCCGACCTCGCACGCCCCAACGCCGTCACCATGGGCCGGCGCCACCCCGATCGCATCATGATCTCAGCCGGTGCCGCCCTCCTCATCCTCCTCTCCGGCATCCAGGTCACCCACTACTACGTCCAGTTCCGCTCCGTCGACCTCGTCCCCTACATGCCCACCTGGTGGCTCCTCCGCAGCGACATCACCGCCTCCTCCGCCTACGCCTCCGACGAAATGCTCGAACTCCGACGCCGCTGCGCCCTCGGCGACCTCTCCGAAAAACAACTCCGCACCTTCGCCGACATCCTCGCCAAACGCGCCCAGGCCATGTTCACCTCCGGCAACTCCTCCCGCCCCGCCACCTTCACCGGCAACACCCTCCAGCTCCTCCGCGACCACGCCCCCGACCAGAGCGTCGTCTCCTCCCTTCTCGATGCACTCGTCGACTTCGACCCCGACCGCTTCATCGACGCCTCACTCGACCCCCGCGCCCAGCATGCGGAAATCGTCGGCCTCGCCGCGCGCTACGAGCCCTTCCTCTACCCCTTCGACCAGGCCATGGATTACCCCGCCATGGTCTCCCTCACCCGCATCACGAACGTCTCCGACGCACTCGGCGAGCTCCCCATTACCGACAACGCCGCACGCCTCCCCTACCAGCGCATCCTCGACGTTCCGCACATCGACATCCACATCGAAGTCCGCTGGTTCTTCACCGATCCCGTCGCCCCGCTCGTCGGCAGCTTCCAGACCTCACCCCCGGCCCAGATTCTCCGCGATCCCGACGCCCCCATTCCCTCGCTCGACTCCCCCTGGCAGACCACCACCCACACCATCCGCATCCCCGCCGCCGAACTCCAGCGCCTCATGCCGATGTACCACGTCATCCCCGACGACCTCTAGCCGCCCTTCCGCGCAAGCGCTGCAAACAGGTCAGGCCCCCGCGCCTCCGGATTCGACGGCAATCGCCACAACCGCACCCCGCCAAGCCCCGCCTCGCGGCACCACTGCTCAATCTGCGCCGGCGCAAACCCCAGCCACTTGTGCCCCATCGTCTGCCGATACTTCTCCCGGTCATGCTCCAGCATGTCCACAATCAGAAGCCGGCCACCCTTCTTCAGAATCCGCCCCCCCTCCTTCAGCGCCCGGCCCGGCTCCGCCACGTGGTGCAGCACCAGCGAGATCGTCACCGCATCCACCGACGACGCCCCAAGCGGCAGCTCCGTCAGGTCCGCCTGGTGAAACGTCACGTTGCGAAACTCCGCCAGCCGCTTCCGCGCTGCCGACAACATCGCCCGCGACAGATCGACCGCGTGAATCCGGCTCACAAACGGCGCCAGCCGCGCCGCCAGGTTTCCCGTCCCGCACCCCAGGTCCGCAATCGTCCACTCCGATGGAATCAGCGAGAGCAGCGCCTGCTCATCGACATTCGCACCGAACAACTGCGCCCGAACCTCATCCCACTCCCCGCCGATCCGCCCGAAATACGCCAGCGACTCCGACTCCTGCCGCCGCGACAAAAGTTCTGAAAGCCGGCTCCGGTCCTGCCGCGATTGCGCCGTCTCCGCAAGACTCGCCCGCGCAATCTCCCACACCGAGACAACCTCCTCCGGCAGATCCTCCTGTCGAAGGTAATACCGGCTCGCCGTTCCCGCCGAGTGCCGCTTCACCCACGATCGTTCAAAGAGCACCTTCAGGTGCCGGCTCACCGTCGACTGCGGCAGCTGCAGCACCGTCGCAATCTCCCCGACAGTCAGCTCCTCCCGGGCAAGGCAATCGAGAATGCGCAGCCGCGTCACCTCGCTCAGCACCGAGAAATGGTCCGCAATCGAAATGTGCGTCCGCGACCGTCGCGCCATGATCCCTCATTCGCCCCCGCTCACGGCTCAGGTGTCAGCCGAAGCGACGGACCGATCACGCCCACGTACGGCGTCAGCGCCTCAATCACCTCCGGATTCGTCGGGTCGATCGTGTACGCCATCCGCAGACGCCGCACCGCCTCCTCCGTCTGGCCCAGCGACAGGTGAACCTCCGCAAGTCCCAGGTACGGCTCAACAGACGTCGCCCCCGATACCCGCGCCGCCTCCGTGTACGCCGCCGCCGCCGAATCCGGATCGTTCACCCGCAACGCATACGCCCCCAGCCGGTTGTAGTCCCGCGCTGACTGCGACGCTGCCGCCCGGTCCTGCAGAAACGAAAACGCCCGGTCATGCTCGCGGTTCTGGTACATCGCCTCCGCCAGATGCCCGCCCACCTCATACGCCAGGTCGGAGTTCGACGCGACATGCGCATAGGCCACCTCAAGATGCCGAAGCGCCCGCAGCGGATCGCCCGTTTCCAGAAGCAGCAGCCCCATCTGCCAGTTGGCCAGCGTGTCCTCGGGCGTCCGCTCCAGCACCGGCTGCAGCACCGCAATTGCCGCCTCGGTCTCCCCGCGATTGGCCAGGTCCGCGCTCTCAATTCGCAGCTGCGCGTTGGTCTTCCCGGTCCCCTCACATCCCCCGCTCAACACCGCCGCCGCGACCGCAGCCGCAACACACCATCCAGCACCATTCACAGCCTTGAGCATCGGCCTGCCTTTCAACTTCTGAATCACCTATGGGTCCATCCGCCCTCCCCCCGCACCGACACCATCATAGTCAAAGCCCCCTCACGCCGATCCCCCGCACCCTCCCGGCCAACAATACCCCATGCCCGACCCCCTCCGCACCGCCCTTCTCCGCCACCACCAGGACGCCGCCTCCCACCTCGACTGGCTCTTCCAACTCCCCGAGCCCCCCGACCCCGCCCATCCCCTTCGCGCCTTCCGCCTCGCCCAGCGCCCCGACCTCGCTGCCCCCGGCGACCTCCTCGACGCACTCCCCCTCCCCGACCACCGCGCCCTCTACCTCGAATACCAGGGCCCCGTCCACCCCCGCAGGGGCCACGTCCAACGCCTCGCCGACGGCCTCTGGCTCCCCCTCAGCGACGACCCCCTCCTCGGCCCCTTCGAACTCCGCTGGGCCCACCGCCCCCCGCAACGCTGGAACGCCGAAAACGGCGCCTTTCGCTGCCTCACCTCCTGACGCCCCTCCACAACGTGCAGCACAACCCGATTTCTGTTATCATGCACTGCGTGGACCCCGTGGACCGTTACCAGCAGGAGAACGTCATGCCAGATGAATCGACTCCAGGAGACTCACCCAAGATCCGTTTCACCCAATCCTCACTCGGCGGCTCCGGCGGCTCACCCCCCACCCCGCCCGAACCCGTGCCGACGCCCGCCCCCGCCATTGATGAAGGCCCCGCAGCGGTGCTCGGCTCAAGCAAAATCCGCACCGTCGGCCGACCCTCCGAAACCGGCGAACAGTGGAAGCGCTCGCCCGTCACCACCGGCGCCGGCGCCTGCCACGTCAAGACCTTTCACGCCAAACTCACCGATGAATCCCTCGCCTACATCGATCGCCAGATCAACGAGTGGCTCGATGAGCATCCTGAGTTCGAAGTAAAGTTCGTCACCTCCACCATCGGCATGTTCACCGGAAAATCAAAGGAGCCCGCTCTCATCTGCCAGGTCTGGGTCTGATCGCTCCCCGCACCGCAGCATGAGAGCACCACCATCGTGTCCGACGATCGCCGCTTCATGCTGCACGCCTTTCGACTCGCCCTTCGCGGCATCGGCTCCGTCGAGCCGAATCCCGCCGTCGGCTGCCTCATCGTCAGCCCCGACAATCGCATCCTCGCGCAAGGATGGCACGCCCGCTTCGGCGGCCCCCACGCCGAAGCCGCCGCACTCGCCACCCTTCCCGTCGGAGCCGCTCGCGGCGCCACCGCCTACGTCACCCTCGAGCCCTGCGCCCACCACGGCAAAACCCCACCCTGCGCCCAGGCCCTTATCGACGCAGGCATCGCCCGCTGCGTCATCGGCCGACTCGACCCCAACCCACAGGCCGCCGGCGGAGCCGACGCACTCCGCGCTGCCGGCATCACCGTCGAGCTCCTCGAACTTCCCCAGACCCGCCTCCTCACCGCCGCCTTCACACGACGCATCACCGCAGGCCTCCCCTGGGTCACCGTCAAGTGGGCGCAGACCCTCGATGGCCGCATCGCCACCCGCACCCGCGACAGCAAGTGGCTCTCCAACGAACGCTCCCGCGCCTCCGTCCACCGCCGCCGCGCCCGCGCCGACGCCGTCATCACCGGCATCGGAACCCTCCTGGCCGACGATCCCATGCTCACACCACGCATCGGCCTCCGCCGCCGTCACCGCCCCGCCCCCCTCCGCTGCGTCATCGACCCCCACCTCGCCACACCCCTCGACGCCCGCCTCGTCGCCACCGCACCGAGCACACCCACCCTCATCGCCTTCGACGAGTCTCTCGCCGACCACTCCGCCCGCAACGCACTCGCAGACGCCGGTGTCACCCTCCTCCCCTGCACGCCCCCCGTCGAACTCGCCCTCCTCAAACACCTCGCCGAAAAATACAACGCCACCCGCGTCCTCGTCGAGGCCGGAGGCGGTCTCGTCGGCCGCCTCCTTCAGCACGACCTCATCGACGAAATCATCGCCTTCATCACCCCGCGACTCCTCGGCGACATCGAGGCCGTCAGCGTCGCCCGGGGCCTCACCGTCGAATCAATCGCCCACGCCACACCCCTGCGCCTCATCCGCACCCGACACTTCGGCGACGACCTCGAACTCATCTACCACGTGCAGCGCAGCCCCTGACCCCTCACGTCCGCAGCGTTGCCGACAACTCCCTCGCAAACGCCTCCACCAGCCGCGCCACCTCCCCGTCCACCTCCTCGTGCCGCAGCGTGCGATCCGGATTCCGGAACGTCAGCCGAAGCGTCACGCTCTTGCGCCCCTTCGGAATCGGCTCGCCCCGATACAGCGCGGCGAACTCCGCCTTCGTCAGGTCCGCAGGCGCCACCGCCGCCACCACCTCCTCCACCCGCCGCCACGCCATCCCCTCGTCCACCACCAGTGACAGATCACGCACGATCGGAGGCCGCTGCGCCGTCCCCGTCGCCTGCGCCGCCTGCCGCTTCGTCTCCAGAATCTCCCCGATGACGATCTCCGCCGCCGCAACCGGCGTCTGCAACTCCGCCGCAGCCGTCGCCTTCGCGCCAAGCAGCCCCACCCACCCGATCGCGCGACTCCCCCCTCCGACAAACACCTCCGCCCCCTCACCCTCGCCAAGCCACGGCCGCGACGCCGCCTCGATGCGGATTCGCGCATTCTGCCCAAGCGCTGCGCGCAGCGCTGACTCCACCGCGCCGCGCACCTCGCGGTAGGTCGTCTGCCGATCCTCCACATCCGCAATCAGCGCCAGCCGATGCTCCTCAAACTTCGCACCCTCGCGCAGCCCGAAGCACACCCCGCGCTCATACAGCCGTACGCCGCCGTGATGCCCCGCATCCTGGTTCCGCTTCCGACACCCAAGCAACCCCGGCAGCAGACTCGGCTGAAGCACCGGCGCCCCCTGCCGACGCTCATCCTGAACCTCCAGCAACGCCACCCCCGACTCCGAAAATCGCTTCGCCTCCGCCCGGCTCGTAAACGAAAACGTCACCACCTCGTGATACCCGCAGCCGATCAGCGCACGATCCATCGCCTGCCGGTTCACCTCCCGCGGCTGCGCCGCTGCAACGCGAATCTCAATCCGGTCCCGCGCCTCGATGTGCGAGAGCCCGTGAATCCGCACCACCTCCTCGACCAGGTCAATCTCACGCTCAAGATCAAGCCGGTGCCACGGAACGCGACACCCGATCGCCCCGCCCGCCTCCACCTCCGGCTCAAGCTCCAGCGCCGACAGGATCTCCAACATCCGCTCCGGCGCAATCTCGATCCCGCTGATCCGGCGAACCTGCTCCGGCCGAAGCGCAATCCGCCGCCGCTGCGGCAGCGCCGCTCCCGCCGACGTCGCGCCGCCGTCAGCCGCTCCCCCCGCAACCTCCACAATCAGCGCCGCCGCACGCCGCGCCGCCGCCTCCACCGTCGCCGGATGCACCCCGCGCTCAAACCGGTAGCACGCATCGCTCGAAAGCCGCAGTGCCCGGCTCGCCGCACGCACGCACGCCGCATCAAACGACGCTGCCTCCAGCAGCACTTCCGTCGTCGCCTCCCCGACCTCCGTCTCCGCGCCCCCCATGATCCCCGCAAGCGCCACCGCACGCTCTTCATCGGCAATCACAAGCATCGCCGGCGTCAGCGCGCAGCGCGTCCCGTCGATCACCGTCAGCGTCTCGCCCTTCTCCGCCCGCCGAACCACGATGCCTCCGCGCAGCGTCGAAAGATCAAACGCATGAAGCGGCTGCCCCAGCTCAAAGAGCACGAAGTTCGTCACGTCCACAACATTGTTGATGCTGCGCAGCCCCACCGACTCAAGCCGCTCACGCAGCCACGCCGGGCTCGGCCCCACACGCACACCCCGGATCACTCGCCCCGTATACAGCGGACACAACTCCACCGCCTCGTTGCGAACGCCAAACGCCCCCGCGCCCCCCGGCCCCTCCGGAATCGACGGCAGCCGCAGCCCCCGCCGCGTCACCGCCGCCGCCTCCCGCGCCAGCCCCACCACGCTCACGCAGTCCCCCCTGTTCGACGTGATTTCGATGTCCAGCCGCTCATCCCCGCCCGGCAGCGCCTCGCGCGATTCACAGGGAAAACCCGCGCCCGCAAGCGCCTCTACCAGCGCATCGGCCGACAGCGGGGCGTCAAGATACTCGTTGATCCAGGAGACGGTGACGTTCATGGTCGCAAGGGTAGGTCGATGCCCCCGCACGGGGCGCGCAAGCCCCTCACGTCAGATACCGCCCCCCGTCAAGCCGAACCACCTCACCCGTGATGTACGACGCCTTCCGGCTGATCAGAAACGCCACAAGCTCCGCCGCGTCCTGAGGCGTCCCCGGCCGCTTCAGCGGAATCCGCGCCTCGTAGGCCCTCCGCTCCGCCTCCGCCGCATCCGCAGGCCACGCAATCACCCCCGGCGCAATCCCCACCGCCCGCGCCTCCGGCGCCAACTCCCGCGCCAGCACCCGAACCAGCTCGATCGCCGCCGACTTCGACAGGCTGTACGCCGCATACCGCTTCCGAGGCCGCCCCGCCGCGTGGATATCCGTAAACACCACCGCGCACCCGCCCCCAGCCCGCAGCGCCGGTGTGATTGCCTGCGTCAGCAGCAGCGGCCCCATCGCGTTGATGCGAAAGTGCGCCATCGCCGACGCCGACGTCACCGTCCCCCACTCCGTGGATTCATACAGCGCGGCATTGTGCACAACCGCCGCGATCTCGCGGTGCGCCTCCACCCATGCCGACCCCGCACGCTCCACCGCCTCATCATCGCTCAGATCCAGAACCGAAAGCGACGCCCGCGCCCCCCGCTCTCGACACAGCCCCACCGTCTCCTCACCCTCGGCCCGGCTCTGGTGCACCGTCAACTCAAGGTCATACCCCCCCTCCGCAAGTCGAAGCGCCACCGCACGCCCCACCCGCCGCGCCGCCCCCGTCACGATCGCAACCGGCCTCATGCCTCCGACTCCTCGCGATCGGTTCGCACGCGCCGCCCCGCCTCCTCCCACGGGTCCGGACCCCCATTCCCGCGCAACGCCGCCGCTTTTCGCTCCACTTCCCGCAACCGGCGCGTCGAGCGGCGCAGAACGGTTATGACGATCGTACCGACAAGCAGGACCACCAGCGCCAGCGTGATCACAAACCAGTACGCCAGAAACCGCCCCGCCGCCTCACCCGTCGAAGGCGTCGTTCCGATGACAGACAACAAGGTCACCATGCCCGTAGTATAAACACCAGCAACGGCCCGGATTCCGAAGGAAACGACCGGCCCGCGCATCCGGCGCTCTGACCACGCGCCGACACCGTCCAATGACTCCAACACGGAACCTCCACATGCCGCGCCCGACCTCAGCCGCTCCCCTCCGCCTCCTGGCCCTCTCCGCCGCCCTCGCCCTCACGGCCATCGCCCCGGGCCAGACCGAAACCGCCGATCTCGACCACTGGTCGCGCATGACCTGGAACGACGCCCTCGACAGCGCCCCCGACCGCGTCGTCACCCGCCTCCGCGAAATCCCCCTCGAGAAGGACTCCCCCGGCGCCGCCCCCTTCCTCGACGCCACCGGCACCTGGCTCGATCGCCTCCGCGCCCAGGCACAGGCCCGCTTCGACGCCTACGAGGAAGCGATGACCTCCCTCGAAGCACACGTCGAGCAATCCGACTACCGCGAAGCCCTCGCCGACGCCATGATCGCCCTCGAAATGGCCCTCGACCTCAAGGCCCACGAAATCACCGCCACCGTCGAAGGCGTCCCCCTTCCCTCCCAGAGCACCGTCCTCGAAGACCCCCGCATTCGCCGCCTCATCGACGCCGCCTCCGCAGAAGCACGCGCCGCCGAAGACCGCGGCGACTGGCTCGCCTCACAGGACCTCTACTTCCGCCTCAACGAACTCCTCACCGACACCCGCGACTTCCAGAAAGACCTCGAACGCGTCTCCCGCCGCCTCGGCCTCATCCGCTTCTACCTCCCCGAACGCCTCCGAGAACTCACCAACAAACGACTCATCGAAATCGGCCAGGACCCACGCCCCGCCTACGAAGGCGACGATGAGGATGACTGGCGCGACATGGTCGAAGGCGTCGAACTCGACATGGTTGTCGAAGCCGCCGCCGCCTCACGCGCCACCCACATCGACTCCGCCACCACCTGGACCTCCCTCTTCTCAGGAGGCCTCGCCTCGCTCGAAACCTTCGTCACCACCTCCGACCTCGCCCAGGTCTTCCCCGGCCTCGCCGACGAAGCCGCCCGCCGCCGCTTCATCGAAGCCATCGCCGCCCAGCGCGCCGCCTGGAACAACCCCGCCCAGCCCGCCGACCAGCGCCGATTCGCCGAGAGTCTTCGACGCCTCAGCGCCGAAAACCGCGCCACCATCAACCTCCCCGATGAAGTCTTCACCCACGAGTTCGGCGAAGGCGTCATCGCCACCCTCGACCCCTTCTCAGACCTCATCTGGCCCTACGAATACGCCATGTTCGCGCGCCAGCTCGACGGAAACTACACCGGCGTCGGCATCCAGATCACCCTCGACGAGGCCTTCCAGCTCACCGTCGTCACCCCACTGGAAGACTCCCCCGCCCTTCGCGCCGGCATCCGCGCAGACGACCTCATCACCGCCGTCAACGGCCGCTCCACCGCCGGAATCTCCATCAACCAGGCCGTCGATCAGATCACCGGCCCCGAAGGAACCGACGTCACCCTCACCATCCAGCGCGGCGACGAGCCGGAGCCCCGCGAGTTCACCCTCCGCCGCTCCACCATCAAGATCGACTCCGTCAAGGGCTGGAAGCACCGCCCCGACCGCTCCTGGCAGTACCTCATCGACGACTACTCCAGGGTCGCCTACATCCGCCTCACCGGCTACCTCCCCGAAACCGCAGCCGACTTCGACGATGCACTCGAAGACCTCAAGGCCGAAGGCGCTCGAGCACTCATCCTCGACCTCCGCTTCAACCCCGGTGGACAGCTCGGCCCCGCCGTTGACATCTGCCGCCGCTTCGTCGAACAGGGTGTCATCGTCTCAACCGTCGGCCCCGACGGCCGCCCCGACTCCATGATGGCTCGCCGCCAGTACGCCGAAGGCATGCGCGACTTCCCCGTCGCCGTCCTCATCAACAACGGCTCCGCCTCCGCCAGCGAGATCGTCGCCGGCTGCCTCCAGGATCACAACCGCGCCCTGATCGTCGGTACCCGCTCTTACGGAAAGGGCAGCGTCCAGAAGGTCCGCCCCGTCGCCGGAGGACAGGCCCTTCTGCGCATCACCACCGAGCACTACGCCCTCCCCGACGGCCGCATCATCCACCGCGAAGATGACTCCGTCGTCTGGGGCATCGACCCCGACATCACCGTCCGCATGACTCCCGAGGAAGTCGCCGCCGCCTTCCGCCTCCGACAGAACGCCGACATCATCCTCGATCAGCCCGGCGACCGCGAACAGGCCGAGGAAGATGCGCAATCCGGCGACCTTCAACTCGAAACCGCCCTCATCCTCCTCCGCACCCGCCTGCTTGGCGAAGGCGTCGACCACGCCATGCTCCCCGAAAAAGAAACCGAATCCGTCCGCTGACCCGCGCGGTAGGGTCCGCCGTGCGGACCGGGTCTGGTGCCGTGGTCTGAACGAGCGAAGCGAGTGAAGGCCACGCGGCTCCCGTACCCTCACCGACCAACCAGGCTGAAGCGCAAGCAAGGCCGTTGGATGTGGCTCCCGCTACCGTACCTATAGCCCCGAGCATGCTCGGGGCGCGGACGCTCCCGCACCTCCTACCCCCTCCCACGCTGGCGCCATCGCCTCCCCGCCCCCTCCCCGGCCCCGCGCATAAACTCCCCTTCCCCATGAACACACTCGTCGCCGACCTCCGCTCCGACACCGTCACAAAGCCCTCGCCCGACATGCGCAAGGCCCTCGCCGCCGCAGACGTCGGCGACGATGTCCTCGGCGACGACCCCACCGTCATCGCCCTCCAGCGACGAGCCGCCGAACTCCTCGGACACGACGCCGCCCTCCTCGTCCCCTCCGGAACAATGGCAAACGCCATCGCCATCCGAACCCACACACAGCCCGGCGATGAGATCATCGCCCAGGCCGAAAGCCACTTCTACTACTACGAAGCCGCCGGTTTCGCCGCCATGTCCGGCTGCTCCACCCGCATGATCCAGGGACGCCGCGGCCTCTTTACCCCCGAAGAGATCGACCCCCTCATCCGCCCCCCCGATGTCCACTTCGCCCGCTCCCGCCTCCTCATCCTCGAAAACACCCACAACCGAGGCGGCGGAACCATCTGGCCCCTCGAACAACTCGACGCCGTCATCGCCCGCGCCCGACAGCACAACCTCGCCGTCCACATCGACGGCGCACGACTGATGAACGCCGCCGTCGCCCTCGGCGTTCCCCCCGCACGACTCGCCGCACACGCCGACTCAGTCGCCATGTGCTTCTCCAAGGGACTCGGCGCCCCCGTCGGCTCCATCCTCGCCGGCTCAGCTGACTTCATCGCCCGCGCCGACCGATACCGCAAGATGTTCGGCGGAACCATGCGCCAGTCCGGCCTCCTCGCCGCCGCCGCCCTCTACGCCCTCGACCACAACGTCGCCCGCCTCGCCGAAGACCACGACAACGCGAAACACCTCGCCCGCGCCCTCGCCGAAATCCCCGGCCTCTCGCTCAACCCCGACGACGTACAGACCAACATGGTCTTCTTCGAGGTCGATCCCGCCTGGGGCTCCGCCGAAACCCTCTATCGCACCCTCGAAGCCCGCGGCGTCCGCACCTTCGACGTCGGCCCGCAGCGCATGCGCGCCGTCACCCACCTCGACGTCTCCCGCACGCAGATCGACGACGCCCTCGACGTCATCACCAACGTCATGGCAACTCCCGCCGAGGTCTCCGCACGATGAACCCTCCCGGCCTCCCGGCCTCACTGGCCGACATCGCCCGCCTCTCCACCGCACAGACCCGCTCCATCAGCGCTGAAAATCCCGACGGAGCCCCCGGCGGCGGCGCCCGCGCCGACCTCCACGATGATGAGCACTGCACCCCCCACGCCCGCCGCCTCGGCAAGGGCTGGAAAGTCCGTCCCTGTGTCACCATCAAGGCCGGCGAAACCTTCACCCTCGCCGACATCGAAGGCCCCGGCATCGTTCAGCACATCTGGATGACCGTCGAACCGAAGAACCTCCGCAACCTCATCCTCCGCATCACCTACGACGATGCCGCCCGCCCCGCCGTCGAAACTCCGCTGGGAGACTTCTTCGCAAACGGCCTCGACGGCCTCGCCCTCATCTCCTCCATGCCCGTCGTCGTCGCCCCGCGCGGCGGCATGAATGCGTACTGGCCCATGCCCTTCCGCTCCCGCCTGCGCATGACCGTCACCAACGAGGCCGACTTCGACCAGCCCGGCTTCTTCTACCAGATCACCTGGGCGCAGACCGAAGTTCCCGACGACGCCGCATACCTCCACGCCCAGTGGCGGCGATCGATGACCACGCGGCAGCATCCGGAACACACCCTCCTCGACGGCGTCGAAGGTCACGGACACTACGTCGGAACCTACCTGGTCTGGAACCAGTTCTCCAACCTCTGGTGGGGCGAGGGCGAGATGAAGTTCTACATCGACGACGACCACGAACACCCCACCATCTGCGGAACCGGAACCGAGGACTACTTCGGCGGCGCATGGGGATTCCGCAAGGCCGACAACCCCGAAACCTCAGGCCCGCAGACATTCTCCACCAACTTCCTCGGATACCCCCAGGCGCTCATCGGCGGCGAACGCGTTCCCGCCCACGCCCTCTACCGCTGGCACCTCCCCGACCCCATCCGCTTCCGCTCCCGCCTCCGCGTCACCATCCAGGCCCTCGGCTGGTACACCGATCGCGCCTACCAGCCCCTCACCGACGACATCGCCTCCACCGCCTTCTGGTATCAGGAGCCCCCTGCCGCTCCCTTCCCCGCGCTCCCCTCACTCGTCGAGCGCTACCCGCGATGATCGCCAGACTCGCCGCCGCGCTCCTCCTCCTCGCCGCCTTCGCACACCTGCGCGCCCAGCCCGTCGACCACGGCGGCATCAACATCGATCTCGCCCTCTCCGCTTCCCTCGACGCAGACGCCGACCGCCCCACCCTCCTCGTCACCATCGACAACCCCCGCAACTACCCCGCCGTCGGCCGCCTCACCCTCACCAGTCCCGACGATCCGAACCAGCCCGCCCTCGACCTCCCCATGGATCTCCCCGCCGAAGACGCCCGCACCTGGCGCATCTCCCTCAGCCCCGCTGACAACCCCTACACCCTCATCCTCCAGGCCTCCGAATACAACCAGCCCGTCGCGCAACTCACCCTCGACATCAACCCACACGTCCGCTGGCTCGCCATCGGCCCATTCGACAACACCGGCAACGCCGGCCTCGACGCCCTCTTCCCACCCGAAACCGAGTTCGACCCCGACGCCCGCTACCCCGGAAAATCAGGACGAACCGCCATCTGGCAACCCCTCACCCTCGACGACAACGCCGCCGACCTCCTCGCCCTTTACGGCGAGCCCACACACGCACTCGCCTACGCACGGGCCGTCATCACCGCCGAACACATGCAGAAGGCAATCCTCCGCCTCGGCTCCGACGATGACCTCAAAGTCTTCCTCAACGGCGAGCCCATCCACGAATTCGCCGGCTCCCGCACCCGCGCTCCCGGCAACGATGAAGTCGAGCTCCTCCTCCGCCCCGGCGAGAACATCCTCCTCCTGAAAGTCTGCCAGCGCAACGCCGACTGGGGCTTCGACCTCGAACTCACCGACGACATCGGCTCGCCCCTCGAAGGCGTCACCCTCGCCGCCCGCCCCGCCCTCATCCCCACAACCTCCGCCGACCTCACCCTCCTCGATGTCGGCGACGGCTCCGCAACCTTCTCCTGGCGCACCGATCAGGCACGCCGCTCAACGCTCATCCTCCAGCCCGCCGAGGCGCGCTTCAGCCCCGCCCGCCTCACCGAACACCACGCCCCCCTCGCAACCCCCATCGACGCCGAAGACCCCGTCACCATCCCCTCTCCGATCCCCGCCAACCGGCACACCCTCCAAGCCATCGCCCTCCTCCCCGGAACGCGATACATCGCACACGTCGAAGATGCCATCCTCGGCTCACCCTCAGAGCACATCGCCTTCGTCACGCCCCCCGCCCCCGGAACCCACGCCTTCCTCACCCTCAAAGTCGCCGTCCTCACCCTCACCAACGTCACCGAATCCCCCTCCGTCGGAGAGCCCGGCCACGACCAGCCCATCTCCGACGAACACTACCAGCGCATCATCGACGCCGTCGCCGCCAATCGGATCTTCTACTGGGTCAACTCCGCGATGATGCTCAACCTCGACCTCCGCTTCTTCCGCATCGACACTCCGCTCGCCTCCGACCCCGACGCACCCTACGGCCTCGCCTTCTCCGGCGAAGAAGACAACCTCCTCCGCGCAGCCCTCGAACCCCACGGCCTCACCCCCTTCGACTTCGACGGCCTCATTATCATCTCCGCCGACAAACGCTACGAAGACGGCCAGTGGATCTTCCCCGAATCGGGCGGCGGAACCCTCGGCCCCCTTCCTCCCTTCCACATCGGGCGAAGCGGATGGAAGGCCGGCTCCGACAACGCCTGGCTCTTCTGCCACGAGTTCGGCCATCAGCTCGACGCCCTCCTCCACGAGTCAGGCCCCGCCGGCGAGCCGTTCCTCTTCAACCACTTCAACCCCGCCGACAACACCGCCCACAAACACGGCGAACACTGGGACGGCAACGCCTGGATCCTCCGCCACTGGGCCGGCTCCGTCTCAGCCGACCACCAGGACATGACCCGCTGGCGCGCCCCCGCCCACCCCTGGCGCTACCTCATCAGCCAGTGGGGAACCGTCGAACTCGCCGCCGACGCCGATAACGACGGCTTCCCCGACGCCGACCCCCGCGTCCCACTCGACGAACGCACCTTCGGCTCCTCACCGGCCCGCGCCGACTCCGACGCCGACAACCTCCCCGACCTCGCCGAAGCCATGGCCCGCACCTGGGTCGATCACGGCCACGGCGTCTCCTGGCTTCTTGCCGACAAGCCCGTCGGCGCCAAACCGCGCCTCCCCGACTCCGACTCCGACGGCCTCCCCGACGGCTCCGACCCGCAGCCCTTCCTCCCCGCCGCCGACGCCATCCCCTTCGCCGCACCCGCCGACTCCGCGCCGATCCTCGAAGCAAAGACCGACCTCCTCCGCACCCGCCTCCTCGCCTCATACGACCGCGACGCGCTCACCATCATCATCGACGCCGATCGCCGCCCCGACTCCCTCCGCCTCCTCCTCGACCTCGACGACGACGGCTTCTACGTCGGAACAGACAACCTCGAACTCCTCGCCTACCCCGGCCGCTCCGTCGCACCCAACGACATCTGGAAACGCGCCGGCTCCGACGCCGCCGTCGTCGCCCTCTTCAACGCACACCACCCCTCAGGCCAGCCCGCCCACGACGCCGACTCGCTCCCCGACAACGCCCTCTCCTTCGTCGATTCCCTCGACGCACTCGACCATCCTTACTACCGCTGGCGCGGCGTCATCACCATCCCCTTCGACCCCCGATGGTCCCTCGACGGATCACCCGGCGAATCCATCGCCCTCTGCATCGCACTCCAGCCCCCCACCGGCTCCCCCGACTCCCGGAGTACCATTCCTCTCTCCCTGCTCGAGCCCCACCGCTTCCTCTCGCTGCGGCTCAGGCAGCCCGACTCCGCGCCGTAAGCCGACGAGGACCGCATGACCTCGCGACCCAACCTCCGCCCCTGGGCCTTCGTCGCCTTCCCCCTCACCATCCTCTTCCTCTTCACACTCCTGCCCACCCTCCTCGGCGTCGCCCTCTCCTTCTTCGAATGGTCAGGCGGCCATCCGCCGCGCTTCGTCGGCCTGCGCCACTACGCCCAGGCCCTCCGCGACCCCGCCCTCCTCCACGCCGTCCGCAACACCCTCCTCTTCACCCTCCTCACCGTCCCGCCCACCGTCATCCTCGCCTTCCTCATCGCGCTGGCGCTTAACGCCCCGTGGATGCCCGGCCGAACCCTCGCCCGCACCCTCTACTTCCTCCCCACCGTCATCTCCGTCGTCGCCGTCGGCTTCATCTGGCGCTGGATCCTCAACCCCCAGAACGGCCTGCTCAACCTCCTGCTCCTCTCCCTCGGCGTCCCCCGCGACACGCTGCCCGACTGGCTCGGAAACTCACCCCTGGGCCTTACCACCCTCGCCGCCGTCTCCATCTGGCGCAACCTCGGCTTCTCCGTCATCATCTATCTCGCCGCCCTCTCCGAACTCCCCCGCTCCCTCTACGATGCCGCCGCAGTCGACGGCGCAGGACCGTGGCGCTCCGCATGGACCGTCGCCTGGCCCGGCGTCCGGCCCATCACCGCCTTCCTCCTCATCACCGGGGCCATCGGCGCCCTCCAGGTCTTCGACATCATCCTCGTCATGATCGGAACCGTCAGCCAGCCCTGGACCGACGTCCTCAACCTCGCACTCTACCGTGAGTTCAACGCCGTCCGGCTCGGCTACGCCGCCTTCATCGGCGTCCTCATCCTCGCGCTGACCCTCCTCGTCACCGCTGCGCAGTTCGCCTGGCTCAAACGCCGCGGAGCGATCGCATGAGCCACGCCCGACCCGACTGGATGCGCCCCGCTCTCCCCGCCCGACTCACCGTCGCCGCCCTCACCTGGCTGGGCGCCCTCTCCATGCTCGCTCCCTTCGCATGGATGCTCACCACCTCCCTCAAATCCCGCGCCCACGCACTCAGCCCCACACCCACACTCCTCCCGCCCGGCCCGCCGACGCAATGGCACTGGCACAACTACGCCGAGGCCTGGCGCTCCGCACGACTCGGCGACTTCTACCTCAACTCCCTCATCGTCGCACTCGTCGTCACCCTCATCGCCGGCATTCACAACGCGCTCGCCGGATACGCCTACGCACGGCTCCGCTTCCCCGGCCGCCGCCTCACCTTCGCCCTGCTCCTCCTGGCCATGATGCTCCCCGTGCAGGTCGCCTTCATCTTCGCCTACCTCATCAGCGCCCGCCTCGGCTACATCGACAACCTCCAGGCCCTCATCGTCCCCTTCCTCGCCTCCGCCTTCGGCATCTTCTACATGCGACAGGCCGTCGCCTCCGTCCCCGAAGCCCTCCTCGAAGCAGGCCGCCTCGACGGCTTCTCCGACTTCGAACTCTTCCTCCACATCATCCTCCCCTCCATCCGTCCCGCCGTCGCCGCACTCGCCGTCTTCACCTTCATGGCCTCCTGGAACGCCTTCTTCTGGCCCCTCATCGTCATCGACTCCGACGAACACTTCACCCTCCCCCTCGCCGTCAACGCCCTCGCCGCCGGCCGCTACGTTGACTCCTGGCCCGTGCAGATGGCAGCCGCCTCCATCATCACCCTCCCGCTGATCATTCTCTTTCTCATCTTCCAGCGCGCCTTCGTCGCAGGGCTCACCCTCACTGGCGTCAAGGGCTGACCCTCACCATGACCTCCACCCGTCTCATCTTCGCCCTCATCACCCTCGCCACCGCCGCCGCGCTCATCCCCCCGCGACTCCTCCCCGATCAGCACACCACCCTCACCATGACCGTCTGGGGAATGCCCTTCGAAGATGCACTCTTCCGCGACGGATACGCCCGCGGCTTCGAACGCGACAATCCCGGCCTCCGCATCAACTACCAGCGCTACGGCCCCGACATCGCCCAGAAATACTTCATCTGGAACCTCACCGGCCGCTCCGCCGATGTCATGCGCGTCGAGATCACAAAGTACCACGCCCTCGTCGCCTCCAACGCCCTCCTTCCCCTCGACGACCTGCTCAATCACCCCGACCTCGGCCTGCCCCCCTCCGAACAGGCCGACTTCATGCCCGCAATCTGGAACGCCCTCGACATCGACGGCTCCCGATACGCCCTTCCCTCCGACAACGCCCAGTACGGCCTCTATTACAACCGCGCTCTCTTCGACGCCTGGAACGCCGCCCACCCCGATCAATTCATTCCCTATCCCTCCGCCAACTGGACCTGGAACGACCTCCGAAACGCCGCACGACTCCTCACCCAACGCGACGCCTCCGGCTCCATCACACACTACGGCATCGCCTTCGACCTCTGGTCCTGGCCCTTCCTCTCCTTCTTCACACAGGCCGGCGGAGAAATCTGGAACGAAGACCACACCACGACATTCATCAACGGCTCCGAAGGCCTCCGCGCCCTCGACTTCATCATCGACCTCATTCCCCCCGACGCCCCCGTCCGCTCACCCGAACTCGCCGAGTCCGCCGCAGGCCCCGCCTCACTCTTCGCCGCAGGCCGCGTCGCCATCCTCCTCGACGGCTCCTGGCGCGCCCCCAACCTCGAACTCACAAGCCCAGACCTCGACTTCGCAATCGCCCCCCTCCCGCGCGACCGACGCCGCGCCGTCATGTCCGGCTCCGTCCTCTGGGCCGTCGGCGCGCACACCCAACACCCGCAAGACGCCTGGCGCATGATCCGCTGGATGACCGGCCCCGAGCAATCCCTCCGCTACTGGGACACCCTCCGCGTCGCCCCGCCCGCCCGCCTCAGCATCGTCTCCTCGCCGACGTTCCGCGAAACCCCCGGCCTCATCGACGCCGACGGAACCCTCCGCGTCCCCCCAATGCACGAAGACGACTTCAACGACCGCGCCGCCTGGCTCGTCCACGGCATGACGCCCGATCCCGAAACCGGGTCGCCCCCCGCCTTCGTCCCAACCGGCCCCTACCAGGCCGACCTCGAGAACCTCATCGCCTCCGCCCTCGTCGCCGCCGTGCGCGGCCGACTCACACCGCAGCAGGCCCTCGATGACGCCGCCGACTCCCTCCACCGCATCATCGACCGCGATCGCGCCGCTCGCGGCCTCCCAGCCGTCTCGCGCTGACGCCCTCGCGCCTGCGATTCCCAATACATCCGCATCGAGGGTCTACAGTTCCCGCCCATGGGTCTTCAGGATCGGCACTACTACCGCGAGCAGCCCCGCTTCAATCCCCTCACGGGCGACGGTCGCTATCCCTCCGGCTGGAGCGGCATGTCCGGGTGGTCGGTCAACACCTGGATCATCGTCATCAACGTCGCCGTCTTCGTCATCGACGCCCTCCTCTTCGCCTCAGGCGTCACCATCACCCACACCCTCCCCGTCGCCTTCGACCCCGACACCGGCAGAGTCCTCCTCGACGACGTCCCCGACGCGCCCCTCCGCGCCGTCGGGTTCTTCTCCACCGCCTACGCCCTCTTCGGCTTCCAGGTCTGGCGCTTCATCACCTTCCAGTTCCTCCACGCCAACTTCGCGCACATCTTCTTCAACATGCTCGCGCTCTACTGGTTCGGCCCACAGGTCGAGCAGTACCTCGGCAGCCGGCGCTACCTCGCCTTCTACCTCCTCAGCGGCTGCGCCGGCGCCGCCCTCTACCTCATCCTCAACCTCGCCGGAAACCTCATCGGCCCGCTCCCCTTCCTCCTCCCCGGCTCCCCCTACACCCCCCTCATCGGCGCCTCAGCCGGCGTCTTCGCCGTCCTCCTCGCCATCGCCTACATCCGTCCAAACGACATCGTGATGCTCCTCATCCCGCCCATCCCCATGAGGATCAAAACTCTCGCCTTCGTCCTCCTGGGCATCGCCATCTATACCCTCCTCACCGGTGGTCCAAACGCAGGCGGCGAGGCAGGCCACCTCGGCGGAGCGCTCCTGGGCGCGTACCTCATCCGCCGCCCCTTTGCTCTGAACTGGGCACTGCGAATCCCCCTCGACTCCTGGAAAGCGCGGGGCCGACACGCCTTCCGCGGCTTCGAAGCCGGCTACTCCCGTCCCCCCGTCTCCCCCTGGGCCCCGCGCGAGCGCAAGCCCACCATGTTCCGCCGCTACTGGGAGCAGCGCCAGCATCGAACCCGCGAGGGACACGATGAGGAGGTCGATCGCATCCTCGCCAAAATCGCCACCCACGGCATCCAGAGTCTCACCGCCCGCGAACGCGAAGTCCTCGCCGAAGACACACGCCGCAAACGCGGTCAGTGAATGGCCGACGCCGTGCGGACCGCGCGGCAGGGTCCGCCGTGCGGACCGTTCCTCGACTAGGCTGAAGCGCATGCGAAGCCATTGGACGTGGCTCCCGCTGCCGTACCTATAGCCCCGAGCATGCTCGGGGCGCGGACGCTCCCGTTCCTCACTCACCCCCGCCCACGCTTGCG
>CAZPFK010000022.1:27555-41647 GCA_964585855.1 uncultured Vicinamibacteraceae bacterium
TACGGACCGCACCGCCCGCCACATCCCACAAACACACCGACTCAGCCATTCAAAAAACCAACGCCCCGGCTCGCGCTTCCGCAAACCGGGGCATGGGAGGTAGACGCAAAGCCCGACCGTCCGTGTCAGGCCAGGGTGTCAATCGATTCGCTCAAACCCGTCAGCTTCGAATGCCAGAAATCAAGTCGCGACCCCATCACCCCGCTCGGGTCCAGCTTCTCGCCGTACCGCGAAAGAAACTCCTGCCCATCCTGCAACTCCCGCGCCCCGCGATCAAGCGCCAGCTTCGCACGCTCAGGCGTCAGGTTCATCTCCGAGCCCGACAATCGGTTCACGCGCTCAATCTGCGCATCGATCCGGTCAATCTTCGCCTGCAACTTGTCCGCATCCCCGATCCCCTGGTCCAGCGCCTTCTGCGTCTGCGTCCGCATCATCTCCAGACGCTCCGTCATCCGCTGCACATCAATGATCGTCCCCGCCGCTGTGTTCCCGATCGAAATGGAAATCGTCATGGCATCGCTCCAGGAAAAAGGTCTCAATACGACCCTCCCGGAGCAATCCGCGCGCCAACCGCCCCCAGCGCAATCCCTGCGCCTCACGCCGACGCCGACAGATCATCAAGCCCGTATCGCCGGATCTTCTTGTACAGCGTCGTCCGATTGATATCCAGCTGCTCCGCCGTCTGCTGCCGGTTCCACCCGTTGGCGTTCAACGCCGCCAGGATCACCCGCCGCTCCTGCTCCTCCAGCGCCTCGGCAAGCGGCTCGCCCTTCCACATCGCATCGCTCCCCTCATCACCCGTCCGAAGCGAAACACTCGGCCGGTTGCTCACCACCTGCGGCGGAAGATCATCCACATCGATCATCCCTGATGAGCACAGCACCACCGCCCGCTCCACGATGTTCTGCAGCTCCCGCACGTTGCCCGGCATCGAGTACCGCTGCAGCGCTCCCACCGCCTCCTCCGTAAACCCCGCGATCCGCCGCCCCATCTCCTCGTTGAACCGCTCCAGAAAGTGCTCGGCCAGAATCGGAATGTCCTCGCTCCGCTCCCGCAGCGGCGGCAACTCAATCTTCACCACATTAATCCGGTAATACAGGTCCTGCCGGAACCGCCCCTCCGACACCAGGCCCTCCAGCGGCTGGTTCGACGCCAGGATCACCCGCACATTCACCTCAACAGTCGTGCTCGAGCCCACCGGCTCAAACTTCCGCTCCTGCAGCACGCGCAGCAGCTTCAGCTGCATCGCCGGCGACGCCGAATTGATCTCATCCAGAAAGATCGTCCCGCCGTCGGCCGCCAGAAACCGCCCGACCTTGTCCGCGTTCGCCCCCGTGAACGCCCCCTTCACATGCCCGAACAGCTCCGACTCCAGCAGCGTCTCCGGAATCGACCCGCACGACAACTCCACGAACGGCCCGTCGCTCACCTGCGACCGCCGGTGAATCGCTCGCGCCACCAGGCTCTTGCCCGTCCCGCTCTCACCCGTCATCAGCACCGTCGTCCGCGTCGGCGCCACCGCCGAGATCAGGTCAAACACCCGCGCCATCCGCCGGTCCCGCCCCACGATGCTGTCCAGCCCAAGCCGGTCATCCAGCTGCCGCCGGAGATGCTGGTTTGTTGCCAGCAGCGCCGCCTGCCGCGACGCCTTCCGCACCGTGATCGCCAGCTCATCCTCCATGATCGGGTGCGTCAGGTAGTCAAACGCCCCCTGCTTGATCGCCCCCACCGCCGACTCGATCGTCCCGTACGGCGTCAGGATCACCACCACCGTGTCCGGGTGCTTCGTGCGAATCTCGCCGAGCAGCGCCGGCCCGTCAACCCCCCGCAGACTGATGTCCATCACCACGACCTGGAACGGACGCGCCTTCCGCTCCGGCCCGCTCCGCTCCGCCTCCGACAACGCCGCAAACGCCGACTCCCGGTCCGTCGCCGACTCCGCCTCAAATCCGCGCGCCGACAGCGCGCTGCAGATCGACTCGCACACCAGCGGGTCATCATCCAGCACCAGCACGCGCACCGCCGACGCCTCTCGTCCCTCAATCTCGCGCTCGCTCATGCGACAGACCCTCGATTCCGTCAACTCAGAACCGGCTCGCCCACTCCGACGCGCCATCGACTGAAATCTTCGGCCCGCACCCGCCCCGGTTCGGCGCAATGTTGCCGCAACGCAACATCACGCCCTCCCTCGCCGGGCGCAATCCCCACAATCCGCACAGTTTCACACCCGCGCTTACGGCCCCGCAGCGACGATCTGTTGCGGCTGCACCACCGTCACCGAAAGCCCCGCCTCTCGGTTCACCGTCCCGGACGCCACCACTTCCTTCCCCACCCACGAACCCAGATCGCTTCCGCGCATCGGCTCAAGATACAGAATCGTCCGGCCCGTGTTCGGCTCGTGCAGACGATACAGCAGCGGCAGCCCCTCACCGTCATACACCGCCGACCTCGCCACCACCCCCCGCGCACTCACTTCCCGCACAGGCCCAAGCCGCGCCACACGCTCCGCCTCCGTCGCTTCACCGCGCGCTTCCGCAAGCGCTGCCTCGATCCGCCCCCGGCTCGCCTGCGCCTCCAGACGAACCTCCAGCATCTCAACCCGGATCTCCGCGATCCGCCGATCAACAGACGACGCCGACTCCGCATCCCGAAGCCGCACATACTCATCCATCAGCGGCCCGATCTCCGCCTCCAGCAGCGGAACCGCCTTCATCGCCTCATACGCCGCCTCAAGATCAGAGAGCACCGGCAACGCCCGCTCCGGCGTCAGTTCCGACTCATTCGATTCATCCGTCTCCTCCGCCGTCTCAACAGGCGTCTCCGCCTGGGCATCACCGGCCGGCTCAACATCCTCGCCCATCCCCTCAACCGTCTCCTCCGTGACAACCTCCTCCTCAACAACCTCAGGCGCCGACTCCTCAACCGTCTCCTCCTCGACGACCGGCTCCTCAACCTCCGGCTCCGTCACCTCTTCGACCGACTCCTCCTCCACCACCTCCTCGACCGCGCCGGCCGCCTGCGCTGCCTCCCACGCCGCCCGCTCCGCCTCCGTCGCCTCCCGCAATGCCGTCGCAGGCACATACGCCACCGACCCCGCAGGCAAAGCCACCCGCAGGAACTCCCCGCCGTCAGCCGACGCCAGCCGCTCCTTCACCCGACCCAGCCGCACCCCGTCGCCGATGTCGAACCCCCGCCACGAATCCGCCACCACTTTCGTTGACCCCGCCTTGATGTAATAGATCCGCGCCGTCCCCACCGTCACCGCCTCCCCCGCCTCATTGACCTGCACATCCGACGTCATCACCAGACCGTCAAAACGACCGGCCACCTCCACCGTCGCCCACTCCGACGACGGCACGATCTGCTGCACCCGGCGCACCACCACCGCATCATCCTTCGACAGCGTCCCAAGCGTGTAGAACGCCACGTTCCGCCCGCAATACACAGGCGTCGTCTCCGCGCTCACAATCGCAAGCCACGAATCCTCCCCTTGGGCCGCCGGCTGCCCGACGCTCACCGACGTCATCAACACCAGCGCCAACACTCCGGCAAGCGTTCGAGCGGCAATACCCATGTCCATCCTCCTCATAACTTCGCATCAGCCGATCCCGGCGACACTCACACAAATCCCACCATCATAGAACCCACCCCCGCCCGTAGGGTCCGCCCCGCGGACCATTCCGGGATCGGGTGCCATGGTCTGAGTGAGCGCAGCGAGCGAAGGCCATGTGGCTCTCGCACCTCATTCACCCCTACCCCACGCGTGCGCCATCGCTTCCCTCCGCCTCCCCCTCCGGCCCCCGAACCGGCCTAGACTAGCCCGCCGGCCAAAACCCGACACGGCGGCCCACAACGGCCGACCCACCCCAACGGGCACCACGCCCTCCGGCCGTCACACCAGAGACCCACAATCTGAGGACGACTCCATGCTCGCAACCAAGCGCGCCGCCATCCGCAACCGCCTCTTCGCCCTCTCCACACCACTCGCACTCCTCTCCCTCGCCGCATGCCACGGCCCCCTCCAGGATTCCTCCGAAAAATCCCTTCGCGACTCCGTCGCCAACGCCGTCGACCTCCAGCTCCGAAACGCCCCGCGCACCGACATCGCCCTGATCCCCCAGCGCTCCGACGTCGAAAACAGCTTTACCGACGAACACCTCGAAGAGCTCAACCAGCGCTCCTCACCCGCAACCGTCGCATCCGAACCCCTCGAGCTCGGCCACGACCTCACCGGCTCCGCCTTCCCCGTCGCCCGCCTCAGTCTCGAAGAAGCCGTCCGCTTCGCCGTCGCTCACAACCTCGAAGTCCAGTACGCAACCCTCGGCCCCGCCATCCGCGAAACCGACGTCATCGCCGCCGAAGCCCAGTTCGACGCCACCCTCTTCTCCAACCTCGACTGGGCCCGCATCGACCAGGCACGAACCACCACCGTCGTCGGCGGCATCCCCGTCGGCACCGGTCTCAACAACAACGAATCCCTCTCATTCACCACCGGAATCCGCAAACCCCTCACCACCGGCGGCGAACTCGTCGTCCAGACCGGCGTTGACCGCTCCGACAACAACACCCCAGACGTCTCCCTCTTCCCCGACCCCGCCTACTCCACAAACATCCAGGTCGGAATCAACCAGTCGCTCCTCCGCGGCTTCGGCACCGACGTCAACCTCGCCCAGGTCCGCCTTGCCCGCAATCAGCAGCGCGATGAGATCCAGGCCCTCAAGGCCGAGATCGAACAGACCGTCAAGGCCGTCGAAGAGGCCTACTGGAACCTCGTCCAGTCCCGCTACACCCTGCAGATCCGCGAACAACTCCTCGCCCGCGGCATCGAAACCCGTGACAAGCTCGCCGCCCGCATCGAGTACGACGTCAACCCCGCCGAATACTCCGACGCCGTCAGCCGCGTCGAGTCACGACGCCTCGCCGTCATGCGCGCACGGACCGAACTTGTCGTCCGCTCCGACCGACTCAAATCCCTCATCAACGCCCCCGGGTACGAAGTCGGAACCGAAGTCCTCCTCGAACCCGCCGACGCCTTCCAGGATGCCCCCCTCACCTTCAACTACGTCGACGCCGCACGAACCGCGCTCCAGCGCCGACCCGAAATCCACCGCGCCCTCTTCGCCATCGACGACACCTCCATCCGACAACTCCTCGCCGACAACCTCCGCCTCCCAAGACTCGACGTCAGCGCCAGCATCCGCTACAACGGACACGATGACTCAACCGGCGGGGCCTACAGCGATTCCACCGACGATGAGTTCGTCGACTACCTCCTCAGCGCCGTACTCGAAGTCCCCGTCGGAAACCGCGAGGCCGAAGCCGGCTACACCCGCGCCCGCCTCCAGCGCCAGCAGGCCGTCATCAACTACGCCCAGGTCGTCCAGGGCGTCGTCCAGCAGGTCAAGGAAGCGCTCCGACTCGTCCGCCTCAACTTCGACCTCCTCAGCGGAACCCGCGGCGCACGCCTCGCCGCCGCCGAGAGTCTCCGCACCATCGAAGTCGAAGAGGAACTCACCGCCGTCCTCTCCCCCGAGTTCCTCAACGTCAAGTTCAGCCGGCAGGAGGCCCTCGCCGCCGCCCAGATCGAGGAAATCTCCGCCCTGATCGCCTACCAGAACGCCCTCTCCGAACTCTACCTCGCCATGGGCCTCACCCTCGAACGCAACAACATCGCCTTCGAAATCCCCGACCCCGACTGATCCCCCTCTTCATCATCCCCGCGCAACTCCGTCATGCTCGCGCAGGCGGGCATCCAGACAAAGAGCCGCGCACGAAGTAAGCGGATCTCGGCATCCTCCCATCCCACGCTTGCGCCATCGCTTCTCTCCCCTCCCCAAAAACCACAGACCCCCGCAGCCGCGCTGCAGGGGTCCGCGTTCATTCCTTACTCAATCACTCTCACACCTCATTGGCCGCAGGACGCTCCTGCCGAGCATCCTCCTGCTGCCTCCGCAACTCCTCCATCATCCGGCGCATCTCCTCCATCTGACGATCCATCTCCTCCATCATCCGCCGAATGTGCTCATCGCCCGGCCCAAGCCGAGGAGCCACCGGCGCATCCGGTCGCGGAGCACCGGGCGCAACCCCCCACGGCCTCCGGATCACCACGCCACCCTCCTCCCCGGCCCGCGGAGCCATCAGCCCCCCAAGCGCCTCCGCCTTGAACTCCCCAAGCGTCGCCGTCACCGTCTCCTCACCCTCCGCACGACGCACAAACAGCACGATCTCGCTGCCCGGCTCTGCCTCCGCAATCAACTTCCGGAGACTCGCCTCATTCACATCCCGCTTCTCCCCGTCCGCAGGCGCTGCCGCGATGATCAGATCGCCCGCCTTCAGCCCTGCCGCCTCCGCCGGTGAATCCGAAACCACCGCTGTCACCTGCACCCCTACACCCTCTTCAAGGCCGAGAAACATCGTCAGCCCCTCGGCCACCGGCGCAAGCCCCACACCCAGCATCGCCTTCGGCATCACCGCCGGCTGCGCCGGCGCTGCAGGCCCGCCCGGCCCCTCAAACTGCCACATCCCGCCCTGCGGCCCCTCCCACATGAACCGCTGCGGCCCCTCTCCCATCTCCCACCGCATCATCCGGTCCAGATGGCCGAGGTGTCCCAGCCCCTCAAGATCATGCAGTTCCCGAAGCCGCAGGAAGCGATCATGAAACTCCGGGCCAAGTTCAAAGGTGAAGCCGGCCTCATCGTCGCCGAACCCCATCACCATCCCTCCGTACCCGTTCTGCCGGAGGAACTCGTTGGCCTCCTCCACGGTGTCAACGTCGATCTTCTCCCCGTCTACCCACAGCTCCACCGTCTCCTCCCCGTCCACGTTCTTCACCGTCATCTGCACGCTCTCAAACTTCTCCTCCGCCTTCGGCGCCTCCTCCGCCTGCCCCCACGCGCCCGAAACTCCCACCGCAAGCGCACACCCCGCCGCGCACACAACCATCGGAAGACGAAAACGTCGATCGCTCTTCATCCACATCATGGCTTCATTCCTTATTGCTCAGGTCCGTCGAGGGAGATCACACCGGCCGCCTCCGCCTCAGGACTCCCGACCGGGAATCGCCGAACCGGCAGGCCGCCTCATCCCCTACTGACGCCGCCCCCCCGGCTCATCCGTCAGTCTTTCCCGCCCCGTCCCCGCCCAGTCCCCGCCAAATGCAGCCGCACAAGCCGCACAAATTCCTCCCCCCGGGCCTCGAAGTGCTCAAACTGGTCCCAGCTGGCGCACCCTGGGCTCAGCAGCACCACATCCCCCGGAACCACCCGCCCCGCCGCCGCCTCCACCGCCGCCGGCAGCGTCCCGCACAACACCGCCCGACCCCTCCCCGCCTCCGAGACCAGCGCCGGCCCCACCTCCCCGATCGCATACAGCCCGGCAAGCCCCTCCGCCGCCCGCGCCAGCTCCGTCAACTCCACCTTCTTGTCATACCCCCCCGCAATCAGGTGAATCCGCCCCGGCTCGTCAAACGACCCGATCGCCCGCAGAGCCGCCCCCGGCGTCGTTGACTTGGAATCGTTGTACGCCCGCACCCCACCCCACTCACCGACGAACTCCAGCCGGTGCGGCAGCCCCGGAAACTCCGCAAGCGCCCGCGCGATCGTCTCCGCCCCCACCCCGATGTCAGCCGCGATCGCCGCCGCCAGCCCCGCGTTGGCGCGGTTGTGCTCCCCCAGCACTCGAAGCGTTCCCGGCCACGGCTCCGCAGGCCCGAACCGCCGCACTCCCTCCGCCACTGCTGAACCGCCGAACTCCGCCGCATCGGCCCCGAAGAACGCCGCATCCCCCGCCTCCTGGTCGCGCAGGATCTGCTCCTTGCACCGACGGTAATGCGCCAGCGTCCCGTGCCAGTCGAGGTGATTGGGAGAGAAATTCGTCACCGCCGCACGCCCCGGCGAATAGCCCCGCTCCCGCCCAAGCGCAGCCATGTGCGCAGATTCCATCCAGTACAACATCGCACTTGAAAATTCCATCACCACCCAATCTTCGGCTCCGATCGCCCTTCCAAGCAGACTTCCGCCGATGTTCCCGCCGAGATGTGCGCACAGGCCCGCACGCTCAAGCACATGGTGGAGCATCGCTGTCGTCGTCGACTTCCCATTGGAGCCCGTTATGCCGATCACACGCCCACGATCTCGCAGACCCGCAACCGCAAGCCCGATCTCCGTCACGATCGGGACCCCCGCCTCCCGCGCCGTTGACAGCCACGGGTTCTCCCACGGCCGCGCCACCGCCGGGTTCGCCACCACCCACTCCGCGTTCACGAAGTCCTCAGGGTCATGCCCGCCGAGCCGCAACCGCAGCCGCCCCGTCGCCTCCAGGTCCGCCAATGCCGCCAGCGACTTGCCCAGAGACTCCTCCGTCGCCGCGTCTGTGACCGTCACCCGGCAGTTGCACTCGCTCACCAGATGCCGTGTCACCCCAAGCCCCCCGCCGAAGCGCCCGAGACCCATCACGGTCACGTCCGCATCGGTCACAGGATGGGAAATCGCACCCACGCCTACCTCCAGTGAATCACGAGTCACGCGCCTACGCCGGAAGTGGTGCAGGCCCCCATACCGTCGCACCGGCCGACTCCACACCGACAGCCGCCATCCGCTCCCGGGCCACCCGGATCAACTGCACGCCAAGCGCCGAGAAGAAGAGGAAAAAGACCAGACTCGCCGAGACGCGGGCCATGATGTACCCCTCGACCAGCGCACCCAGAAAGTACACGAGATAAAACGCCAGCACGAGGTCGGCAAGCGGAGCCGCCGGCCCCAGCATCCGTCGCAGCCGGAACAGCTGAAAACCCTGCACGGCCGAGACAATCAGCAGGAATCCCAGCAGAACCACCATCCCCAGCCCATAGGCGGCAAAACCGAGCAGGTAACTGTTCTCGCTCTCCTGCGCCCCGGCCAGCCCCACCCCGATGAAGGGATTGTTGATCCCGTTCTGGAACAGCAGCAACCAGGCGTGCGCCCGCGTGTTCTCCAGCGAGCCCAGCCGCGAAAAGCTTGTGCTCTCCGCCCCGGCGCTCAGCAGCAGCTGCAGCGCGATGTAGGCAAAAACAGCCACAACCGGCAGTACGAAAAGAAATCTCCCCAGTTGTTTGCGGGCGAGAATCATCGAGCCGATCGTCGTCATCAGCAGGCCGGTGCGCGATCCCGTCCAGGCGATCAGCGCGACGTTGATGGCCAGAAGCCCGATCCACACGGGGCGGAAGAGGCGGCGGTCGTCGTGGAGCACGAGCATGACCGCCACGAGAGAGCAGACGCTCAGAAAGACTGCCGCGTGCTGCGGGTTGGCGCTGACGCCGTAAAAGCGAGCGCTCGCCGGCACGACCAGCTGCGAAGGGTTCACGAAGAACTGCACCGCCACCATGCCGATCCACAGCGCGTTGGCGGCCAGCAGGGCGCGGAAGGGCCAGTACCAGTCGCTCTCGATGTCGAAGAGCTGCGAGGAAATCATCGCAATCGGCAGCGAGGTCAGCCCGACGAAGGCGATCGTTGCCGGCCCGTCCAGAGGCGAAGCCCCGGGATGGAAGAGGCGCAGCAGACCGCCGTACACGCCGATCAGCAGCAGCACCAGCCCCGGTCCGCCGATGTGGGGCCGGATGCGCCGCGTCGAGAGGTACAGGGCGGTCAGGAAGAGAAGGCCCCCGGCGGCGAGATACATCTGCGATCGCCGCGTGAGGACCGCGCTCCACATGGAGGGGAAGGGCTCCCCCATCATGTCCACGGCCTGCCCAAGAGCCGCGGCAAAGAGGGCGCCGGCCAGGACGAAGCGCACCAGCGGCGGCCGCGCAGCGACGGCGATAAGCACCGCGAGGCCCACGGGGATCACCAGCAGCAGAGGCAGGTTGAACTCAAGCACGCCCGGTACACTCCCGCAAACACATCCTCGGCCCCGCAGACATTATCGACCTCTCACCGGGGGGCGGACCACTCAGCCGCCGGCCCGGGCGAAGACGAAGATCGCCGGAGCCAGCGCGCGCGGCATGAGCTTCTGATGCCAGACGCCGAGGCGATAGGCCATCCTCGAGAAGTTCAGGTAAGAGGGATCGGCGTCGAAGCCGTAGACGACACCGTCGAAGCCGTGGCGGCGCAGCGCGCGGCGGATGCGGCCCGGGGTGTTGCAGCGAAAGCGCGTCGGGAAGACATCGCGCTCCTGCCGTTTGGCCTGGGCGACGGAGGTGATCCGGGCGTGGAAGCGGTTGGGAATCAGTCGGGCGGCCAGCGCGACGTAACTGCGGGCGTTGGAGGTCCGCAGACAGAGCGTCCCCCCGGGGCGGAGCGCCCGGCGACACTCAGCGAAAAAGCCCTCCGGATCGTCGATGTGCTCCAGCACGTAATCGCTGATCAGCAGGTCGAAAGAGGCGTCCTCCACGGGCCAGACCGCCCCGTCGATGGGGCGAAACTCATCGACGAAGGGGTTGTCCGCGCCGACGGGATCGACGTCGATGCCGACGACCCGCGCCACCTTGCCGCGCAGCGTGCGCAGACAGCGCCGGAAGTCGGAAGAGTCCGAGGCGGCCGCGCCCCGGCCGCAGCCGACGTCGAGCACGCGGAAATCGGGGCGGACCAGGGCGTTGACGCGCGCAAAGAAGGCGACGGTTCCGTCACAGTCGGCGAACCCGCCGAAGCGGCTCTCGGGATAGAAGTCTTCGCGGAAGGTCATCAGGTGAATCGGCAGGCGTGCGGGGCAGTCGGCATTGTACGGAGCCGGCGTGTATGCCGTGCGCCAAAAACGCCCGGAACGCTGTGGCGGCGTTCCGGGCGCTGTGCGTCGAGACCGTGTGTCGCTGCGGCGTTACTCGTTAGTCTCGTCATCGCCGAATTTGTCGTCGGCCTCATCAATCCCGGGCGAACCCTCGCGAACCTTGCGGATGCCGCCGCGGATGCGGTTGCGAGTCCGCTCGGGGTCGCCTCCGCGCTTGATGATCTCGGCCCGGGCGCGGGCGGTGGCGCCTTCGGGGTCGGCGAGGTAGGCCTCGCGGGCGCGGCGGAGTTCATCCTTGCTGAAGACCTGGAAGACGCGCCAGTCGGAGAAGCGGCGGATGTCGGTCTCATCGCCGTCGCCACCGCCGGACATGCCGTCGCCCGAGCCGCCCTTCTCACCCCGTCCTGGGGCGTAGGCGCCCAGTTCGAGTTCCTCGATCACGGGGGCGAGGAGGCCCTCAATCTGCTCGACGTACTCGGGCTCTGTCGGGAAGGGGTCGAGCTCAGCGCGGACGGCCTGCCAGTAGATGGCGCCGTCCGCCCCGCCGAGCCAGGCGTGCTCAAGGCAGTCGCTGGCCTGGCTGTGCGGCACCCACTGATCGTGATAGGCCGAGCGCGTGTTGGAGACGCGCAGGTGCATATAGGGCATGGCGAGCTTCTCTTTGCCGGTCCGCAGTTCGGCCTCATCGCGAAGGCGAACAGATTCGGCGACCTTGTCGCTCATGAGGTCGCGCACGCGCGGCCAGTACTGCTCGGTCTCGTGCCAGAATGGGTACATGGAGATGGTGATGACGTCCACAGCGTCATAGAACCACGAGGAGTGGTCGTTGATGCCGCGGTGGTAGTCGTCCACGGGGAGGTTGCGGTCGGTGGAGACGAGGCCGTAGAAGCCCAGCTTCGCCTCGGGGCGCATCTCCTTGGCGACGCGGATGGTTTCGAGGAAGAAGTTCTTCACGTGGGGAAGGTACTTGGCAGCGGCGCGGCGCTCGGCCTCCTCCTCGGTGATGCCCGGCGCGCGATCGAGCTCGGCCTGGATGCGCGGCTCACGGATGTCGGTGTACCACGGGCAGTAAAGCGAGAGGGGGTACTTCTCGTAGTCGATGATGAGGACGCCGTCGTAACCCTCGGGGACGCTGCTCTCGATGCAGCCGCGCAGGCGATCGAGGTGGGCCTCCATGTCCACGTACTCAGGGCCGCGGTCGTCGAGCACGCCGGCCCAGTATTCATACAGGATGATGGTGTGGTCGGAGAGGCCGTGCTCGGAGCCGGAGTATTCCCGGGACCAGTCGCCGGTGGTCTGGAGGATGAGGCGGAAATCCTCCTTGGGGATGGGTTCATTGGGTCCGGCGAAAGCCGAACCGGCTGTGAGCGCGGCGGTGAGGAGGCAGATTGTGGAGAGGGAGCGGGAGTGGTTCATCGTGGAATTCCTCCGGCCGGGAGCGTTCCGGCCATTACTACGGTATCAGCGGGGTGCAAGATTGCTGCAGACATCCGACCCGTCGCATATGAAGGTACGATTTGCGAGTCAGGGAGGCGTTCTTCGGGGTGGAAAGGCGGGCAAGGGATGCGGGGTGAGCCGATAGAACCTTCCGGGCTTTGCGGATCGTTACAGAGCGATCTTGATATCGGACGCAGGGACCATTAGGATCGGCGGCGTCGCAGGGCGGGCGATTTCTGAACGCAGCGCAGAGGACAGAGGGTCGATGAGCGGCACGGACGGTGACGAAGCGCTGGGCCGGGGCGCGGCGGCGTCGGAGGCGATGACGGCGACGGCCGGGCCGGGATCGTCATCGGGGCCGCGTGACACGGTGCGTCACCTGGTCCGCAACAGCGCGACGACGTATGCGCGGCTTTTTGCGACATTGATGGTGGGATTGATCCTGACGCCGTACCTCAGCGATCAGTCGCGGATGGGAATCGCGGGGTACGGGCTATACGTGATGATGTTTTCTGCGGTGGGGCTGGTGGCGATTTTTCAGAGCACGGTGCGGGGGAGCGTGGTCCGGGAACTGGGGGAGGCGCTGCACAGCGGCCAGGTCGAGGAGGTGCCGCGGCGGTTCCTGGCGGCGTGCGCGGCGTGCGCGCTGTGCGGGGTCTTCGTGCTGGCGGCAACGGGAGTAACGGTCCCGGTGATTACGCGGCTGCTGCGCTATCCGCCGGAGATGGAGATGCAGGTGGTCGGCACGTGGCTGACCTTCGGGGTGTTCACGACGATCATCGTGGTGTCGGTTCCGGCGCTGACGCTGCTGGATGTGGCGAACCGGATCCCGACGAAGAACCTCTCGGCGTTCTGCGAACGGGCGTCCTCGCTGGTTGCGGCGGTCTCGGTGTATGCGACGGAGTGGGGCCGGACGTACCCGCTGCTTGCCTTCGTGATTGCGGAGGCAGCGCTGGTGTCAGCGATGCGGGTGGGGTGGTCGGCGTATGCGATGCTTACCTTTCCGACGAGTCTGCGCGGGCCTCTGCGTGTGGATACCTCGGCGATGCGGCGGATGCTCTTTGTGGGCAAGTCGATGATGCAGCAGGAGGCGTCGATCAGTCTCTATGACCGGGTGAACCAGTTGCTGATCAACGTCTTTCTCGGGCCGGTGATGAACGGCATTTTCGGCTGCACGGCGTTGCTGGTTGGGTACACGAAGCAGGTGGCGCAGGGGCTGTCGTACGGGATCGAGCCGCTGGCAACACAGATGTCGACGGAGGGGGAGACGGGCGCGGGGCGGATGCGTGAGCTGATCGTGGCGGTCACACGTGTGCAGGCGGGGGTGGTGCTGCCGGTGGTGGCGGCGCTTGGAGCGCTTGGGCCGATGCTGATCGAGGCGTGGCTTGGGGATCGGTGGACGCTGCAGTGGGCGACTGCGAACTCTGACATCGCGACGGCGCTTGCGATCCTGCTGGTGGGGAGTCCGTTTTTCGTGGTGATGCAGGGGACGATGCGGATCATGGTCGGTGCGGGGGAGGTGCATCGGTATGCGCCGACGCTGCTGTGGTCGGGGATCGGGCAGGCGGCGCTTGCGACGGTGACGCTGTGGCTTGGGCCGGGGTTGCTGGAGGGGCAAGGTCTTGAGGGGGAGGAAGTGACGCGGGTGACGCTTTTTGCGGTGGTGGGCGGGATGAGCGCGGTGTACCTGGTGACGTATGGGTGGTACGTGCCGAGGGTGGCGTGCCGGGTGTTCGGGTTGTCGGCGCGGCGGATGTATGTGGAGGCGATGGGGCCGGGGGCGGCGGTGGGAGCGGTGGTGCTGGCGGGGATTGCGGCGGTTCGGTGGGCGGTTGAGGTGTGGAGCGGGTGGCTGCTGCTGGGGGTGGTAGTCGGGGCTGGGGCGGTGTCTGCGGTGCTTTTCTGGGTAGTGGTGCTGCGGAAGGCGGAGCGGGCGCGGCTTGTGGGGCTGGTGCGG
>CAZPFK010000023.1:0-4490 GCA_964585855.1 uncultured Vicinamibacteraceae bacterium
CGATGCGGCAATCGCCGAATCGCACCGTCGGTGCGAGTCCCCCTCACACCTTTACCGTCTTCCATCCACCGTGGAGGAAGCGGGCGAGGAAGAGGAGACTGCGGATGATGATCTCCCCGCACAGGCCGTACCACACGCCGTCGAGGCCGTGGCCCAGGTGCAGGCCGATGAACCACGCCAGCGGGATGCGCACGCCGAAGGTGCTCACCCAGGTGATCGCCATCGTAATACCGGTGTCGCCCACGCCGCGCAGCCCCTGCCGCATCACCATCAGCATCGCAAAGAAGATCTGCACCGCCCCGCAGATTATCAGCAGCCGCGGAACGTACTCCAGATGCACCTCGCTGTCGCTGATCAGCGCTGTCAGCGGCCGGCCGAAGATAATAAAGGCCACGCCCATCGCGCTCATCAGCGCCATCGCCAAACCGGTGCAGGCGAGGATCGCCCGCGCGGCCTGCCGGGGATTGCCTGCGCCGAGGTACTGCCCGGCCAGCGTGCCGGCGGCGATTCCCAGGGCGAAGCCGGGCATGAATGAGAAGGCCTCGAACTGGATGGCGATCGCGTGCGCGCCCTGCAGCCCCTCGGGCTGACCAGATTGCTCGGCGATGCGGCCGATGATCCAGAGGATGCCGAAGAGTTGTCCGAGCCACATGCCCATGCCCTCGATGAAGCCGGGCACGCCGATGCGGATGATGCGCCAGAACATGGTGAAGTCGGGGCGCAGGGCGGGGAGGTCCAGCCGCAGGCCGTCGATGCCGCGCACGGCCAGGGCGACGAGCATCGCCGCGCCGCAGGTCTGGGCGATGACCGTGCCCCAGGCGATTCCGGCGACGTGCATGTCGAAGGAGAAGGGGTTGGTCCAGACGGTTTCGCCGAAGGTGAAATCAACGCCTGCGAGCATCCACGAGACGCCGACGTTGATGACGTTGACGACCATCATAATGAGGAAGGGGCGGGTGGTCTCGCCGGCTCCGTGCATGCACATGGAGGTTGTGAACATGAGGGTGATCACGGGCGTGCCGATGGCGGTGATGCGGATGTACTGCGCGCAGTAGTCGGAGGCGGCGGGGGAGAGGTTGATGAAGTTCGTCATCCAGTCCACGCAGTTCCAGAGCACGACGCCGACGATGGCGCCCCAGAGGATGCTGAAGAGCATGGACTGGCCCAGGGCGCGGCCGGCGGTGGCCTGGTCGCCCGAGCCGATGCCGCGTGCGATCATCGCCGCGCCGCCGACGCCCAAGGCGCTGACACAGATGCCGATCAGCCAGCGGACATACGAGGCCATGCCGACGCCGTCGACGGCCGCCTGCGAGATTGCCTCGGGAAGGTGGCCGGCGAGCATGAGGTCGGCAGTTCCCACGAGGGCGTTTGCGAACTGTTCGAGGAGGATGGGAATGGCGATGATCGCCATCGCCCCGGTCAGCGTGCGCCCGGCGAGTTTTCCGGAGCGGATCTGGTTGTCGGCCGAGGCCGGAATGGCAGCAGGGGGCGAAGCGGGCGCGGCTGGAGGTGCGGACGAGGACATAGGCGCACTATAGATCGATGCCCGGCGGGGATGTGCGCGATTGTGCGGAGGAATCCGGTGGTTCCGGGGGTCCGCACGAGGTTATGATCCCTTTTGTATGGACGCTGAAGCCGGCCGGATGCAACATGTCGGCGACGCGCAGCGCCGGGCGCGACCGATTGTCATCGATCTCCCGTGTGTGCGCTGCGGCTATGACCTGCGCGGGCTGGATGTGGCGGGTGCGTGCCCGGAGTGCGGCTTTGCGGTGCGGGAGACGATCACCTTTGTCGTCGATCCGCTGGCCAGCGAGGTGGAGCCGCTGCAGCATCGCAGGCGCATCGGCGTTGCGGTGGTGGCGGCGTCGGGGCTGGTGCTGGTGGCGGTGCTGCTGCTGTGGTCGCCGCATGTCGTCAGCGTGGTGGATGACCTCGGCGGGTGGGGCGGGTCGCTGGTCTCGGGCTTTCCCCGGTGGACGGCGGCGCTCTCGGGGGCAATGGGGCTGGGGGCGTGGGCGGCGATGGGGTGGCTGAAGCGTCCGACGGGCGAGGTCGAGCCGGAGCGTTATCGCCGCGACCTGCGCATCGGCCGGGCGGCGCTGCTGGCGTGGGCGGGGCTGATGGCGGGGCTGGGGGCGTATGACGTTGTCTATCGCGACGCCTGGGCTGAAGCGCTGACGCCGCTGGGCACCGTGCCGGACCTGGGCCGGGCGGCGATCCGGGTGGGGCTGGATGGGGCCGGGGTACTGATGGCGCTTCGGTTCAAGACGGTGCTGCGTTTTCTGCTGGTGCGTAGTCTCAACCCGAGACTTTCGCGCACCAGCCGGCAGGGCTTCGGGGCGCTGCTGGTCGCGGTCGGGATCGTGACCGCGGCCGACGTGATTCGGCTGACGGCGGCGGGGGCGACGGCGGTGGGGACGAGCGAGGCGGTGTTCGGCGGAGCGCTCTTTGTCGCCTCGATTCTGCTGCTGGTGGGGGCGGCGATGCTCACGCTGGCGCTGCTGAATGCCTTTTCTGATTCCGTCAAACTGGCCCGGGGCATCAGCGGCACGCCCTTGCGCCTCAGCGACATTCTCGGCGAGCCCTGAGGCCGGCCCCTGCCACGGTGGCAGGCGGGGGAGATCGGCGGACGGAATTGTCAGCCGGGTGGGGGTCGGCCGGTGCCCTTCTTTGTGGTCTGAGGCGGGTTTTCCGGCCAATGCGCTTGTGGCATTGCAGTTGCATGGGAGTGGACCTGATCCTTCGCTGGTGGGCTGCGCCGGTGGTGCGCGGTCAAACGAACCCCGAACACACACGCTCAAAGAAGTTGGAGATACGCGAATGGCAGTCAAGGAATTGGCCTTTGATGTGGACGCCCGCAAGCAGCTGCTGGCCGGCGTCGAGAAGCTGGCCTCCGCCGTCAAGAGCACGCTCGGCCCGCGCGGCCGCAACGCCGTCATTGAGAAGTCCTGGGGCTCGCCCACGGTGACCAAGGACGGCGTGACGGTCGCCGAGGAGATCGAGTTGCGCAACAAGTTTGAGAACATGGGCGCGCAACTGGTCAAGGAGGCCGCAAGCAAGACCTCCGACGATGCCGGCGACGGCACGACAACCGCGACCGTGCTGGCCGAAGCCCTCTTCCGGGAGGGCTACAAGCACATCGCTGCCGGCGTTGACGCCAACGCGCTGGCGCGGGGGATGCGCAAGGCGGTGGAGGCGGTGACGGAGGAGATCGGCAAGCTCTCCAAGCCCGTCAAGGGCCGCGACGACATTCTGAACATCGCGACAATCAGCAGCAACAACGATCCCGAGATCGGCAAGATCATGGCCGACGCCTTCGACAAGGTCGGCAAGGACGGCGTGATCACGGTTGAAGAGGGCAAGAGTCTCGAAACCATCGTCGATGTCGTCGAGGGCATGCAGTTTGACCGGGGATACCTCTCGGCCAACTTCATCACCGACACCGAAGAGATGGCCGTCGAGATGACCAAGCCGTTGATCCTCATCTACGAGGAGAAGATCGATTCGATCCAGAAGCTGCTGCCGCTGCTTGAAAAGGTGCAGAACGCCAAGCGGCCGCTGCTGATCATCGCCGAGGACATCACCGGCGAGGCGCTCTCGACGCTGGTCATCAACAAGCTGCGCGGCGTGCTGCAGGTTGCGGCCGTCAAGGCCCCCGGCTACGGCGATCGGCGCAAGGCCATGCTGGGCGACCTGGCGGTGCTCACCGGCGGGACGGCGATCATGAAGGATCTCGGCGTCGAGCTCGACCAGGTCACGCTGGATCAGCTGGGACTGGCCAAGAAGGTCACGATCACCAGCGACAACACGACGATCGTGGAGGGGGCCGGCTCGACGAAGGACATCCAGGCCCGTATCGAGCAGATCCGGCGGGAGATCGAGGTTACGACCAGCGACTACGACCGGGAGAAGCTGCAGGAGCGGCTGGCGAAACTGGCCGGCGGCGTGGCGCAGATCAACGTCGGTGCGGCTTCCGAGGCCGAGCTCAAGGCCCGCAAGGCGATGGTGGAAGATGCGCTGCATGCGACGCGGGCGGCGATTGCCGAGGGCGTCGTCCCCGGCGGCGGCGTGAGCTTCCTGCGGGCGCTGCCGGCACTGGAGAAGGTGCGCAAGAACGTGACCGGCGATGAGAAGTTCGGCGTCGATCTCGTCTCCAACGCCCTGATGGTTCCGCTGCGAACCATTGCCGACAACGCTGGGCAGAAGGGAACCGTCGTCGTCTCCAAGGTGATGGAGAAGAGCGGCTCCTTCGGCTACAACGCGCTGACGGGCGAGTACGGCGACCTGCTGGCGATGGGTGTGCTGACGCCGACGCGCGTCGATCGCACCGCGCTGCAGAACGCCTCCTCGGTGGCGACGCTGCTGCTGACGACCGACTGCATCATCACCGACAAGCCGCAGGAGAAGGGCGACGACCACGGTCATGCGCACGGCGGCGGCGGTATGGGTGGCATGGGCGGCATGGGAATGGGCGGCATGGGCGGCATGGG
>CAZPFK010000023.1:4590-39768 GCA_964585855.1 uncultured Vicinamibacteraceae bacterium
ATGGCAGTCAAACCTCTTGAGGATCGGATTCTGATCAAGCCCCTCGAAGCCGAGGAGAAGACCAAGTCGGGGCTGTACCTGCCCTCGACGGCCAAGGACAAGCCGCAGCAGGGCAAGGTGATCGCCGTCGGCCCCGGCAAGCTGAGCAAGAACGGCAAGGCGACGCCTGTCGGTGTGAAGAAGGGCGACACGGTGCTCTTCGGCAAGTACTCCGGCAGCGAGATCGAGATCAAGGGCGAGAAGCACCTGATCATGCGAGCCGGTGAGTTGCTCGGCGTTCTTGAGTAAGTATCCACTTCCCTGAACCTGATGGTGCGATGATCTCCAGCAGCGCCCAACCTCGTGAGATGAACCCGACCGCGAAGTCGGTGGGGTATTTCTTTGTTACGGGTCATGCGCGCTCCGGGACGAACTGGACGTGCAGTCTGCTGAATCTGCATCCGAAGGTCAGTTGCCATGGGGAGTACCGCTTCGACCGTCTCTTCGAGGGCGTGAAGAAGTTCACAGCCAGCGAGCATGCGCTGGGGAGTTTCTCCCCCCTGCGGGAGCAGGCGGAGGAGTGGTTCCGGGAGTTTGTGAAGTCGGCGATGCGCGGACAGCTGCAGAGCAAGCCCGGGGCGACATGGGTGGGTGATCGGTCGCCCCGGCCGCTTGAACCGCTGCTTCCGGATTCGCCGCACTTTGTGGTCATCCGCGACGGGCGCGATGTGGTGGTCTCCCGGGCTTTTCACGTGCTGCGCCTCGGCGGGCCGTGGGCCGAGCGGTTCAGGGAGAGCATGCGCGAGCACTCGCAGGCCTTTGCGCAGGACCCTTTCTACTTCCGCAACCACCCGGAGCGGCTCTTTGCCGACCGGCAGTGGCTGGCGGCCTTTGCCGCCGAGTGGCGTGACTGGGTGCAGCGCGACCTGGAGACGGCCCGGAAGATGAACGCCGGCGAGTTGCCGGGTCGGGCGATGATCGTTCGCTACGACGATCTGCACAACCGCCTGAAGGAGACGTGCGCTGCGATGTATGAGTTCCTGGGAGTTGATCCGGCGGAGGCGGCCGATCCCGAGACCGGGGAGCGGACGGCGCCGGGCTTTGTGGAGGAGAAGCCGCACTCGCTGTGGCGCAAGGGCGAGGAGGGGGACTGGATGAACTACGCGGATGAAGGGTTCCGCCGGACGTTTCGTGAAAGCGCCGGCGAGATGCTGATCGAACTTGGCTTTGAAGCAAACAACAACTGGTGAGACGGCGTCGGCCGGCTCCGAGAGAAAGTAAGTGAGGACCAGATGTCGACGAAGCAGATGATGTATGGAACTGAGGCGCAGTCGGAAGTTCGCAAGGGCGTGGAGCAGCTTGCCAACGCGGTGCGCATCACGATGGGCCCGGTCGGTCGGTTTGTCGCCATCCAGAAGTCCTACGGCGGCCCCACGGTCACCAAGGACGGCGTGAGCGTCTCCAAGGAGATCCAGTTGCCGTCGGCCTTTGAGAACATGGGCGCCAAGCTCGTCAACGAGGTCGCAAAGAAGACGGCCGACAAGGCCGGTGACGGCACGACGACGGCGACGGTTCTGGCGCGCGGCATCTTCGAGGAGGGGCTGCGCTTTGTGGCTGCCGGCCACAACGCCGTCGAACTTCAGCGCGGCATCCTCGCCGCTGCGGAGGAAGCCGGCAAGGGCATTGAGGCGCTGGCGGTGAAGTGCAAGGGCCGGGCCGACTACGAGAAGGTGGCGACGGTGTCGGCTAACCACGATTCCGAGATCGGCAAACTGATTGCCGAGGCGATTGACAAGGTCGGCGGCGAGGGCGTCGTCGAGGTGGAAGAAGGCAAGACGGCCGAGACGACGCTGGAGTACGTCGAGGGCATGCAGTTCGACAAGGGTTATCTCTCGCCGTACTTCATGACCGATCCGGCGACGACGGAGTGTGAACTGGAGGATGCGCTGATCCTGATCCACGAGGGCAAGATCAGCAACCTCGGCGACTTCCTGCCCCTGCTCAACAAGGTCGCCTCCGGCAGCAAGCCGCTGCTGATTATCGCCGAAGATGTCGAGAACGAGGCGCTTGCGGCGCTGGTGGTCAACCGGCTGCGCGGCGTGCTGAAGGTCTGCGCCGTCAAGGCCCCGGGCTTCGGCGACCGCCGCAAGCAGCTGCTGGGCGACATCGCGACGCTGACCGGTGGGCAGTTCTTCAGCGAGGACCTGGGTCGCTCGCTGGAATCGATCGAACTGTCGGAGCTGGGCACGGCCAAGCGGATCGTCGTGAACAAGGACAACACGACGATCGTCAACGGCGGCGGGAAGAAGAAGGAGATCGAAGCGCGGGCCGAGCAGATCAAGGCGCAGTACGAGCGATCGACGAGCGACTACGACCGCGAGAAGCTGCAGGAGCGGCTGGCGAAGCTCACCAGCGGCGTCGCGATCATCAACGTCGGCGCGGCCACCGAGACGGCGCTGAAGGAGAAGAAGGACCGCGTGAAGGACGCCCTGGCGGCGACCCGCGCTGCGGCCAAGGAAGGGTACGTCCCCGGCGGCGGCGTGGCGCTGGTGCGCGTTATCGATCGCGTGCTTGACGCCCGCAAGAAGGCCCGCGGCGACCAGAAGTACGGCTTCGACATCGTCGCGCGCGTGCTGGGGAACCCAGCCTGGCAGATCGCCTCCAACGCCGGCGCCGACGGCGACATCGTCGTGGAGAAGATCCGCGAACTCAAGGGCGCCAACGGGTTCAATGCTGCGACCGGCGAGTTCACCGACCTCGTCAAGGCGGGGATCATTGACCCGGCCTTCGTGGTGCGCACGGCCCTGCAGAACGCGGCGTCGGTCGCGGCGCTGATGCTGACGGCCGGTGTGCTGGTGGCGGAGATCAAGGACGACCAGGAGCCCATCGACGGCGCCGTGGCGTAACGACGGTTCGAGACGATCGAAAGTGACGGCATCGGATGAGGGCCATGGCCACGACGCGCGACTATTACGAGGTGCTCTCCGTTGATCGCAGCGCCAGTGGCGAGGAGATCAAGCGCGCCTATCGCCGCATGGCGATGAAGTGGCACCCCGACCGCAACCCCGGCAACGCCGAGGCCGAGGTCCGCTTTAAGGAGGCCGCCGAGGCCTACGAGGTGCTCAGCGATGAGAACCGGCGGCGTCTCTACGACCAGTACGGCCATGAGGGGCTGCGGGGCCGGCCGGGCCACGACTTCCGCTCGATGGATCCCAACGACATCTTCTCGATGTTCAACGAGATCTTCGGCGGGATGGGCGGGGGCGGTCGGCGTCAGCAGCGCGGCGTGGCGCGCGGCTACGACCTGGAGACGAAGATCACGCTGACGCTTGAGGAGATTCTCACGGGCGTGACCCGCGAGGTGGACATCACGCGGCTTGACGTCTGCGAGACGTGCAAGGGCGAGGGGGCGGAGCCGGGAACGTCACGCGAAAAGTGCCGCACGTGCGAGGGTCACGGCCAGGTGGCGCAGACGGGTCTGGGCGGAATGTTCCGCATGGTCACGGTGTGCCCGAACTGTCGCGGGCGCGGCGCGGTGGTCACCCATCCCTGTTCGACGTGTCGCGGCTCGGGCCGACAGCCGAGGCGTCGGAAGTTGAGTGTGAAGGTTCCGGCCGGGGTTCGTGAAGGGCAGTACATCAGTGTTCGGGGGGAAGGCGAGCCGCCTCCGGCGGAGCAGTCTCCGAGCGGGCAGGGGATTCGCGGGGATCTGCACGTGCTGATCGTCGAGGCGGCGCACAAGGTGTTTTCGCGGGAGGGGGATGATCTGCTGCTGGAGGTTCCGATCACCTTCTGCCAGGCGGCGCTTGGGTCGGAGCTGGAGGTGCCGACGCTGGAGGGATCGGAGACGCTGAAGGTTCCGCGCGGAACGCAGCACGGGACGGTTTTCCGGATCGCCGGCTGCGGGCTTCCGCACCTGCGCAGCGGGAAGCGCGGCAACCTCGTGGTGCGCGTTTCGGTTGAGATTCCCCGCCGCCTCACTGATCGACAGGAGGAGCTGCTCCGGGAATATGCGGAGACGGAGGAGTCGGTGGTCTCGTCGGAGTCGCAGGGCATCTGGGCGCGGATCAAGGAGTTCATCAGCGGCAACGAAAGGGAGGAGTGACCTGTGAACACCGAGAAGCCGGACGCACAGAACCAGAACGACAAGACGCCGACGGAGGCGGTCGAAGTGGAAGAGTTACGCGCCGAAGCCGAGGCGCTTCGCGGCAAGTATCAGCGGGCGCTTGCGGACTTTCAGAACTACCAGCGCCGCAGCATCCAGAATGAGCAGGTGGCGCGGCGTCAGGCCGTGGCTGAGGTGGTGCGCGATCTGCTGCCCGCCCTTGACAATCTCGATCTCGTGCTGGCGCAGGAGGCCGGCGGCGAGGCGCAGAGCGTGACGACGGCGGTAAAGATGGCGGCGTCGGAACTGCAGAAGGCGCTGGCGCGCCACGGCGTTGTCCGGGTGGAGGCGAAGGCGGGCGATGAGTTTGACCCCGGCGTTCACGAGGCCGTGACGCGCATCGCTGCGCCGGAGATCGAGCCGGGGCGCGTCGCTGCGGTCTTCCAGGCGGGGTACATGATCGAGGACATGATGATCCGCTCCTGCAAGGTGGCGATCGCGCAGGAGCGAGAGGGATCGGACCAGGAGTAAGGAGGCCGTCGATGCCGACCTATGACTATGTGTGCCGGGCCTGCGGGAAAGAGTTTGAACTCTTTCAGCAGATGAGCGACCCGGTGAAGCGGAAGTGCCCCACCTGCGGGAAGCTGCGCCTCGAGCGGCTCATCGGCCTGGGGGCCGGCGTGCTCTTCAAGGGCAGCGGTTTCTACGAGACGGATTACCGTTCCGACTCCTACCGCAAGAAGGCCGAGAGCGAGAGCAAGCCGGCCGAGGGGAAGACCGAGGCGGCCTCGGGCCACGGCTGCGGCGGCTCGTGCGCGTGCAGCGGCGGCGGAGGCGCGGAGAAGCCGGCGACGCCGGCGAAGCCGAAGCCGGAGAAGAAGTCGGGGGGCCGGAAGAAGACGTGAGGAGGGCGGAGGAAAGCGAAGCGCCCGCGAGGAGGCGACTCTTCGCGGGCGTTCTCGTTTTTGCTTGGATGTGTCCGGGTGTCAGCCCTGCTGGGCCAGCGACTGGTAGAACATCAGTTTGTGGCCGTCGGGATCGAAGAAGGTCGAGAGTTTGACCATGCCGGGGTACTCGACGATCTCGCCGTCGAAGGTCACTCCTTTGGCCTCGACCTCGCGGCGTGCGGCGACGATGTCTTTGACGCCGAAGGTCAGCGTCGGGCCTCCTTTGGGATCGACCTTGTCAACCTGGGAGAGGCCGATGGTGACGCGGTTGACGGAGGTTTCGACCTCGGCCCAGCCGATTTCCTCGGCGTGGAAGGCAAGTTTCCAGCCGAGGGTGTCAGCGTACCACTTGATGGAACGTTTGATGTCGCGCACCGGGAGCGCACAGACGAGCCCGCCGTCGAAGGAGATGGCCATAACGGAGTCCTTTCGTGAAAGGAAGGATGACATGAAGCCGGCCGTCTCACGCTGATCGACCGGTCGCCCACCGATGACCCTGTTTCGATACCGGATGAAGGTCTCTCACCGTTCCGGCCGAAAGAGGGTGTCATAAAGTATAGCGACTATACTTCCTGACACCCATTTGTCAAGGGGCAAGTGGGACCAGTGGCACAGGCAAGATGCCTGTGCCACCTGGTCAGGCGACAGCATCATGGTCCGCACGGCGGACCCTACCCGAACCGCACAGGCAGGATGCCTGGGCTGCCGGAGGCATTGTGGACGGGCAGGACAGACTCGACTTCATCCGCAGGGCAGGCGCCAACACCTGGACCATCCCCATCCTCGCGCGGATGCACCACCTCCGCCCAACCGTCGGCGGCACCCGCACCGCCATGCTCCTGCACCAGCTTGGCTGCAGTCGCTCCTCCCTCCGCGCGGCTATGAACGTCCTCATCCGCGACTTGATGTGGGTCCAGCGCCATCCCGGTTACGGCCACCCGTTGCGGCCGGAGTTCACGCTGACGGCGGCCGGAGCGGAGGCGTCCCGTTGGGCGGCGGGGGTGCACGAGGTGGTGGCTGCGCTGGGCGTGGAGGGAGCGGCGTATCGGAAGTGGTCGCTTCCTGCGATTTATGCGCTGGCGGAGGCGGAGGGTGAGTTGCGCTTCTCGCAGGTGCAGGAGGCGTTGGGGGAGATCACGCCGCGCGCCCTGGCTGCTGCGCTGAAGCAGCTGCATGCGGCGGGGCTGGTGGAGCGGACGGTGGAGGAGGGGTATCCGCCGGTCCCGCTGTATCGGCTGACGGCGTCGGGCGGGCGGGTTGCGGCGGCGATGGAGTGAGCGAAGCGGGCGTATGATCGGCGTCATGCAGTCAGAGGCAGGCGGCGGCATTGCGATTTCGGGGGTGGGGCTGGTCAGCCCGCTTGGCGGATCGGCGTGGGGGACCTTTCGTGCGCTGCTGGAGGGGCGAACGCTTGGCGATCGGCTCGAGCGTGCGGAGCCGGAGATCGACCCGGTTGCGCTGGTCCGCGGTGTCGGGGGCGTACCGGCAGCGCACCGGGCGGGGAACGACCCGACAGTTGCCCTCGGGGAGATGGCCGGGGGCGAGGCGATTGCGATGGCGGGGCTTTCTGCGGCGCAGGTGCGGGAGATGCCGCTGGTGATTGCGTCGAGCAAGGGGGCGCTGGAGGCGCTGCTGCTGCCGTGGACGCGGGCGGAGGCGGCGGCGCTTGGGCCGCACGGATTTCTCGCCCACCGTCTGCGCACGCGGCTGCGCTGCGGCGAGTCGCGGGTGGCGGTGGCGGCGTGCGCCTCATCGATGGCGGCCCTGGCGCAGGCGGCACGGTTGATTCATCGCGGGGCGGCGGAGCGGGTGCTCATCGTGGCGACGGAGGCCTCGCTGCTGCCGATTCTTGTACACAGCTATCGGCGACTTGGCGTGCTCCCGCCGCTGACGCCGCAGGGCTATCGCGGGCTGCCTCTTGCCCGACGGCGGAACGGTTTTGTGCTCAACGAGGTCGGCGCGGCGGTGATTCTCGATGCCCGCCCGCAGACGGTCCGACCGCTCGCTTCGCTGAAGGGTGTGGCGATGCTCGCCGAGGCCGATGACCTGGTGCGCAGCGCGCGGCCGCCGGCGGCGCTGGATCGCCTGGCGAGTTGGGCGGCGGAGCGGGCGTCGGGGGAGGTGGTGCTGCATCCTCATGCGACGGGGACGATGGAGAACGATGAGGTGGAGTTGCAGCGCCTGGGCCGGGCCTTCGGCGGTCGTGCCGACGGCGCGGCGGTCTACGCCGTGAAGGGGGCGCTTGGGCACGGCCTTGGCGCATCAGGGCTGGTGAGTGTTGTTATCGCCGCGCTCGCCGGTGTTGCGAAGCGATTGCCGCCGATGCCCTGGCTGGACGGCCGGTTCGGCCCTGCGATCGGGAGCCCGATGCGGGTGAGCGCGGACGGGGCGACGCTTTCGGGCCGGGAGCACCACGTGGTGACGGCGGCGGGGTTTGGGGGGCACGTGGGGTGCGCGGTGCTGCGCTGCTGAGGGCGAAGCGGCGGGCTATCCCTTCTTGCCGCGTTTCTTCGACGGATTGCGCTGCGGAGAGTCGCACTGCTCCAGTTGTGGGGATCGACCCTTGAGATCAACGCGATACTTCGTGTGAAGCGTCCATGGATCGACGGCGGTGAGCTCTCCGGAGAGTTCCACATCCATGCAGCGACAGCCCTTTGGAGTCAGGAGTCCGGTGGGCGGAGCCGAGGGTGAGGAATCGGGAACGATGACGGCGACGATCACACCTTTGTCGTCAAAGTACACCTGCGCCCGGGCGGCGTTGCGTTGAGATGGTGATTGAGTCATGGCACCCACACTCTCATTTCATAGGGGATTGTGCGGTTTGAGTTGTTCACGACGGTCAGGTAGTAGTTGGCGTGGTAGGGGAAGGTATCGCGAATGGAGCAGGCGAAGTCCTTGTAGGTCAGCGCCGGAGAGTTGCCGTCGTCGAGGAAGATGCCCGGCACCGGGCGGGGCCGGACGTCAAACTGCGGGAAGTGGTCCGTCGAATACCAGTCGCCGCCTCCGGTCCACCACGTCTGGGACTGGAAGGGGCCGATCGAAGCGCTGAACCGGAATGCCTTTGCCATCGCCTTTCGCTCCTTTGGTGCTGAAATCAACGCCGAGGCGTTTGACATCCTACCGGATCGCGCGCCTGCGCCGGCAGAGCCGGGTGAAATCACCGGCGATTCGTTACCCTTTCGGGCTTTCGCCGGAGTGCGATTTTCTGTAGGATGTAGAACTTCCCGTCTTCTGTGTACTTACGGGCGACTCGCTTGCCGGCTGACAGACTGGTTCAGGATCAGGCGTGGTTCCGTCCTGCGGCGGCCTTTGCCGCCTGCGCGGCAGGCATCCTCGTCGGTGAAGCGATGGCCGACCTGATGCCGGAGGCGGCCCCGTGGTGGTTTGCCGCGGCTGCGGTCATGGGGGTGGCAGGGCTGGCCGCGCCGGCGCTGCGCCGGGACGGGCGGGGGCCGTTGCTGGTCTTCGTCGCGCTGGCGCTGACTTTTGCCGGCTGGACGGCGTGGCGCAGCGGCGGGCCGGTCGAACCGTTTGATCTTGATGAGCCGGCCCAGTTATGGCAGGTGCGGGGTCGGGTGGCGTCGATGCCGCGCCTGCTGAAGCGACCGCGCGGGGCGATGGCGGAGTTCGGCTTTCTGGGGCCGGCGACGATGTTTGAGTTCGAGACTGTCGAGGCGGTTGATCGCTTCGGGGTCGGGCATCCGATGCGGGCGCGGCTGTGGGTCCGGGTTGCGGGAGCTGATGTGCCGGTCGGCGTCGGCGACCTCGTTCGCCTGACGGGAATGGTGCGGGATTTCGAGCCCGCGATGAATCCCGGGCAGTTTGACCGGGCCGTTGCAGCGCAGCGTCAGGGCCTGGCCGGGGCGATGAGCATCGCATCGGCGGAGGCGGTCGAGGTGGAAGGCGGGCCGGAGACGTTCTGGCAGCGGTTCCGGCGGGCGCAGGAGGGGCTGCGGCGTCGGGCGTCGGAGCGGATCGGCGCGGAGGCCGGGAGCGGCGGCGTGCGGGCTTTGCTGCTGGCGCTGCTGCTTGGTGAGCGCGGCTCAGCGCTGGACGAGGTGGAGCGATCATTCCGTCGCACCGGACTCTCGCATGTGCTGGCGATCTCGGGACTGCACCTGGGCATTCTCGTCTGGCTGGTCGCCGGGATGTGTCGTGCCATCGGGATGCGGCCGGGGATGCGCACGGTTCTGGTTGCGTTGCTGATCGGGTGGTACCTGGTGGTGGTTCCGGTGCAGACGCCGTTGCTGCGGGCGGCGCTGATGTTTCTTGCGGTTCTGGCGGCGGGGAGCACGGGTCGGCGAGTGAGTGTGGCGGCGATGCTGGCCCTTGCAGGGATCGTCACGCTGACGATCGACCCCTTCGAGTTGTTCAATGCGGGCTTTCAGTTCAGTTACGGGATCGTCGCTGCGCTGCTCGGGCTGTCGGAGCCGATGCGTCGCCTGCTCTTCGGAGCGCGAATCGATGAGGAGAATGCAACGACAGCGCAGATTGTCTGGAATCGCCTGACGCTGACGGTTGCGGCGACGACGGTGGCGTGGCTGGTCAGCGTTCCCATCGCCATTGCGCATTTCGGGGCGGTCAGTCTTGCCGGAATCCCGGCCACGATCCTCTCGATGCCGCTGGTCACACTCGTACTTGGGCTTGGATTCATCTCGCTGCTGGCCTCAACCGTTACCGCCGGCGCGGGGGCGATTCTGGACGGCCCCGTGGAGGCCTCTGCGACGGCGTTGCTGAAACTCGTCGAGGCGCTGGAGGGGGCGAACTGGATGTGGCTGACCTCGGCTGCGCCACCTTCTCTGTGGGCGACGGTTGCAATCGCGGTCATCGCCACCTGGCTGCTTGTGACGCGCCGGCAGACCGCGTGGGGCGCGGCGGCGGCGATCACGCTGGCGTTTCCGTGGTGGTGGCCGGTGGTGCGGGCGCCGATGGCGGATGGGCCGGTCGCGACGATCACGATGTTGGCCGTTGGCGACGGCTCGTGTTACATCGTGCAGTCGGGCGGGGAGACGATTCTCTTTGATGCGGGTTCAGGCGACTGGCCCTCGATGGGGTGGGCGGTGGCGCTGCCGGCGCTGCGCGAAGCGGGGGTGCGGCGGATCGACTGCCTGATCGTCAGCCATGAGGATCTTGATCACTTCAACGCCTCGCTGGACATTGCCGACGTGATTCCGATCGGGGAGGTCGTCACGACGGCCTCGACGATCGCGACGGCGCGGGAGCGCCCCGGGAGCGCGGTGGGAGTGTGGCTCGCGGGGATGGAGGCGCGCGGCGCGGCGATCAGCGCCGTCGGGGCCGGCTGGGAGCGGGCTCTCGGCCCGGCGCGGCTGCGGTGTCTCCAGCCGACTCCTGAGCAGGAAGCGGCATTGGAAGCCGACAACGACCGCTCACTCGTGGTGCGCCTCGAGGCGGCAGGGACGGCGGCGCTGCTGACCGGCGACATCGAGGAGGCGGGAATCGAGGCGCTGCTGGGGCTGGGCCGGGAGGCGCTTTCGGCCCGGGTGCTGGAGCTGCCGCACCACGGCTCGTGGTCGGAGGCGGCGGTGGCACTGGTGGCGGCGGTGCGGCCCGATGTTGTGCTGCAGAGCACGGGACGTCGGCGGGCGATTGCGGATCGGTGGGGGCCCGGCGATCTGGGTGCAGCGCAGCGGGTGGTGTCAGCGCGCGACGGGGCAGCGCGGGTGACGATCGATCGTCGCGGGCATGTCCGTCTGGAGCGATGGCGGCAGGGGTGGAGTCAGCGGCCTTCGTTCTGAGCGTTCTCGTCGGCGAGGGTGCGCAGGGCGGCCTCGATGGCCTTGCGGAGGGTGACGGCGGTGCGGTCGTAGACCTCCTGCGGCCGGCCGATGGGGTCTTCGATGTCGCCGTCGGGGCTGAGTCGGCGGATGCGGGGGGCGGCGTCGGGGTCGAGATCGAGAATGGCTTCCACGTGGGAGGCGGTCATGGGGAAGATGACCGTGGCGCGGCGGACGAGGTCGGCAGTCAGAATACGGGAGCGCAGCCGGGCGATGGAGATGTTCTGCGCCTGCAGGGCCTTGACGGCTTCGGGCGTCGGGGGGAGGCCGTTGATGGTGGCGATGCCGGCGGAGATGACCTCCCAGTTCCGGGCGTCGTCGCCGAACGCTCCGGAGGCGAGCAGTTCGCGTGCGATGCCTTCGGCCATCGGAGAGCGGCAGGTGTTGCCGGTGCAGACAAAGAGGATGCGGTGGCGCATAGGGAGGGGGTCGTGAAAGAGTGAGTCGGCGCGGGTATGGTACGCGGAGAGTGTCGGCCGGGGGGTGTGTGCCGATGGCGGAGCGAGAGACTAGCATTGGCGGGACGGCGGGGGCGTGTTGGCATAAAGATCCCTGGAAGTCAGTGGAGACGCTTCGGTGGAGTTCGTTGAATACGGCGAGATTCTGCCCAACCTGCAGAAGCACGGACTGGTTGAAGTCAGCGATGATGCGGGTCTGATCCGCCTTGAGATGGATCCGTCACCGAAGTTGGCCACGATGCACGTGGCGAGCCCGGAGAGCACGACGCCTCCGTATCCTGATGTGAGAGTCGTCACACGCGGCCGCGAGGAACTGGCGGAGATCCTCGAGGGGATTCTGAACAAACTGCACCTGACCGAGGTGCTGGTGATTCCGGTCAGCACGTGGCGGGCGATCCTCGACTGCGTGGCCTACGACCTCGCCGCGGATGAGGAGTGGCAGGAGATGGATGCGACCTCGGCCCTGCACCAGAACACCCGCAACGCGCTGGCGGTGACGTGGGGGGAGACTCGCGTGCTGGTGGATATGACCCGGGCCCTGCTCAAGAACGGGGACTCCGCCCGGCAGGATTTCGTCATCACCTCCGATTTCTGCCCGCTGCTGATCGAGGTTTTTGCCGACGGGGCCTTCTGCATTACCTACTCCGAGCCGGTAATCCGGGAGCTCGCCCGGTCGCTGGGTCTGAAGGGCTGAGGCCCTCGACGCCCCTCGGAAGTGCAGGCAGATTTCAGTGCGGCGCGGCGGTGGACCGATAGAATCAATCGGCGGCTGTCTGCAACTTGCCGTCTCCCGGGCGGTAGGATGGTGCGGAGGAAATGCGGGATGAGGCGAGATCGTGGCAAGGACTCGCGCGGCTTTACGCTGATCGAACTGCTGGTGGTCATGGGCATTATCAGTCTGCTCATCGGCCTCCTGCTGCCGGCGCTGTCGAGCGCGCGGCGGTCGGCGCAGAAGGCGGCGTGCCTCTCGAACCTGCGGCAGGCGCAGACCGGCATCGTGATGTACATGGCCGACAACAACGAGGTGCTGCCCTATGTTCTGCCGCTGAGCATCAATCCCTACAGCGAGCAGGATGAGGCGGAGATGCTGGTGCAGCTGCGCAAGTATCTCACGAACACCGACGTGATGATCTGCCCCTCCGATGACACCGGGGTGGCCGAGGAGCTTGGCACGAGTTACGACTACTGGCCGGGGTGGATCATGTGGGCGCGGGAGTTTTTCCGGGGCGAGCGCGGCAAGACGATCGCGCGAACAGTCACCGTCTTCTACGAGCAGACGCCCGGCAAGTGGCCCATCTTCGCCGACGCCGAGGCGTGGCACCGGCCTCCCGATGAGATCGGCAAGAACGCGTCTTACTGGGACGGCTCGGCGGCACCGCTGACGGACTGGTCTGATCCGAAGTGGAAGACGCGAGCGGAAGATCGATGAAGGCGATGATGCAGAGGGCGCTTCGCAGTCTTGAGGATCGCCGCACGAGGCGACGCCTGGGCGTAACCGCGCTGGGGCTGGCTGTAGTTGCCGGCGGCGCAGCGGCGTGGGTCTACCGCCCGATGCCCAAGCCCGATGCGGCAACAGCCGCAGTGGAAACGATGGCCGAGTTCGTCACGCGCAAGGAGTTCAACACCCTTCCGGCCCGCGACCGTCTCAACTACATGCTGGAGATGCTCGACCGGCTGCGCACCTTCGATCAGGAGGATGCGGCCGAACTGGCCGAGTTCGTCGCCGAGGTCAACTACAACGTCCGCCAGCAGGTCGAGGAGAACATGCGGCTGCTGGTCGTCGATCTGATGTCGGAGTCAGCGGTTGAGTACGCCGAGCTTCCGCCGCACGAGCGCGGGGCCTTTCTGGATCAGTGGCTGCTGGAGATGGACAAGCTGGGCGACCGCATCAACGACCGGCAGCGCGACGTTTCCGACGAAGATCGCCTCGTGAAGATGAATGAGCAGGCCCAGCGCGACACCGAGCGGGCGCGGGAGCAGAGCCGGGCGCTGCAGCCCGATCGCGTCGAGGGGTTCTTCGAGTTCTACAACGAGCAGTCCGACAGCATGGGAGCCGTGCAGCGCGGGCAGGTGGCGCGTTTCCTGCGGGACATGTCCCGACACGTTCGCGGCGAGAGTCTCGACGACGGCTGAGCCGCGCCCGCCTATGCTCGGCGTGCATGAACCGCACGACCCTCGGGGAGAAGAGTCCGCGTCCGGCTGCCGTTGAAGCCCTCGGCGACGATCGCTCGCAGGCGCGCCGGTCGCTGCGCTGTGGCGTAGAGGCGCTGCTGAGTCTGCAGAACGTCGACGGCCACTGGCGCGGCGAACTCGAGGGCGACTCGATTCTCAACAGCGAGTACCTTCTGATGCTCTGGGCCGTCGGCCTCGAGCACGACCCGCGCGTGCCTGCCCTTATCGCCTACCTGCGACGGTTGCAGCAGCCCGACGGCGCGTGGGTGCAGTATCCCGGGGGGAGCATCGATGTCTCCGCGACGGTCAAGGCCTGGCTCTGTCTGCGCCTTGCTGGCGACAGCCCGGAGCAGCCCCACATGCGCGCCGCGGCCGACCTCATTCGCGCCCACGGCGGGGCGGAGGCGTGCAACAGTTTCACCAACTTCTATTTCGCCTGCCTCGGCCTGATCTCCTGGGAGGCGGTCCCCGCGATTCCGCCGGAACTGCAGTACCTGCCGCGCTGGTGTCCCTTCAACATGGATCATGTCTCCGCCTGGTCGCGGACGATGATCCTGCCGCTGGCCGTCTGCACGGCGCTTCGGCCGGCACGCGCCCTGCCGGAGGGCATCTCGCTCGAGCCGCTCTTTCTTGACCGCCGCAACATGCAGCGCCTGGCGAAGAAGCGCGAGCCGCGATTCGGCTCCTGGACGAACTTCTTCCTCCGCGCTGACGCCGCGCTCAAGGCCCTGCAGCGATGGGGGGTCACGCCCGGACGCGGCCGCGCCCTGCGCGATGCCGAGGCGTGGATCCGAACCCGCAGCGACCCGCAGCACACCGAGGGCCTGGGGGCGATCTTCCCGCCCATGATCTACACGATCATCGCGCTGCGCGCCCTGGGGCGGCCGATGGACGACCCCTGCATCCGGGAGACGCTGGCCCAGCTTGATCGCTTCTTCATCACCGATGAGCGCACGGGTGAGATTCGCATTCAACCCTGCCTCTCCCCGGTCTGGGATACCGGCATTGCCCTTTACGCGCTGACCGATGCCGGCTTCGATCTCGATCACGACACGCCCGACGGGGCCGTCGCCCGCGCCTGCCGCTGGCTGCGCGAGCGCGAGAACACGCTGGCCGGCGACTGGTCGCGCACCGTCGATGCAGAGCGGGCCGGGTGGTACTTCGAGTATCGCAACGAGTGGTACCCGGACGTGGATGACACGGCCATGGTCGCGATGGCTCTGAAGCGAGCCGGCGGAGCCGAGAATGCCGAGGCCGCGGCGCGGGGCGTGGCGTGGATTCTTGCGATGCAGAATGACGACGGCGGCTGGGCGGCCTTCGATCGCACGAAGGACCGGCCGATCCTGGAGAAGGTTCCCTTTGCCGATCACAACGCGATGCAGGACCCCTCCTGCCCGGACATCACCGGGCGGGTGCTGGAGTGCCTCGCCTGGCACGGGCACACGGCGCAGATGCCGCACGTGCAGCGCGCCATCGACTTCATCCGCTCCCGGCAGGAGCCGGAGGGGTGCTGGTTCGGCCGCTGGGGTGTGAACTACATCTACGGGACGTGGCAGGCGGTCTGCGGCCTGCGGCGGATCGGCTGCGACATGTCGCAACCGTGGGTGCTTCGCGCGGCGGAGTGGCTGAAGTCGGTGCAGAGGGCCGACGGCTCCTTCGGTGAGTCGCCCGATACGTACCTCGACCGCTCGCTGATGGGCCACGGACCGTCGACGGCCTCTCAGACCGCCTGGGCGGCGATCACGCTGCAGAACATTCTCGGTCCTGACGATCCGGACTGTGCGCGAGCCATCGGCTGGCTTTCCGAGACGCAACTGGCCGAGGCCGATGCGTTCGGCAACCCGGCCGGCTCGTGGCACGAGCCGTGGTTTACGGGGACGGGGTTTCCGAAGGTCTTTTACCTGCGTTACCACCTCTACCGGCTGTATTTTCCTGTCATGGCGATTGCGAAGTTCGTGCGAGAGTCCGATCGGGGGTGAACGCGGCGAAATACTGCGGCGTCTGACGGGGTTGGTCTGTAGAAGCCGCAGGAAGGCCGCCGGCGGCCGACATGATGTTTTTGCCGTTCGCACTCAGTGTTCTCAAGGTGAAGGAGAGACGAAATGACCCCGATTCTGACCTCGCTGGCCCTGGCCGGCATTCTGTCGCTGGGCGCGGGCCCGGAGTGCGTAGAGCAGGGCGCAATGGTCGGCTGCGCCACCTGGCAGGAGCAGGTGCATCGCCAGGCCAATGAGTTCACAGAGAGCACGCAGGATCGCGTCGGCCTGGCCGTCAGCCCGTCCGGCGACCGCATCATGCAGATCTGGCAGAGCCGGCGTCAGGAGCGCGGTTCCTACGGAATTTTTGCCCGCGTCTTTGATGGGAGCGGCCGGCCGCTGGGCGGCGAACTCCGCATCAACGAGACGTGGCACAATCACCAGGTCAATCCTGCCGTGGCGATGAGCGACCACGGCGCATGGTGCGTCTGGCAATCCTTCGGGCAGGATGGCTCCTCCTCGGGCATCTTCGCGCGCAAGTTCGAGGCGGACTTCGCCTCGGCTACGGCTGAGATTCCCGTCAACCAGCACACGCGCGGGCAGCAGTCCTCGCCGACGGTCGCCGTCAACAGCGCCGGTCAGGCAATGGTGGTGTGGATGAACGACACCACCATCGGCGCGACCGCCTCGGCCGACGTCCGCGCTCGGCTCTTCAACGGCGACGGCACGCCCGCCGGCGCGGAGTTCACCCTGTCTCAACCGGCCGAGGTCGTCAGCGATGCCCTGCCGACGGTGGAGGCGCGGCCCGATGGCTCCTTCCTCGTCGCCTGGTCGCGCAGCCGCGGCCCGGAGAACTCGCACGGCATCATCGCCCGGATCGTTGAGTCCGACGGGGCGTCGATCTCCGACGAGATGGTTCTGAGCGAGGGGGTGAAGATGCACGTCGAGCCCTCCATCGCCGTTGACGCCGACGGCGGATTCGTCGCCGCATGGATGACGCCCGGCGAGTTCGGCTACGACGTCTCAACGGCCCGTTTCGCTGCCGACGGCGCGCGCCTCGGCGAGGTTGTCACCGTGGCCCGCTCCGAAGCTGAAGGCGCGTGGCTGGCCGGGGCGGCCGTGGCCGTGGAGGCAGAAAGCGGTCGGACGCTTCTGGCATGGAATCGAAGTGTCGATGTGCAGGGCTCGGTGGAGTCGCAGGTCCTCGCACAGATGCTCGATGCCGACGGGCTGCCCGTCGGGGATCCGATCGTGCTCGGCCCGCAAACTGAGGCGCGCGTCGCGCTGACGATCGGCTCCAACGCACGGCGGCTGGCGTGGGTCAACGGCCGTATCGCCGCTGCCTGGGAGGGGCCCGGTTCGGAAGGCGACTCCAGCGCCGTCAACCTCACCCTCGCCGGCGACCTGCCGGAGCCCGATGAGGCCCAGGACGTTGCAGAGTTCGCCTCGGCCTTTGCCTCGGCGGACTTCTCAACCGTCGATGCCCCGATCCCGCCCATCTACAACCCCGAGTTTCAGCAGCAGGAGCCGTGGATCGGCGGCGGCATCTCCGAAGTGCGCTTCGGCTTTGAGGCGGTGCCCGGCACGGGCTGGACGCCGCCCGATCCGGAGCTGGCTGTGGGACCCAATCACGTCGTCGTGATCGTCAACGGGCAGATCGCCTTCTTCACCCGTGAGGGCGTGAACACTTTCCGCGACGAGATCGAGAACTCGTTCGGCTTCTGGGGCTCGCTCGGGGCCGACAACTTCGTCTTCGACCCCGAAGCCCTCTGGGACCCGCACACCGAGCGCTTCTGGGTGATGGCCAACGAGCGCAGCGACGACAACCGGTCTTACTTCCTGCTGGCCGTCTCCGACGACAGCGATCCCAACGGCACGTGGTTCAAGTATCGCCTCGACGTGACCAGCATCTCCGACAACGACATCGACTCGCCGAACATGGCCCTTGACGATGAACGCGTCTACCTCACGGCCGACTTCTTCGGCCCGGACAAGTACCTCGTCTACATGCTCGAGAAGGCGCCGCTGCTGACCGGCGGAGCCGTCAACGACGGACACATTCTGATTACCGGCACGCAGTCCTACGGGATTCCCGTGACCTACGACGCCGACGCGCCGGCGCAGTACATGCTTCAGTCCACGGAGTTTTCCAGCAACAACACGGTGATCTTCCACGCCATCAAGGGCACGCTCGAAGCCCCGACGCGCGAGACCTACACCCTCAGCGTGCCGACCTACACCTATCCCTCCACCGTGCCCCAGCAGGGAACCTCAAGCCGATTCTTCCTCTTCGAGCCGCGCTTCTGGTCCTGCATGTATCGCAATGGCTCGCTCTGGGCCGTGCACCATCAGAACAGCTCGAAAGCCACCGTCCGCTGGTACGAGTTCGAGATGAACGGCTGGCCCGATTCCGGCGACAATCCCACGCTGAAGCAGTGGGGCGATATCGATCCCGGCGCCGGCATCTACACCTTCTTCCCCAGCATTTTCGCCGACGATGAGGGCAACGCCGGCATCACCTTCGCCCGGTCGGCCACCAACGAGTTCACCTCGATGTGGTCGGCGCTTCGCGCCTCGACCGATCCCCTCGGTGAGTTCCGCGATCCGGAACTCGTCCGCGACAGCACCGGCACGCACACCGGTTTCGGCCGCTGGGGCGATTACAGCGGAACGCAGAATGACCCGGTCGTCCCCGGCTGCTTCTGGGGCCACCACGAGTGGACCACCGGCGGCGACTGGCGCACGTGGGTCGGGCAGTTCTGCTTCGATGACGCCGGCGGAGACTTCACCCTCGCCGCTGAGCCGCTGGTCTGCCGCAGCCAGGCCGACGTCGCCGCCACCGGCGCCACTCCCAACGAGACGGTCTACTTCGGGTACAGTCTCGTCGGTGAAGGGGCTACCTTCGTTCCCTTCCTCAACGTCACCGTCGGCCTCGACTCGCCGCAACTGGGCGGCACGGTCGTCGCCGACGGCTCAGGCAACGCCGTCCTGACCGTCAACGTGCCCAACGCCCCCGACGGCAAGGATGTCTGGATGCAGGCGGCGCAGTTCGGCCGCGTCTCCAACATCGTCGTGACGCAGATTTCCTGCCCGTAAACCGGGTACCAATCGCAGCCGCCTCCGCCCCGCGCCCTCATCGGCGCGGGGCTTTTTCATTCACGCACCGGCGGCACGACTACCATTGCAGTTCCCATGAGCGACCCGCAGCCCAGTCCCGACACAATCGCCCGCCGCAACCGGCGCACCCTCGGCGTCATCGCGGTGATCATCGTCATCGCCGCCTCCGTTCCGTTTGTTGTGCGGCACTACACCCCGCCGATTCCCGCCATCTCCGAGCAGACGATGGAATTGCTTCCGCCGGCCTCCTCGCGCAGCGAAACCGTCGTGCTCCATGCCCGGCCGGGTCCGTGGCTTGAGGCCGTCGCGCCGATTCTGCCGGGTCTCGATGAGGCGACGGCGCGCATCTTCCCCGCAAAGCCGATTCCCGTTCTCGGTGTGCTGCTGGAGGATGAGACGACGGCTCGCGTCGTCTGGGAGCAGATCTTCGGCACCAATGCCTGGGACGATGCAACGCCCGGCATCGGCTACGCCGGCTTTTTCCTCTACCGGACGTTTGATGTGGACGCCGCCGGCATCGGCTCCCCAGCGCAACTGGCCGATGTGGCGCGTGCGTATGCGCAGTCGATGATGGAGCAGCAGATGGGGGAGAAGATTCGCGGAGTCCCGGGGTGGTATCGCGCGGTTGTCGAGGAGATGGTCGCTCAGTATGCCGTTCCCGAGTATCGCAGCGGGGTGGCGGAGCGATATCGGCTGTTGATAAACTCCGACAGCCCGACGGTCGATGAGGCGAGTTTCAAGCGCGCTTTTGAAGGCAAGCCCGATCCGCTCAACCAGGCCCGCGCAGCGCTGATGGCCGACCGATTCCTCCGCGCCTCCGACCCTGCCGCCTTCGTGCGCATGGTCTGCGAAGGGGAGGTGATCGAAACGGCCTTCCGCAAGATGGCGACGACCTCCGCGCCGCTGACGCCGCGGGATGAAGGGCAGCCGGTGCGCACCTCGATGCAGGGCGTCCTGGTCGAACTCGAACTCGACGCCCTCGAATCGCCCTGACGCTCTGATCGATTCTCACTGCGCCCGACAGGCGGCGATGAGTTGTGCGAACAATCCATCGCCCAGCGGCCCCTCGCCGCTGCGCTCCGGATGCCACTGCACGCCGAGATGAAAGGGCTTCGACGGATCGCGCACCGCCTCGATCACGCCGTCCGGGGCCGTTGCGATCACTTCCAGTCTGCCCGGGTCCTCGACGGCCTGCCGATGGTTGCTCAGCGGCGAACCGGAGCCGAGCGAACCGGAGACCGGGTGCGGCTTCTTCCCCCAGTGGTCGGCGTGCGTTGCGACGTTGTCGGGAAGATGCTGATTCAGCGAGCCGCCCGAGACCAGCGCCATCAACTGCATGCCGAGGCAGATGCCAAGGGCCGGCCGGTTCTCGAGGCGGCGCAGCAGCGCGGTCTCGAACTCCTGGCGCACGAGGTTGACGGGCTTTGCCTTCGGGTGCGTTGCGACGCCGAAGGGCTCCATCCACGGGTCATCGCCTCCGGAGAGCACGAACCCATCGCAGAGTGCAAGGCAGGCCTCCACCTGCTCGACCAGCGGCGGGAGAATCAGCGCGACGCCGCCGGCCCGGTTGACCGCTTCGGCGTACCCGTGCGTCAGAAACACGCGGTCCTCGTTGACGTCTGGCGTGATGCCGATCACCGGTGCATGACTGGCCATGGCGAAGGATAGGGACTCAGAAAGGGTGGATGCAGGAACCTGAGTTCGATCACTTCACCGACGCGGCGTCTTCATGTCTGGAGCCGGCACGGATCTGCTCGGCGGCCTGCATGAGGTCAAGGAGGCGTCGAGAGTCGATCGGCTGGTTCCAGCGCCCATCCTTCTTGTACCAGGAACCGACGATCACGGCGTCGGCGAAGCGCCACAGGTCGGCGAGGTTGGCCGGCGTCGCCCCGGAGCCGGAGAGGATCGGCAGACTGACGGCAGCGCGGGCGTCGCGCAAATCGTCGAGGTCGGGGGCGCGGCCTGTCCACGAGCCGGTCACGATGAGGCCGTCGGCTCCGAAGAACTCGGCGGAGTGGGCCCAGTCGGCGATGGTGAGGTCGGCGGTGAGGGCGTGGGCGGAGTGTTTCTTTCGGATGTCGGCGAAGACGGCGATGTCATCGGCACCCAGGGCGCGGCGGTAGCGGAGCAGCTCGCCGGCGTCGGCATCGGCGAGCAGGCCCTCGTCGGCAACCGATGCGTAGACGAAGCCCTCCGCACGGATGAAGTTGACTCCGCAGGCATGCGCGACGGCCAGCGCCTGGCAATTCGCACCGGCGAGAATCTGCAGCCCGAGGGTGTAGGAATCGCCCAGGGCGTGGCGAACGGCCTCGCAGATGCGGGTGAGGGCGGCGACGATCTCCGGGCCGACGCTCCTCGGGAGGTAGGGGCGGTCGTGCATGTTCTCGATGATGAGGGCGTCGAAGCCGGCGTCGGCGAGGAGGCAGGCGTCTGCGACGGCGGTGCGGATGAGGTCATCGAGCGGACGGGAGTTGAAGGGCGTTCCGGGCAGGGCGCCGAGGTGAACCATGCCAACAAGCGCTCGGGGACGTGGGAAGTGCATGGCCGATCTCCGTTGTGTGCGGCGTTCTGCCATGAGTGTACCTGATTTGGGCGTCGGGTGTGAGAAAAAGACGTCCGCCCCGACGATTGCCGGGGCGGACGCGATGGGTCAGACTCTGCTGCGCGATCACCAGAAGGCGCAGCCCGATGTCTGGCATGTGTCGAGATTGAGGGCCTGGGCGATCGCGATGCCGCAGGCAGACGCCGGTACATTGGGAATGGTGAGGATCGCCGGGTCGCCGTGAACGATGCCGGCAAGAACGAACGGTGGGGACATAAGCAGTTCGGCTCCGGCGCATGTGGAGCCACGTGGAATCATGAATGAGCCGAGACCGTCATGTGAGTAGAAGAAGGCCGTCGGGCCCGACCCTCCTCCGGTGGCTGTGAGCGTCGCCGGTCCTGCATCCGGGCAACTGGTCTCATAGGTGAGAGCAGGGTTCTGGGGAGGCCGGCCGCCTCTGATTATGAGATTGTCAAAGCCGAACCCGCCTGATCCGTTGCATCGTGCTGTATACCGCACGGTCAATGTCGAACCCCCGTCGTTGAAGGCCGCGTTCGTAAACCTATGAAACTCATCTGCCAGCCGTACTGTTATAATGCTCAGGGGATTATCAACTCGGACCACTCCGACATCCGGGTTGTCCATCGTGTAATCGCGGTAGTAGTTCTCCTCCACGCCCGTGCTGCGCAGCGGGATGAACGGTCCATCGTCGATGCAGTACTCGAATGCGAAGCCGTCCTCAACTTCAAAATCTCCCATGACGATGACGTCTACGCTGATGTTACTCACGTCGGTGTTGGCGACATCGAATACGAACTCTGCGACCATCGGGCCGGAGTTCGCCTCGTTCTCTGTCGCAGCAACTCCGAAGAAGCCGTTGCCGTCAAGATCCAGACCGGCAAAGCCCAGCCTGTCCGTCTTTTCCAGCGCGTTTCCCTCAGCAGGGATCACGCCGTCGTCGGAAAGTTCGGCGGGCATTCCAACGCCGTTCGGGCCTTCGACGGAGCGGATCATCGGCCAGAAGGCCGAGCCGGCCGGCCAGTTCGTCGTCGTGCCCGTTTCAACAGAGACCTGGGATGCATCGGTGCCCATGCCGCCTCCGGCGTATGTGTAGGCGGAGTTCCGATAGGCGATCAGACCGATTTCGAAGCCGTCGAAATCTACGTAGCCGAGGATGTCGGCAGGAGCCGCGCACGGGGTCATTGCAAGCGATCCGGCGATGATGATGAGGGGGCGACTCATGTGGAAGCTCCTTGGATTCAGACGGCAGAACCTCGTCCGGTGCATGTGCCTGTATGTCCTGGTCGGCAAGTGAGTAATTTGCCTCGAACCAATGATTCGTGAAGTACGTCGAAGGTGAGCATCGGACATTCATGGGTCGCAGATAGAGAAAAAGACGTCCGCCCCGACGATTGCCGGGGCGGACGCGATGGGTCAGACTCTGCTGCGAGCGTCTCAGAAGGAAACGGTGTTGGAGGTCTCGCAGGTGTCAGTGGTCAGGGCCTGAACGACGGCGCGACCGCAGGCGGCGGCGGGCACGTTGCCGACGTTGAGGACCGCGGGATCGCCCGAGGCGGTGCCGCCGAGGGTGACAGGGCCGGCCAGACCCAGCTCGGTGCCGGCACAGGTGAAGCCGCCGGGGATGATGAATGAGCCGGTGCCGCTGAGTGAGTAGACGAAGGCGACGACGCCGGAGCCGCCGCCGGTGGCCGTCAGCACGGCGGGGCCGGAAGCCGGGCAGCTGCTCTCGAGGGTGAGGACGAGGCCGGGCGTGCCGGTGTCGCCTTCGACGGTGAGGTTGTCAAAGCCGAAGCCCTCGGAGCCGTCGGTCTGGGCCGAGAAGCGGACGGTCAGCGTGGAGCCGGTCTCGGGGATGGCGGCCGTGAAGGTCTGGTAGTTGTCGTCGAGGATGACGCCGTCGATGAAGGCGGGGTCATTGAGGACGACCGGCAGGGTGTCGGGGTTGTCCATGATGTAGGTCTGATCGATGTCTTCATCGATCGAGCTGGTGAAGAGCGGCTGGAATGACCCGCCGTCGACGGAGTACTCGAAGTTGAAGAGGTCAGCGGCTTCGAAGTCGCCCATGGCGGCGATGTCAACGCTGACTGAGAGGTTGGTGGCGCCGGCGACGTCAAACTCGAAGTCGGCGGAGATGAGGCCGGTGTTGAGGCCGTTCTCGGTGTCGGTGACGCCGAAGAAGCCGTCGTTTTCGAAGTCGACACCGGCAAAGCCGCCGTTGTCGGTTTCAAAGAGGGTGTTGCCGGCGGCGGGGACGACGCCGTCATCGGAGATGGCAAAGGGCATGCCGATGGTGTTGGGGCCGACGGCGGCACGGGTCATGGGCCAGAAGGCGTCGCCGGGTGACCAGTCGCTGGTGGTGCCGGCGTCTGATGAGACCTGCAGGGCGTCGGTGCCCAGGCCGGTTCCGCCGTAGACATAGGTGGTGTTGGAGTAGGAGATCAGGCCGAGTTCGGTGCCGTCGAAGTCGACGAGGCCGATGATGTCAGCGTTTGTGACGGCGGTCATGGCGGCGAGCGATCCTGCAATGGCGAAGAAGCGATTCATTCTGTACCCTCCTTATGGGCAGTCTGGACTGAGTCTGCGAGTGACGATTCGCAGACGAAAGAGACCACGAATCCACGGGTGCGAGTGCACGAGCAGTGGAATGAAGACAAGGGTAGGAGCCGGAGTCGAAACGGCGACCGGGAAAGGGCTAAATGCGCGCTCAGAATGTGCGCGCAACACGTTGTTTTCTGCGGATTTTTGCGGATTCCTGTCAAGATGCGCAAGATCGGTCAACGGGGCAAGACCTGCACGGGCATTGTTGCCAGGCGGGAGAGGAGTCGGCCCTGGCGGCGGATCGGCCACCAGCCGTACAGGTAAAGTTCAACGGGGTGCCACATGGCGACCCAGCCGGCAATGGTGATGCTTTCCCGCACGACGTCGATCCAGGGCAGGGGGTGAGAGGGATCGGTCAGGAGCAGTCGACTGAGGATCAGACTGGCAAAGAGGCAGGTCAGGCCGATAGCGAGACTGATTCGCCCGCGCTTCATCAGGTCGCGAAACTCGAATCGGCTGATCTGGGCGCGATAGCGGAAGTAGTTGTGGACTGCGTCGGTGATCACCGCCGCTGTGTCGGGGCGGACTGCTCCGTCAATGTATACGGCCAGACGCATTGTGCGATCCGGCGGACACTCGCGCGCCCAGGAGACGATGAACTCCTCCGCATCGCCGTCGAGGTCCTTCTCGTGGAAAGGAGAGGGGTCGAGGGAATTGAAGAGCTGATTGACGTCGCGCAGCCGCAGTTCGATGGTGAAATCTTCAGTGCTCATACAGGATTCAAGACCGGCATCGCGCGCCGGAACAGGTTCGGGGCCGTCGTCGGGCAGCACAGGTCTGACTTCAGAGTCAGAAAGCACATCGCCCTCCGGAGGCGCCGACGGGGTGTGCGGCGCGTCGCGGAGGGCGATGGGAGAGAGTGCGGGCCGCGGTCGGGGCGGCCCGCAGGTGGCTCTCACCTTTCCTGACTTCAGTTGCCCACGAGGATGACGTTGCTGGGCGCGCAGGAAGGTTCGAGATCGAGGGCCTGAAGGAAGACTCGGCCGCAGCCCTGGCCGGGAACGTTGCGGGTGATCTCAGCCACGCCGCCGACGACCGGGGCTGTTCCCAGGAGGGTGGCGGTGTTGTCCAGCCCGAGGGTGACGCCGGCGCAGGGGAATGAGGGCGGCACATTCTGCGAGCCCAGGCCGCGTGCGTAGGCGAAGGCGACGGAGTTGGAGAGCGCGCCGCTTGCCGTGAAGGTCATCGTCCCCGGGCAGGAGCCGGAGGAGGCGAGTGTGAATCCCTCGCCGGCACCGAACTCATACGCGCCCATGTCAACGATCGGCGCATCGCCGTTGCCGGTATCGGGAGTATCGGGATCATCGGCGAAGCGAGCCGCGCCGTCAAGGTCCTGCGTGATGCCGGCCGGCACGGCGGTGTTGTCGCCGGCGTCGATGCAGGGTGAGCCGGCGCTGAGACGGTAGTCGGTGCTGCTGACGAAATCGGGGTCATCATCGATGTTGCCGGTCCCGGTGATGCCGCCCTGGACGTTGCTGTATTCGACGGTGGCGCTTCCGGCGTCGGTGTCGCGGATCTGGCCCGAGGCGTTGCCCCAGACGATGCAGTTGAAGTAGGCGTTGACGCTGTTGCCGCGGTTGGCGGCGCCGTAGTTGTCGTTGTCGGCGATGGTGCAGTTGACGTAGGTGGCGGAGCAGTCATCCCGATTGGCGATGCCGCCTCCGGTGCCCGACGGCGCGCCGCCGCCGGTCACGAGGCAGTTGGCGACGATCGGCGTCGAGGAGCCGAGGGACGCGATGTTGCCGCCGGAGCCGCCGTCTGAGAGGTTGCTCTCGAAGGTGCAACGATCGATGACGGGGGAGGCGTTACGTGCCGCGATGCCGCCGCCGGAACCGCCGAGACTGGTGTTCTCATCGAAGAGGCAGTCGGTGATGAGGGAGGAACTGTTTTCGATGTAGAGGCCGCCGCCGGACGCCGCGTCGGCGACGTTGAGGAAGAAGCGGCAGTTGCGGACGGTGACGTCGGAGTTGAGGATGCGCATGCCGCCTCCGCTGCTGCCGGCCGAGTACCCGCGGATGATGCGGAAGCCCTCGAGGGCGGCGGTGTCGGGCTCTCCACTTGAGCAATCGACGACGCGCGCGAGGTCTTCGCCGTCAATGGTGGTGGAGTCGTAGCCCGCTTCGCTGCGAACGATGATGTTCTTGCCGAGGAAGTTGATGGATTCCTGGTAGGTTCCCGGCGCGACGAGGATGAGGTCGCCGCTGGCGGCGTTGTTGATGGCGATCTGGATGGTGGGGGCGTCGCCGGGCACGTGGATGGTGTCGGCGAGGAGGGTGTTTGGGGCGGCCAGGGCCAGCGAGGCGCAGGCGATAACCAGGGGGGTGCGTTGCATCGACATGTTTCTCTCCTTCTTGAGGTTTGTGGCGCGAGTCAAGCGGCGAAGGCCACCCATGACGAAGGCGCCCGAGCGGTTCGACAAGTCCTGGTCGAACCGTCCTGGGGCGCACAGCACGTCACTGCCCATAAGAACAGATGATCACGCCTCTGTCAACTGTGTCGGAAGAAGTTTTTGAAAACTTTTCTCAAATGTCCGGTTTTCAGGTGCATTTTCCAGATTAACAAGTGAGAATCTGATTCAGGGCCGAAACAGGCCGGATAGCGGTATGATCGCCACTTAACGGATCGCACCACATCGCAAGATGCCGAGGATCACCGTCAACAACCTCTCTCGCAGGCCCGTCGCCGCCGACTCCGCTGCCGAACCGGACCGATTCCAGACCGACAGTCTGGCCGTCCTGCAACGTGTTCGCGCTGCCGTGACTCGCGTCATCACCGAGGCACAGGGCCCTATCGATCGCGCAGCCGACCTGGAACGCTCGCTCGGACTCCACAAGACGCTCGCCTGGAAACTCGCACGCATCGCCGAAGCGGTCGATCCGGCCACGATCTACCGCCACCTGCCCGGCGACGGTGCCCTGCGCAAACTCCTGCGCGCCGCCGAGGGCCGGGGGGTCGGCCCGGAGATTCGCCGCGCGGTTCCGGAGGCGATCGAGGAGCTGGAGCGGTTCATCCTGATGCACGCGGGAGACCGCGAGTCCTTCGAGATGATGCTCAACCGCACCGGCACGGAGGGGCGCGAGGAGACCGACATCCTCTACCGCAAGGCGGGCTTCAATTGCGCCAGCTACACCTGGGGCGCGCAGGCGCGGGCGCAGATGAAGGCCCTCTTCTGCGCGCCCGGCCGTGACGATCCCGGGCTGATCGATTGCACCACGGTGACGGGCTTTGTGGATCTGCGACGGATTCACCCGGACAAGCCCTGGATCGTCAGCCGCGAACGCCCCACCGACGACCGCGGAGCGCCCAAGCGCGCCGAGCGGAGGCCTCTTGAGCCGATGCCGGCCTCGGCGAATCCCTCGGGCTATCCGATGCTTGCGGAGTTCTGCTCCCAACCCCTGCCGACGATTCAACGCCGCGTGCTGGAGTCCGGCGCGGTGCAGGATGAACTCGTGCCGGGCCCGGTCGGGCAGGCGGGGGCGGTGACGTGTTTCACGGCCGAGATGCTGCGCAGCGTGATGTCGCGCACGCCGACGGAGGAAGATGCGGCGATGGCGCAGGCGCTGGAAGTGCGGACGCCGTGTCGTTTCGGGCTGCTGGATCACTTCGTCCACGTTGATCTCTTTGACGAGGTGAAGCCGCGACTTCAGGTCTTCGGGCAGCTGTCGGGCATGCCGTGGTGGGATCTGCACCATCGCCAGTTTGATGAGCTCGAGGCGCTGGAGCGGGTGCAATTGATGGGGTTTGGGCCTGCGGCAGCACACCTGGCGGAGATTCCCCGCTACGAGGAGCTGATCCGCCATGTCTGCGAGCGCTGCGGATGGAGGGCGGAGGAGTTCCGGCTGTATCGCGTGCGGATGGCGTACCCGATCGTGCCGTCGGCGATCATCATCTCGTATCCGTTGCCGGTCGGCTGAGGGCGTCGGGTCTCAGGTTGAAGTGTCGGCCTGCCGCTTCTTCCACTCGTCGGTGAGAAGGCCTGCGAATCCCCAGTTCTCATCCTCGACTTCGGTGATGACGATGTGGGTGTGCTCGGGCTTCTTGCCCAGGACGTTCTGCAGGGAGGCGGTGATGTCGGCGACGATCTGCGCTTTCTGCTCGCGGCTGGCGCCGGTGAGAATCTGCACGTTGACGTAGGGCATGAGTGTGGTCTCGGGAGAGGTGACTCAGGAAGGCGAGTTGCTGCGAAGAAAATCGTTGAAGACCAGGAAGAGTCGTGCCAGTTGTTTGGGATCGCAGGCAGCGATGAACACATTGTCCTCGACTCTGCAGGAAATCCAGCTCGGCGAAACCGGGGCACGGATCGGTGAACAACCCTCGGACACTTCGGACATTATGCAGCCCTGAAGCGTTGTCCCGATGAGATCGATTCTGAGTATCCAGCCAGGGTTGTCGAGTGTTTGAAGTCGCACGCCGCGGTGGTGCTCCCATTCGCCATCGCATTGCTTCCGATACCAGGTGATCAGCGATGCGAAGTCAACGACGGTCGGGATCGGCGGATGACGGATGGTCATGAGGGATGCTTGGCCCCGCCCGGCCTGCAATCCAGCGGACCAGGGCGCTCGCCCAACGCCCCGGGCTCCTGCGAGGATTGCAATCACTTAGGCATTGACCTAAGTATCTGGAGGGCTAGCATCGGGCGATGTCCGCCGCACTCTCACGACTGGACCTGGCCTTTGCCGCCCTGGCCAACCCCACCCGACGGGCCGTCATCGAACGGCTGCGGCGCGGGCCGGCCACGGTCAGCGAATTGGCCGAGCCCTTCCGAATGGCGCTGCCCTCCTTCCTGCAGCACCTGCGCGTGCTGGAGGCCGGCGGGCTGATCCGCTCGCGGAAGCAGGGGCGGGTGCGGACGGTGCGCCTCGTGCCGGGCGAGTTGCGCCATGCGGCCGGATGGCTTGAGAAGCAGCGCGAGGTCTGGGAGCAGCGCCTCGATCAGTTGGATTCCTACGTACACACCATGGAGAAGGAACAATGAGCGATCGCCCCGAAATCAATCCCGCCCTCGACCTCGTGCTGGAGCGCACCGTCGATGTCTCGCCCGCGCTCGTCTGGCGCGCCTGGACGGAGCCGAAGCACCTGATGAAGTGGTTCACGCCCAAGCCCTGGGAGACGATCGAGTGCGAGATCGATCTCCGGCCCGGCGGCCTCTTCCGCACCGTCATGCGCTCGCCGGATGGTACGGTGATGCCCGCAGGCAACGGCTGCTATCTCGAGGTGGTCAAGGAGCGGCGGCTGGTATGGACCGATGCGATGGGCCCGGGCTACCGCCCGAACGCCAGGCCCTTCATGACGGGGATCATTCTGCTGGAGCCGGCCGGTTCGGGAACGCGCTATACGGCGATTGCGCTGCATGCCGACGAAGCAGCAAAGAAGAAGCACGAGGAGATGGGGTTTCACCAGGGCTGGGCGACGGCGCTTGAGCAGCTGGTTGCCTATGCACGAACAATGTAGGTGTGCCGTGTCGGACGCTCAGCCCGCGGAGTCGTAGGCGGCGCGCAGCCAGCCGAGAAGTTCGCCGTCCACTTCGCCGACATCGCCGATCCGCACTTTGTAGTTGCACATCTGTCCGGCCGGGAGGGCCTTGAGACGGTCCGCGGCCGGGAGGTCCTTGACGTTGAGGCCGACTTCGACCTGGGTGGCGGTGGCGGGACCGATCATGGCAAACTGCTTCTTTCGCCGGTAACTGACGTAGGTTTTCTTCGGCGCGGCCTCGTAGTCGCCGAACTTCTGCATCTTCTTAAGGAGGGCGTCGTGAATGGGGCGGAGGCCCGCCTTCTTGCCGGTGTAGAGCGCGTCGAGGGCCTCATCGGCGGAGGCGGGCGGGGCATCGGCCGGCGAGTGCGCCTTGCGGACGGTGTGGACCAGCGTGTTGGCATCTCCGTGGCCCATGCCGAGGGAGGATTTGAGCATGGCGACGAGTTCGCCGTGCTTGGTCAATCCGCTGTCGTTGATGATCTTCGTCAGCTGCGCGAGCGTCTTTCCGGTTCGTTTCTCGATGTTGGCCAGTTGAGTTTCGAGGGCCTTGGCGGGGTCGGCCATACCTGTGCTCCTTTTCGATCAGCACGGCATCATACTCGCCCAACCTTGTGCACGAGGCGCACAGGGATGGACCGGCGGCGAGGGGGGCCTACTCGAATGAGCGAGACATTCGCGGCAGGCCCATCGCCCTTCGCCACAGCGAGAGCTGCGCCACGTGGTAGGTGGTGTGTCCGACCAGCACCTGGGTGAGCGCGTGACGAATTGTCGGAAAGATCTCTCGATACGCCGAATCCGGAAACTCCGTGCTCAGATGCGCCTCATCCAGCGACCGGACAGCCGCCGCCATCCGCTCCTGCGCGTCAGCGAGCATGGCCAGTGCGGTTTCGCGGGACTCGTACCGCTCCGGGTCAGCGACAGGAACGCTGCCGGTGCCGTAACGCGGGGCGAAGTCATGGGGGAGCCAGGGGAGGATTCCCACCGTCGCGCCGAGCTGCTGCGTCGTGAGAGTGAGATGGCCGACGGTCCATGCAGGATGGTTGACAATGCCGGCCGGCTGCGCCACCATGTCGGCCGCCGACACATCCGCCACCTGTTCGCGGAGATACCCCAGCGCATAGTCGAAGCTGTGGAGAATTGCGTCAACAGGCATTGCGATCGCTCCTGACTGAGAGACGATAGCCCGGCGGCGACATTGTTGATCGGGAGTACAATCCCGCCCCCCTGCAGCGTGAAGGAGACCCCATGACGACGACACGAGTTCTTGTCGGCACCAAGAAGGGTGCGTTTGTTCTCACCTCGGACGGCACGCGAAAAACCTGGAAGGTGGATGGCCCGCATTTTGCCGGCTGGGAGATCTACCACATGAAGGGTTCACCGGTTGATCCCGACCGCATCTACGTCTCGCAATCCAGCGGTTGGTTCGGGCAGATCATCCAGCGCTCCGACGATGGGGGAAAAACCTGGACGACGCCCGGCGGAGAGAAGATGCCCGAGCCGGCCGGCCCGCCTGCCGGGCAGAGCAATCGCTTCATCTACGACACATCGGCCGAGACGGGCGCGCCGCTGACGACGCACCAGTGGTACGACGGCACGCAGCACGCCTGGGAGTTCAAACGCGTCTGGCACATCGAGCCCTCGCTGACCGATCCCGACATCGCCTACGCCGGCGTCGAGGATGCCGCGATCTTCCGCACCACCGACGGCGGAAAGTCCTGGCAGGAGATGGCCGGTCTGCGCGGCGGCGGCACCGGGCCGCTCTGGTCGCCGGGCGCCGGGGGGATGGGGCTGCACACGATCGTGCTTGACGGCAGCGCCGGGCCTGCGGGCAAGGAACGCCTGTTTGTGGCGATCTCTGCGGCCGGCTGCTTCCGCTCCGACGACGGCGGGAAGACGTGGAAGCCGATCAACAAGGGTCTGCGTTCGGACTTCATGCCCGATCCGGAGGCGGAGGTGGGCCATTGCGTGCATCGCATCGCCATGCACCCGTCGAAACCTTCCACCCTCTTCATGCAGAAGCACTGGGATGTGATGCGCAGCGACGATGCCGGCGAGAGCTGGCGCGAGGTCAGCGGCAATCTGCCCAGCGACTTCGGCTTCCCCATCGAGGTCAACGCCAACGAACCGGAGACGATTTACGTCGTGCCGATCACCAGCGATTCACTGCACTACCCGCCCGAGGGAAAGCTGCGCGTCTACCGAAGCCGCACCGGCGGCAACGAGTGGGAAGCGCTGACGAAGGGGCTGCCGCAACAGGACTGCTACGTCAACGTCCTCCGCGATGCCATGTGCGTGGACACGCTTGATCCCTGCGGCGTCTACTTCGGCACCACCGGCGGACAGGTTTACGGCTCGGCCGACGGAGGCGACTCCTGGACTGCGATCGTCCGCGATCTGCCGGCGGTGTTGAGCGTCGAGGCGCAGGTGATCGAATGATCCGCGTGGTGATCCCCTTCCACCTGCGCACCCTCGCCGGTGTGGATGGTGAAGTGACCGTTGCGGTCAGGGCAAACGAGCCGGTGACGATCGGCTCGGTGCTCGATGCGCTCGAAGCGCGTTACCCGATGCTGAAAGGGACCATCCGTGACCACGGAACGCTGCAACGCCGGGCGTTTCTGCGTTTCTTTGCGTCGGGTCAGGATCTCTCGCTCCTGCCGCAGGAGACGCCCCTGCCGGAGGCGGTCGTGCGTGGCGAGGAGCCCTTCATGGTGGTCGGGGCGATCGCAGGCGGGTGATCGGGGGCCTCTGCGGCGAAGAATGGCACTAATCACCGCATGTTTTGCGGTGATTTGCGGGCCGTGCGGTGATTATTGGCAGTAATCGACGCAGATTGTGCGGTGATTAGCGGGTGCTGCCCTCACTCCGCAAAGAAGATGCCGTGCTCCGCACCGATCTGCGCCACCCGCGCCGGGTCCGGCGGTTCGGGACGGGCGAACTCCGCAGCGCAGCGCGCAAAGAAGGTCTCGAAGCCCGCCGGCGAGGTCTGCGTCAGAAGTTTCAGCGTCGTCGTTCCCGGATTGCGAAAGGAGTGCCAGACGCCGCGCGGCGTGAAGACCGCCGTCCCCGTCGGCGCCTCGTGCCATTGCCCCTCGCGGAAGAACTCGGCCCGGCCTTCAAGCACAAGAAACCACTCATCCTCATCGCGGTGGTAGTGCAGGGGCGGACCATGGCCCGGAGGCACGGTGATGGTGAACATGGCGCAGCGGCCGCCGGTCTCCTCCCCGGTCAGGTGGAAGAGGATCTCATCGCCGAAGGCGTGGAGCGGAGCGCGTGAATCGGGCGGGACGATCCGTGTGGTGGCGGGGTGCGGGTGAGACATGCAGGAGGATAGGCCGACGAGGGAGCGTCAATCGCTGCATCGCTCTCCGCGTACGATCCTCACGGCTCACCATATGGCAGCATCGGAGCAAAACATTGAACTTCGACACATTGATCGCCCTCTTCCTCACCGTCGTCTGTGCAACGGCTTCAACGGCGACGGCGCAGCTGGAGCCCGCCGGCCATCTGCTGCCGACCACGCTGCGCTGCGAATACCTGCACGATCCCCTCGGCGTGGAGACGCCCGCGCCCCGGCTGAGCTGGATCGTCGAGTCCGACCGGCGCGCCGAGCGCCAGACCGCCTTTCAGATTCTCGTCGCCTCCTCGGCCGATCACCTCGCGCGCGGCGAGGCCGATCTCTGGGACAGCGGCAGAGTCGAGTCGGACCGCACGACGCACATCGAGTACGCCGGAAAGGCGCTTTCATCCCGCCACGTCTGCTACTGGAAGGTCCGCTCGTGGGATCGCGACGGCCGGCTCGGCCCGTGGAGCGAGCCGGCCCGCTGGGAGATGGGACTGCTCTCGCCGGAGGACTGGAGCGCACAGTGGATCGAAGCCGGCGCAAGCCCCGTCGAGGTGGAGATCGAACGCGCGATGTATTACGCCATCGACGGCGCAGCGAGCCGGGATGTCACCGCGATCGTCGCTGAGCTGCTTCACGAAGATCAACCCATCGTCGCCGACAACGACACGCTCGGAGGCGACCCGGCCTACGGCGTTCCCAAGCGTCTCTCCATCGACTACCGCTGCGATGGCGTGCAACTGCATACCGACGTCGCCGAGGGGGCAACGGCCGTGCTGTCACACGAGCGCCTTCCGTACCTGCGAACAACCTTCGCCGTCGAAGGCCCGATCAGCCGCGCCCGCCTCTACGTCACCGCGCTTGGGCTCTACGAGCCGTATCTCAACGGGCAGCGCGTCGGCGATCAGCATCTCGCCCCAGGCTGGACCGACTACCGCAAGCGCGTGCATTACCAGGTCTACGACGTCACCGACATGCTCATGCAGGGCGACAACGCACTGGGCGCCCTCGTCGGCCCGGGGTGGTTCAGCGGCCGCGCCGGCCTCTTCAACGCCCGGCAGTTCTACGGCGACACCCCTGCGCTGCTGGCGCAACTGGAGATCACCCTCAACGATGGAAGTGTGCAGCGGATCGTCACCGATGAATCGTGGAAGCGGCACGACGGCCCGATGCTCGCGGCCGACATCATGGATGGAACCATTCACGACGCTCGTGGCGAGATTGGCAACTGGTGCGCCCCCGACCTCGATGACTCCGCCTGGCAGCCCGTGACGACGCGCGCCGAGTCGCGAACCCTCGAGGCCTCCGTCGATCAGCCCGTGCGCCTCCTCGCGGAACTGCCGGCGAAGTCCGTCACTGAGCCGATGCCCGGCCGATGGACCTTCGACCTCGGGCAGAACATCGTCGGCGTCGTCCGCCTGCGCGTGCAGGAAGAGCCCGGCACAGTCATCACGATCCGCCACGGCGAGATACTCAATCCTGACGGCACGATCTACACGCAGAACCTGCGCAGCGCCTCGGCCACCGACACCTACATCTGCCGCGGCGATGGCGTCGAGGAGTGGACCCCTGCCTTCACCTTCCACGGCTTCCGCTACGTCGAGGTGAGGGGCCTTTCCGGGCCGCCCTCCAGTGAGATGATCACCGGCCTTGTTCTCGGCAACGACCTGCCGCGCAGCGGAACCTTCGAGTGCTCTGATGAGCGCCTCAACCAGTTGCAGTCCAACATCGTCTGGGGCCTGCGCGGCAACCACGTGAGCATCCCCACCGACTGCCCGCAGCGCGATGAACGCATGGGCTGGACCGGCGACGCCCAGGCCTTCATCCCCACCGCCACCTACAACGCCGACCTCGCCGCCTTCATGACCAAGTGGATGACCGACCTCGCCGATGCGCAGCGCGACGATGGAGCCCACTCCGATGTCGCCCCCGTCATGCAGGGGCTCAACTTCGGCACGCCCGGCTGGGCCGACGCCGCAACCATCGTCCCCTGGACGCTCTACCTCATGTACGGCGATACCCGCCTGCTCGAAACCCACATCGACTCCATGATGCAATGGGTCGACTGGTGCGAGCAACACAGCACCGGCCTGATCCGCGACCGCGCACGCGGCAACGACTACGGCGACTGGCTCTCCATCGAGGCCGACACCCCCAAGGAACTCATCGGCACCGCCTACTTCGCCCGCTCGGCCGACCTGACGGCCCGCTGCCTGCGCGCGCTTGGGCGCGAGAGCGAGGCCGATCGCTACGCGCAACTCTTCGACGACATCCGCGCCGCCTTCGCAGGGAAGTACATCGATTCCGAGGGCCGCATCGCCGGGCAGACGCAGACCGGCTACGTGCTGGCGCTGCACTTCGGCCTCGTGCCCGAGGCGCTTCGGGGCAGAGCCGTCGATCACCTCGTCGAGAACATCCGGCAGCGCGGCTGGCGCCTCTCAACGGGCTTCCTCGGCGTCGGCCATCTTCTGCCCGCGCTTGGCGATGCGGGCCGAAGCGATGTCGCGTACCGCCTGCTGCTGCAGGAGGCCTTTCCGTCGTGGCTCTTTCCCGTCAAACACGGCGCGACGACGATCTGGGAGCGCTGGGACGGCTGGACCCCCGAAACCGGGCCGCACCCGCAATGGGGGATGAACTCCTTCAACCACTACGC
>CAZPFK010000024.1:0-26713 GCA_964585855.1 uncultured Vicinamibacteraceae bacterium
GTCTGCGTCGAGACCTGCGAGATCAGCCACACGGTGACGTGGGAGATTCCATAGGAGGGGCGCGGGCGTATGCGGCCGAGGCGCTGGCGCGGGAGGCGCAGGCGATGGGGATTCCGGTGCCGCCGGGCATGGGCGGCCTTGCCGGTCTGCTCGGGCAGGGGTAGCGATTACCGGAGTTGCAGCAAACGCAGAACACCCCGGAGGGCCGGGGTGTTCGGAAGGGGAAACGGCGTCAGAGGCGGCTCAGCCCGCCTCAGCGCGAGGGTGTGTTTCGTCGTAAGTCTCCCGCATCTGGTTGCTGGTGAGATGGGTGTAGATCTGCGTGGTGGACATTGACTGGTGGCCCAGCAGCTCCTGCACGGCGCGGATGTCGGCCCCGTTGCCCAGCAGGTGGGTGGCGAAGCTGTGGCGCAGCGTGTGGGGGCTGATGTTGGGGTCGAGACCCGCTTCCTTGAGGTACTTGTCCAGCTTGCGGCGGACGGAGCGGGAGGAGAGCCGGCCGCCGTGCTTGTTGACAAAGAGGGCGATCTGCTTTCCGGAGCGGATGGCTTCGGCGAACTTCGGATCGGTATTGAGCATCTGCACGTAATGGCGGATGGAGGCCAGCGCGTGGGAGCCGAGGGGAACCAGCCGTTCCTTCTTGCCCTTACCGCGAATGCGCAGGGCCTGGTCGAACTCATCGAGGTCGGCGAGGTTGAGGTCCACCAGTTCGCTGACGCGGATGCCGGTGGAGTAGAGCGTCTCGAGAATGGCGCGGTCGCGGGCTCCCAGGAGTTCGCGATCGTTGGGCGTGGAGAGCAGACGCTCGACTTCCTCGACCGTGATCGCCTTGGGAAGGCGCTTGGCCTGCTTGGGCGTACGGATCAGCGTCATCGGGTTGCCCTGCACCAGGCCCGACTTGTCGGCCCACTTGTAGAAGGAGCGCAGCGTGGCGATCTTGCGCGCCATAGTGGAGGGCGAATACTCCTTCTGGCTCAGATGGGCCAGGAAGGCGCGGATGCTGTTGGCGTCGGCCTCGACGACGGCCTTTGTCAGCGAACCGGGGGAGAGCGTCGCGACGACGTTGCCGGCCGAGGCGGAGCTGTTGAGTCGTGACTGGAGGGCGGCTTCTTCGCGCGGCTTGTCGAGGGCGAGTCCGGTGCTCTCGACGAGGTACTCGACGTACTGTCGCAGGTCAGCGCCGTAACACTTGGCGGTGTAGGCGCTGAAGTGGCGGCTGTGAGTCAGGTAGTCCAGAAATCGCCCGACGATCGGAAGTGTTTCCATGTCTCTTTTCTCGATTCCTCAGCACCGAAACGGCGCTTCGGGGGTGTGTCCGTGGGGCAGTGAATACATTCGTCCGCCGACTCTCGGCGGTTTCAGTTCTCAGACCTTTCAACCGGCTGCATCAATCTCCATGGCCAGTTCGCGGCTCAGGACGGCCGCATCCGACCAGTCAAACTCCTCCTCCGGGTCGCGAGCCATCCACGACCACAAGGCGAACAACGCGAGTTCTTCGCCCTTCTCCCAGCGGAACGTCCAGGTATATCGGCCGCGACGCAGTCGGATGACGGCCTGCTCCTGGATATCCGCTGCCGGAATTCTACGTTCGACGGGTGACATTCGTGTCCTCATTGGATCAGAATCAGGTTCGGGGCTCAGCCGGCATTTCCGGATCGGGTCGAGCCGGCCTGCCGCACGAGGCGGAGGCGCTCCTGCCGGAGAAGTTCACTGATGAGCCGATAACTCACGTATCGCATGAAGAGGTCGTTCTGGTAGAGGTATCGGGTGGTGCCCAGGGCGCTTTCCGGGTCGGTGCGGGCGGCCGCGAAGCGCTCAAGATGAATCCGGACTCCATTATCGGACGAATCGACGATCTCAGAGGCCGTTGGCCACCCCGATTCCCACGATGTGATCCCGGATTCCATATCCGAGGCCGCCGACTGCAGCGCCCGCGTGTCCTGCAGCGAGACGCCGGGCCCCCCTGCCTGCACGGGAATCAGCTCCAGGGCCAGGCCGAGACGAGGCGGGTAGTACGGGTCATACGACGTGAGAGTTCCCACGACGATGCCGTCAGCACCGAGGGTGCGGGCGATGGCGCGGGCCTCATCCACCGAGGAGATCCAGGCGATGTCCTGCTCCTCCATTGCGCCGAGCACTCGCTGCATCGGCGTCACATCGACCCCGCGCACCTGCTGTAACTCGGCGACCAGCAGGTCGGAGTAGTGCAGAGCGTCCAGGGTTGAGACGCCCGTCTCGTTGTACAGCGGCGCAACGGCCAGCAGGCGGTTCTCACTCCAGGGGCTGTGCAGCGGAGCGCTGACGACCAGCGGCTTGCCGGAGTTGGCGCAGCCGATTGCCGGCAGCGCGGCGGCCAGGAGCAGAAGTTGGAGCGTGCGGCGGATCATGGCGGAGCGTGTGTCTCTCGAGGTCATTCGTCGGTCGGGACGCCGGCGACATCGGTATCGGTTGAGGCGGCACCGGTGGCGTTGGCGAGGTTCATGGGCCGGCGGGTATCGACGCCCCAGATGTTGTCCATGCCGGTGCGGTTGGAAACAAAGTAGATCCAGCCGTTCTCTCCCCAGGCGGGCTGGAGGTTGGCGAACTCGCCGTGGGTGAGGTTGACGCGGTTCTGTCCGTTGACGTCGATGAGCCAGATGTCAGAGGCCGACTGCGTGCTGCGCCCGAGACTGTCGGGCTCGGTCACCGTGGCGAAAGCGATCATCGAGCCGTCGGGGCTCCAGGAGGGGTTGATCGCGGCGGCGTTGGCGGCGCTGACGATCTCGGTCGGGTTGACGCCCTCGCCCTCGATGAAATCAAGCGTCCAGATACCGAAGAGGCGGCTGCCGCGCTCGCGGGCCTTCTGGTAGACGATCTTGTTGGAGCCGGGCTTGGGACACCACTGCGGGAAGAGGCCGTAGCCGATGAACTTCTTCTGCGCGGGGTTTGCGACTTCCGCGACCCAGAGCTCCCATCGGCCGGACTGATCCCCGAGGCGGCAGAAGACGAGCATCGACCCGTCGGGCGACCACGAGGGGTGGAGTTCCTGAGCAGGGTCATTGGTGATGCGGATGGCGGGGCCGCCGTTGCGGTCCATGACGTAGACATCCCAATTTCCGCCGCGATCGCTGGCAAAGGCGATGTGGGCATCATCGGGGGAGAACTGCGGCATGACGTCGTTGCCGGGATCGCTGGTCAGCTGCGTGACAGTTGTCCCGTCGATGCGCTTGATGTAGATGTCGGCGTTTCGAGCGTGCTGCGTGCTGGCGAAGACCATGCGCGTGCCGGCTGCGTTGATATCGGGGTCGAAGTCCGCGCCTTCAGTTGCAAAGGAGACGCGGGCGATGTTTTCAGTCGCTCCGAACTGGCTTGAGGCACCGCCGAGGCCGTTGACCTCGCCGAAGAGACTGAAGCGAGCATCGTTTGGCGGCGCGGCGGAGCGAACTGACGTCGAGGGTGCGGCAGTCTGGCTGCTGATGGCCCAATCCTGCGTCGTCTCGGCGGTCTGCTCCGGCGAGGCCTCCAAGGAGGCCTGCAGCGTCTGCGAGGCGTCGGACGACACGGTGTCAGTTTCCGGCGCGGCGACCGGGGGAGCGGGCTCGGCCGGACGATCGACAAAGAGTCGGCGGATCGGCCCGTTGCCGTTGCAGCCGGCCAGCAGAGCGGCGGCGGCCACGGCGGAGAGCGGAGCAAGGCGGGAGGTCGCATGTGGTGCGGTCATGACAGGTCCTTCATCTCTGGGTCGGAGCGGGATCAGGGCCGGTGAAGGGTCGTCGGGTCCGATACGTGGCCGGCGAGTGATTCCTTCATCGGAGGAAGGTCCGCTTTTCCTTCACACATCGCTGTGGGTCTTCACGGGGATATCGGTCCATCCGGACCCCGCCTGCACCGTCAGGAGTGAGAAAACGCACACGACCCGCTCCGGGGAGCGGGTCGTGCCTGAGGGATCGTCGGGGAAACCGGATCAGCCGAGACCGATGAGGCCGCCGATGACGGGCGAGAACTTCACGACCAGGGCCGCAAAGACGACCGAGACGACGGAGACGAGCTTGAGGAGGATGTTGAGCGAGGGACCGGAGGTGTCCTTGAAGGGGTCGCCGACGGTATCGCCGACGACGCCGGCCTTGTGCGCGGGTGAGCCCTTGCCGCCGTACTTTCCGGTCTCGATGTACTTTTTGGCATTGTCCCATGCTCCGCCGGCGTTGGCCATGAAGATGGCGACGGCAAAACCGGTGACGAGGGTTCCGGCGAGGAGGCCCATGACGCCCGCAACACCCAGGACGAGGCCCAGGGCGATGGGGACGACGACGGCCAGGAGCGAGGGCATCACCATCTCGCGGAGCGCACCTGTCGTCGAGATGGCCACGCAGTTTGCATAGTCGGGGTATTCCTTTCCATCCACGGTGACGGAATAGGGCCACTTGGTGGGGTCGGCGATGTCGCTCTCGCTGAGGCCCTGGCTCCTGAAGCCCTGCCGCATGATGCCGAACTGACGGCGGCACTCATCGATCATGGAGTAAGCAGCGCGACCGACGGCGTTCATGGTCATCGCGCAGAAGACGAAGACGAGCATGACGCCGATGAAGAGGCCGCAGAGCACGGAGGGATTCATGAGGGTGACGTCGTAGAAGTTCATGACTTCCGGGAGGGTTGCGCCCTCGGGGTGGAGGGTGCGACCGTGGTTGGTCACGTTGCCGGCGTCGTCGGCCATGCCGATAAGGGTGGTCTGCACGGTCGTGACGTAGGCGGCCAGCAGGGCCAGGGCGGTCAGGGCGGCCGAGCCGATGGCAAACCCCTTGCCGGTGGCGGCGGTGGTGTTGCCAAGCGAATCGAGCATGTCGGTGCGCTCACGGACGTGGGGCGGCTGGTGGGTCATTTCCGCGTTGCCGCCGGCGTTGTCGGCAATGGGGCCGTAGGCGTCGGTGGCGAGGGTGATGCCGAGGGTGGAGAGCATGCCGACGGCGGCGATGCCGACGCCGAAGACGCCCATGAGGAAGACCTCATTGCCGCCTGCGAAGGTGAAGGCGCACATGATGGCGACGACGATGGTCAGCAGGGGAATCCAGGTGGAGGTCATGCCCTCGGCGATGCCGGAGATGATGACAGTGGCCGGGCCCATCTGCGCCTGCTCAGCGATGCGCTGCGTGGGCTTGTGCTCGTAACTGGTGTAGCGCTCGGTGCCCCATGCGATGACCAGACCGGCCAGCAGGCCGGAGACGATCGCGCCCCAGACGCCCAGCCAGGAGACTTCAGGAATGTCGTTGAGGAGGTAGTAGAGCAGGCCGGCCGAGCCGACGGTGATGAGGGCCGAGGAGAGCCAGACGCCGACGTGAAGGCTCTTGAGCAGCTGGGCGAAGGTGGCGTTCTCGCCGGTACGCACTGCGAAGATGGAGAGGATTGAGGCCAGGATGCCCAGGCCTGCCAGGGCGGGGGCGGCGATGACGAGCCGGATGCCGTCACTGACCTCGGTGATCTCGGGGATGCGGACGGCAGCGGCGGCGGCGAGGGCCATGGCGGCGAGGATGGAGCCGTAGTAGGACTCGTAGAGGTCGGCACCCATGCCGGCGACGTCGCCGACGTTGTCGCCGACGTTGTCGGCGATGGTGGCGGGGTTGCGGGCGTCATCTTCGGGGATGCCCGCCTCGACCTTGCCGACGAGGTCGGCACCGACGTCAGCGGCCTTGGTATAGATGCCGCCGCCGACACGGGCAAAGAGGGCCTGGAGGGAGGCGCCCATGGCAAAGGAGAGGGTGATGGTGGTGATGGTGACCAGAGAGGTAATGTTGGTGGTATCGAAAAGGGCTGTCAGGACGAAGAACCAGATCGAGATGTCCAGCAGGGCGAAACCAACGACGCAGAGGCCCATGACCGCCCCGGCCCGGAAGGCGACCTTGAGGCCGTCGTTGAGGGAATTGCGGGCGGCCATGGTGGTGCGTGCGGAGGCGTTGGTCGCGGTTCGCATGCCGAGGAATCCGCAGACGCCGGAAAGAATCGAGGCGAGCGTGACGCCGCCCCAGGTGTACATGGACTGGAGGCCGGTGAATCCCATGACCAGCAGGATCACGGCGAGGACGGCGACGACGAGGTAGACCACCCTGGCCTGGCGGCCGAGGTAGGCATAGGCGCCTTCGCGGACGGCCTGCGCGATGCGGACCATCTCCGGATCGCCCTCCGACTTGCTCATGAAGCCCTTGTAGAAGATGAATGCGAAGACCAACGCGGCGATGGCGCCGGCCGGCGCGAGGTAGAAGGCCGGAGGAAGGCCTTCAGCGGCGGGTGTGGTCTGGGTCAGCAGAGCCGGGAGAAGGTCGGCCCGGGAGAGCGCACTCTGAAGGATCATGATCAGTGTTCCTGAAGACTGGTCGCAGCCGGCGGCCGGAAGCGGCGGTCGGCGTAGACGGGATGACAACTCATCGAAGGAAGAAGACCAGCCAAGTCGCGGACACGACAGGTGAGCACATCAGCGGTCGATGGGACCGACATTGCCTGCGACGCTGGCCGAAAGAACCATCCACTCCTTCGATCAACGCATGTGAAATGCAGCCGTCACGGGCTGCGGAAGTTCCACGATCTCCCCCGCCCAACGAGCCGCGATTACGGACGATCGGTGCGGCGAACGCTCTTTCGGGCGTTGCGGCGAGCACGCTCCGAGGGCTTCTCGTAATAGGCCCGACGCTTGATATCCTTGGTCAGGCCCTCTTTTTCGCACAGTTTCTTGAACCGGCGAAGCATCTGCTCCAGACCCTCGCCGCTCCGACCTTTGACACGAATCGCCATGGGATGACTGTCCTCTCAAATCACCAGCAGAAAATTGCGGAATCCTCCCCGCCGGGAATGCTCCGCGGGAAATCGGCCCATATTGAAGCCCATCCGGATGCGGATTGCAACTCGCCGGGCAAAAACCTTCAGTTCCCGGAGCCGAACCGGCCCACTGCGGGCTTCATAGAGTCTGCCGGGAGCGGCTGGAGGCGGTCGTGCTGCTGATCGACACCTATAACGTGCTGCACCAGGCGGGCATCCTGCCTCCGGACCTTGCCGGGCCGTCGCTGATCGAGTTTGTCCGCCTGGTCCGCTCCTCGCGATTTGCCGATCGGCCGCTGACCTTCGTCTGCGACGGACCCCAGCCGCCTCCCGATGAGGCCTGGGCGGCGCTGGCGGCCGGAACACGGCTGCCGCCGAGACTGGTCTTCTCCGGGGTGGAGAAGGAAGCCGACGACATCATCGAGCATCTGGTGCGTCGACACACGGCCCCGCGGCGGCTGACGGTCGTCTCATCGGATCGGCGGCTGGTCAGGGCGGCGGAGGTGCGGCGATGTCGGCACCTCTATTCCGAACAGTTCCTGGGGATGCTGGCTGACGATTTCCGTGCGAGGCACGTACGGCGGACGCGGGCGATTCAGGCCTACGAGGTTCCGCTGGATGCCGGGAGCGTGCGGTACTGGATGCGCATGCTCGGCATCGAGCCGGAGGCGCCGGAGGGATCGATCCCGATTTCAGAGGATGAATGCGAGCGCCGGCTGCGGGAGCTGGCGGCCAGGGCCGATGAGGCGGTGCAGCGCACCCCGGCGGCGGAGGAGTCGGCCCCGAAGGACGTCGCGGCGGCCGAACCCGATGCGGCGTGGTGGGCCCGGTACTTCGGGGTTGATCCCGCGGAGTTTCCGGAGGTCTCCGGCGAGGCGCGACGGCCGGGCGTGTCGAGCGCTGATGAGGACCCGGCTCAATGCGGCGAGTCATCTGATGAAGGGACGATTGACGTTGATGATCTGGACATGGGGCGATTCCTCGGGGAATCGTGAACATGGAATGCGCACGCGACGTTTCATAGAGTCCATTGTTGACACTGAGCGTGCATATTGAATGAAAGGATGGATGCGATGGCGATCACCCTGACACGAGCGATGCTTCCGGTCGGCTTCCTTGCTCTGGCGGGCCTTTCGGGCTGCTGCAGCACCTGCCGGGTTGACGACCACAAGGCCCATCACGGCGGCCACCATGCCGAGGCTGTGACAGAGGCGATTGCGATCGTCTACCCGACGGCGGGCAACAACTGCCGGGGGTGGGTGCGTTTCGTGCAGGAGGGTGGACATGTGCGGGTGACGGCTGAGATCTCGGGGCTGAAGCCCAACTCAGCGCACGGCTTCCATGTGCATGAATTCGGCGACGCCTCGGCCCCTGATGCGCTCTCGGCCGGCAGCCATTACAACCCGCATGGGCATGACCACGGCCTGCCGCCTTCCGAGATGCGGCATCCGGGGGATCTCGGGAACCTGATTGCGGACGCCAACGGCGTTGCGAAGTATGAACGCATTGAGATGGGGCTGTCGATTGTGGGCGGGGAGGCGCCGGTGCTGGGCCGGAGCGTGATCGTGCATGTGGACCCGGATGACGGGAGCCAGCCGGTGGGCAATGCCGGGGCGCGGATCGGGATCGGGGTGATCGGCGTGGCGCAGCCGGGGGATTGACGGAGTGCGCAGGGGCTGCTGTGCGGAGCGCCGGTAGTGCGGGAAGCGATGGCGCAAGCGTGGGCGGGGAGGAGTGACTCGGCCGGCATAGTGCCACTGGTGGGATGCGCTTCGCTTATCCCACGCTACTCCAGGCTGGTCCGCAGAGCGGACCCTGATGAACGGCGGAGCCGGCAGAAAGAACTCCGGAAATCCGGACCGGCGGACTTGCGAAGCGTAAAGTACGAACTACAATTCGCGAAATTGTGTGTTCCTGTCGTCGGCGGGCGGACCCGCCGGCCGAACCGTCTCTCCGGAAGGCGCGCTCTTGGACCTGTCTGTCCTCACGCAGAACCTGCTCTCGCCTCCGATCCTGTTTTTTGCGCTGGGAATGGCGGCCACGTGGATCCGCTCGGACCTGACGCTGCCGCCGGCCGCAGCCAAGACGCTCTCGCTGTACCTGCTCTTTGCGATCGGCTTCCATGGCGGGGCGGAGCTGCACCGGACCGAGATTGACGCTTCAGTGGTGCTGGTGCTCGGCTCGGCGGCGCTTGCGAGCATGCTGCTTCCGGTGCTGGGCTACCTTGTGCTTCGACGGCGGCTGGGCCCTGAGGATGCTGCCGGGATCGCGGCCTGTTACGGATCCGTGAGCGCGGTTACGTTTATCACTGCGATCAGCTTTCTCGATTCGGCCGAGATTGCCTACAACGGCTACATGATCGCCTCCATGGCGCTGATGGAATCACCGGCGATCATGACCGCGATCGTACTCGTCCGGCTGGCGCAGCGCGATGAACGGGCGACGGCTTCCGGCAACGGGTCAACGTGGCGGACGCTGGTGCATGAGGCGACGGCCAACGGCGCGATTCTTCTGCTGCTGGGCAGTCTCTTCATCGGCTACCTCACCGGCGATGAGGGATGGACCATGATGAAGCCGCTGGTGAAGGACCCGTTCAAGGCGATCCTCTGCCTCTTCCTGCTGGACATGGGGATCGTTGCGGCACGGCGCATCGGCGACCTCCGGCGTTCGGGCACCTTCCTCATCGCCTTTGCGATTCTCGTCCCGCCGATCCAGGCCGGGCTCGGCATCGCCACTGCGGCGATGCTCGATCTTTCCCAGGGGGATGCGCTGTTGCTGGCAGTCCTCTTCGGCAGTGCAAGCTACATTGCGGTGCCGGCGGCGTTGCGTCTGGTTCTGCCGAATGCGAACCCGAGTCTTTATGTATCGATGTCGCTGGGCCTGACCTTCCCGCTCAACATTACCATCGGCATTCCGTTGTACTTCACCGTCATCCAGTGGTGGTGGACCTCATGACCCTGCAGCCCATGAAACGTCTTGAAATCGTCGTTGACAGTCTGCACCTCAACCGCGTCATTGAGCGACTGCTCGATGCCGAAGTCAGCGGCTACACCGTGCTGCCCAACGCGTCCGGCTTCGGCCAGCGCGGTGATCAGCGGGCCGATGATGTCAGCGGGGTGTCCAGCAATACGTATGTGCTCGTTGCCGTGACGGAGGAGCAGGCCGACGCCATTCTCGCGAAGATGCGGCCGCTGCTGAAGTCCTACGGCGGCATCTGCCTGGTGTCTGACTGTCTGTGGCTGGACCACTGAGCGGCCCTGAGAGCGGATCGACAGATCTGACACGCGATGAAGAAGAAGACAACGACATCAAAGCGCACGCCGGCCGGCGACCGTTCCGCCGAGTGGACGTTTCTGACGAACCACTCGCACGTGCTGCTGTGTCTGGTTGCCGATCCAGATGCGACGCTGCGCGAAGTTGCCGGGCAGATCGGGATCACCGAGCGGGCGGTACAGATGATCGTCGCCGACCTCGTCGATGCCGGGATCCTGATCCGGGAGCGGGAGGGGCGACGGAATCACTATTCCGTCGATCCCGGACAGCCGCTCCGACACCCGGTTGAGGCCCATCGCCGGGTGCGCGATCTGATCCGAATGGTGCATGGCCCGCGACGCCGGAGTCAGTAGCGGTTCGGTCGGCCGCGGGTTCGGGCCGGGGGCTGTGCAGCGCCACTTTCCGGGCAACCGGCAGGCCGGGGTGAGTCTGCTGTGAGTGGCCGTGGCAGGCGTCGGGCCGCCGGGCCTATCCTAGCCCTCGCCTGTTGATTCACGAGGATGACAACGCCGGGATCGCATGGCCTCCACGCGCATTACGTCCTTCAACCTCCGTCCCGGCCGCGTCATCGCGGGCAAGTACGAAGTGCTTGGCCGGCTTGGTCGCGGCTACGAGGGGGAGGTGTACAAACTGCGGGAACTGAACACGAAAATTGAGCGGGCGGGCAAGCTCTTTTTTCCGCACCGCAACCCGCGTGACCGGGCCGTGCGCTTTTTTGCGACCAAACTGCATCGCCTGCGCTCGTGTCCGATTCTGATCCGGTATGTGACTCAGGAGCAGGTGATTCACCGGGACTTCGAGATCACGCTGCTGGTCTCGGAACTGGTTGAGGGACGGCTGCTGTCGAAGTTCATACGCCGCCAGCCGGGCCGGCGACTGTCGGTTTTCGAATCGCTGCACCTGCTGTACACGATGGCGGCGGGGCTTGAGGCGATTCACGGGATGGGGGAGTACCACGGGGACATTCACGATGAGAACATCCTCATCCAGCGACAGGGGATCTTCTTCGACGTCAAGCTGGTGGACCTGTACTACCACGGGAGGCCGAGCCAGTCGCTGATCCAGGAAGACATCGTGCAGCTGGTGCGGATCTTCTACGACTCACTGGGGGGGGCACGGACTTACGCGAGCCATCCTGAGCATGTGAAATACATCTGCGCCGGGCTGAAGCGCTCGCTGCTGGCCAAGCGCTTTCGCAACGCCGGGCAACTGCGGAGGCATCTGGAACGGCTTCCGTGGGAGGAGCGGTAGGGCCTCAACGGCCTGAGAAGAACGACTTCAGCGCGTGGACGGTGGTTTCCCGGCCGATTTCGGCGATGGCCTCGGTGAGGGGGATGTTCTTGGGGCAGACCTTGACGCAGTTCTGGGCATTGCCGCAATCGTTGATGCCGCCCGGCCCAAGAAGCGCGTCGAGACGTGCGGGAGCGAGGTCGGCCCCGACGGGGTGCCTGTTGAAGAGCAGGGCCTGTCCGAAGGTGTTGGCGCCGACGAAGTCGTTGTCTTCGAGGAACTGCGGGCATGCCTCGAGGCAGCAGCCGCAGGACATGCACTCCGAGAGCCGGTAGCGGAGGTTCTGCACGGCCGGTGAGACTTTGGGGCCGCCGCCGAGGTCCCACGTGCCGTCGACGGGCACCCAGGCCTTGACCTTTTTGAGGTTCTCAAAGAGGCGGGAGCGATCGACGAAGAGATCGCGGACGACGGGGAACTTGCCCATGGGCTCGAGGGAGATCACATCGCCGTCGTTGGGGGCGTACTCGTCGATCAGGCAGGAGCAGGACTGGCGGACGCGGCCGTTGATGACCATGGTGCAGGCGCCGCAGACTTCCTCGAGGCAGTTGGCGTCCCAGGCGACGGGGGTGGTGCGTCGGCCGTCGGCGGTCACGGGGTTTGAGGCGATGGTCTGGAGGCAGGAGATGATGTTGGCGCCGGGCTGAACCGGGACGCTGAACTCCTCAATGCGGGAGGCCTTGCCGGGACCGTCCTGTCGCGTAATGCGGAGACGAATGGTGCGGGCGGCTGCGGAAGCGGAGGTGGAACCGGAAACCATGGGTGCGCCTCTGATACTCAGTCGGAACCGAAGAAGAATCGTCTGCAATCGGCAGGAGCGTTCGGCCGATCATATGCGGCTCCGGGAGGGTGTTCCGGCCCGGAGTTCTGGCACGGAGGCCTCCGAGACGCTACAACATGGCGTGTCGACATTGAGTCTCGGGGCCTGAGAGTCCCCAGGGTGGAGAGCGACATTGGCCACAGCGACGGCACTGCTGCGACTGGCGCGTCCGGAAGACTGGCTGAAGAACCTCATGGTCTTTCCGGCGGTGCTGGCGTCAGGCCGTGCTGACGAGATGGGGGCGCTGGCGGCCTCATGCGGGGCGTTTGCGGCGTTTTCGTGTGCGGCTTCGGGCGTCTACTGCATCAACGATGCGCGTGACTGGCGGACGGACCAGCAACATCCGATCAAGCGGCGGCGACCGATTGCCTCAGGCGAACTGGCGCCCTCGGCGGGGTACCTTGCAGGGCTGGTCTGGCTTGCGGCGGGATTTGCGATCGCCGGGCTGGCGGTGGGATCGATTGATCTTCTGGCTGTGCTGGCGGGGTACGTTGTCCTTCAGGCCTTCTACAACGGCTGGCTGAAGCGGATCGCGGGTGTGGACCTGATCACACTGGCGCTTGGGTTTGTGCTCCGGGCGATGGCGGGGGCGGCGGCGATCGAAGTTCCCGTGAGTCTGTGGCTGCTGCTGAGCGTGCTCTTCCTGTGCCTGTATCTTGCTGGAATCAAGCGGCTGTGCGACCTGATCAGCATGGAGCGCGGACCGGAGAGCGGATGGGAGTCGGCCGGCGGGTATCGCAAGGACTCCGAACTGACCTGGATTCTCATCGTCAGCGCCTCGCTGGCGCTGATGACCTTCGAGATGTATGCGATGTCGGATCACGTCCTTGAGGTTGTCGGCCCGGAAGCGCGGGGCTTCGTGCTGCTGACGCCCTTTGCGATCATCGCCATGTACCGCTTCTATCGCTCCGCCCGCGCGGGTGTCAGCGACAGCCCGATCCGGTTGGCGCTGACGGACCCGGTCCTGCTGATCAGCGGCATCCTGTTTCTGGCCGGGGCGGCGGTTGTCATTTACGTTCCGGCAACAGCCGACCTCCTGCAGCGATACTTTTCACCATGAGCGCTTCGCCGAACGCCGCCGAGCGTCCATCGATGCATTGGCTTGCGCTGCTGATTCCTGCAGCGGCGGCAGCGGCGGTGATGATGGCCATGCCGGCCGGGCCGTCGCCGGTGTGGGATGAACGGGTGATGTACCCGGTCGTGCAGGGAATCGTTGCGACGGAGTGGTCCTGGGAGTCGCTGCTGTATTACCAGGACACGAAGGGGCCGGTCTTCTTCTGGCTGTATGCGGCGGCGGCAGAACTTCTGGGCCCGGAGATCCTGACGCTTCGGCTTCTCACGGCGATGTTTTTTGTCTTCTCGACGTGGACAGCGGTTGCCATCGCGTCGGCGGCAGGGGTGCGCGGCGTGCGTCTTGCGGCGGTTTGTGCGCTCTTTGTGCTGCTGCCCTATCACCTGATGCTGGGTGTGGTCTTCATGAGCGAGGCATCGTTTGTCTTTCTCTCGCTGCTGATGTGCGCGCAGGCGACGGCGGGCATCCGCGCTGGTCGGAGCGCCACGACGGCCGAGCGCTTCGGCTCGGCGGCGGTGTACGGCGTGCTGCTGTCGCTGCTGCTGCACCATCGCGTGCAGGCGTCGGCATGGGGCGGGGCGATCTGCCTCGTGGCGGCGGGGGCGCTGGGAGTGCGCAGTCTGCCGTGGTGGATTGCCACGGCGGCGGCGGGCCTCTCGCGGGTTCCGCTGATGATCGCCTGGGGAGGCATCGTCTCACCCGCCTATCAGGAGCGGTACGGCCTGGGATTTCGCCTCGACGGGCCGACCTACCTGCTGATGGCGGGGCTGCCGGTGACCTGCCTGATGCTCTTTGCACGGGAGCGGGACGTGCGCCGGGAGCGGTCGCGCCGCCGGTTCATGCTGCTTGGAGCGGCCGTCGGCCTGCTCCTGGGCATTTTCTGTGGAGCGGACATTCTGGAGGGAATCACGGCCAACCGATACCTCGGGATCACGGCGACGGCGCTTCGCCCGCTTTCCGGGACTGGGGTCGTCGGGCTGCCGGCCCTGTCGCTCCTGGCGACATTGGGCGGAGCGGCGCTGGCGGCGACGGCTTGGCCCGCCCTGGCGCACATGGCCTGGCGGTCGCGGAGTGCGTCGGCGTTGCTGGAAGGCATGGGGGCGTGGGCGATGCTGCTGTGCATCGCCTTGTACTCCATGACGCGCGGCGACGTGTACGACCGATACCTCATGGTCTTTGCGGTACTGCAGCCGATGGTCTGGGTTCTACGTGTCCCGGCGTTGTGGCGGTGGGCTGCGGGGGCGGTACTGGCGGGGATGGCCGGGTACGGATTGCTCGGCTAGGGCGGATTTTACTTGCGAAATCTCCGCCGTTTGTCAAGAATGGCAGGTATGACGACGCAGGACACCACCATGATGACCGTCCGGGAGCGATTCGAAGACGTCAGGAAGCGCGTCGCCGACGCTGCCGTGCGAAGCGGCCGCCGGCCTGAGGATGTGCTCATCGTCGCGGTGACCAAGGGCGCGGCCATTGAGCAGGTGCGGGAGATCATCGACGCCGGCCACGGCGATCTCGGGGAGAGCCGGGTCAATTCGCTGGCGCAGCGGGTTGCGGTAATTGAGGAATACCTGGAGCGGCATCGCACGATGACGAGCACCAGGCAGGCGACTCCGCCGCCGAAGGTGCGGTGGCACCTGATCGGAACGCTGCAGCGAAACAAGGTGAAGAAGGCGCTGGAGTACGCCCACCTGATTCACTCCGTGGACACGCTGCGGCTTGCCGAGGAAATCCAGGATCGGGCGGTCGGCCGCGACCGTCCGGCAGAGATCCTCCTTCAGGTCAATGCATCGCACGAGAAGCAGAAGCACGGCTTTCCGATTGCCGCGGCGGTCCATGTGGCGGAGCAGATCGATTCGATGATCAACCTGAAGCTTCGCGGGCTGATGACGATGGGCCCGCTGTCTGAAGATGCGGTCCGGACGCGGGCCGCCTTCGAACAGGCGCGGGAGGTTTTCGACGAGATCCGGCGTGCAGGCATCGGCGGCGGCGACTTCAACCTGCTCTCAATGGGCATGAGCGGAGATTTCGAGACGGCCATCGAGTGCGGCGCCAACGTGGTACGAATCGGCTCGGCGATTTTCGGGCCGACGCAGGACGACGAGGATCAGGAAGAGGACTGACCGCGTCGGTGAGCGACGGGGCGTGCCCAGCGACTCCACGGCCCCCAGTCGCCTCGGGCGGGTTGAACGAAGTCAAAGGTTCCGGCGCATTGGCGCGTCCAGTTCGGGTGCGTCACCGTGCATCGTGTTCTGGCCAGGCCCTGGTGGGGAAGGCTGATTCTGCGGGCCTCCATCACGTGATCGACGACGACGCCGGCCTCCGGCTCCTCGAAGCGAAGGTTGAGCGGGTAGGCCAGCAGCCATGCGGAGCGCTGGTACTCCGGTGAGGCGGGGCGAAGGCAGCGATAGACGGCGGGCTCGGTCTCGGGCGCAAAGAGCAGGAGCGTCGGCGCGATCTGGATGAACTTGCGCAGGATGGTCAGTTCCCCGACGGCGGTCCCGGAATCCCACCGGCTTCTGGCGGTGTAGAAGCGGCGAAAGCCCTCGCCGGCCGGCCCTGCGCCCCAGAAGTGTTCCACGGTTCCGCGGGCGTGGGAGAGGCTGAGGTGTCGATCGGGCTGTCCGGGGACCGAGAGGGCGGCCTCCAGCGTGAGCACTGCGGCGGGAAGGGCAATGATCCAGTCGTGCGTCGAGCCGTCGTTGGCATCGGGATAGGAGGATCGCTGCAGCGCCGGGCAGGTGAACTCGCGGCGGACGTTGATCGAGAGGGTCAGTTGTGAGCCGGGGATGAGTCCGGGGCGGAGAAGACCACGGAGGCCTGACCGCATGACCGGGCAGCGCACCGAGGCGGTCAATTCTGTGGAGTCAGCGGTGAGGCGATGGGGGCCGAGGATGGCCTTCCATTGACCGTCGGCGATCTCCTCACGGAAGGAGTCGGGCGGGTAGGCGAGATCGGCCCGTGCGAAGACCTCGCCGCGATCAAAGAGGGCCAGCCGCAGGCCGGGATAGCCCGAGGGCCTGCACGCGGAGGCGGGGATCATGCGGCCGGTGCGTAATTGCGCACAGGTTTCGCGGTAGTCGGGGTGGAAGGGGTCGCCGTTGCAGAGTTCGAACCGGAGGCCTGAGCCGTCGTCGGTAGAGGCGTCGATCTGCCACCACTCGTAGGCGCCCGGCGAGGCGGGGGAGCGGCTGTGCAGCGGGGTGAGGGGATCATCGGCGGGGAGCAGTCTGAGGCGCAGCTCCGGGTGGCGCTCCTGCGCTTCTTCAAAGGTGAGATCGGGCTGGGGCGTCATCGGCAGCATGATAACCGAAGGTGATACACTGTGCTGGCACAGGAATCCTCGGAGTCCGTCATGCGAAATCGCACACACTGCGTGCTTGGGCTGCTGCTGGTCATTCTCGCTGCATTCATGACGTCGCGAGCGTCGGCGGAGGAAGTGTGGCGGCTGGCAGGCACTTTCAACAACTGGCAGCCCGATTCGGATGAGTGGGCGCTGCGGCCCGCGTCTGACGGCCGAATCATCCTGCGCCGACACATGAAGCCCGGGGAGTACGAGTTCAAGTTCGTCCGCAACGGCGACTGGGGCGCGGGCCACCTCGGCGCATCATCGCAGGGCGGCCTCGAACAACCCGGCGACAACATCCGGGTCACTTTCGATGATGAGAATCTGTGGACGGTCGTCCTCGATCCTCAGAAGCGCACGTGGAGCAATGAGGCCGAGGGCATCGACGCCTTTTTGCTCTTTGCACGACTGCGCGGAACGCCGCGCGTCGGCGTACCCGTCGAGATTGATCTCTCCGCGACGCTGGCGAGCCGGGCGTGGGAGATTACCGAGGTCTCAATGGATGCGGACTCCTACACCGGCGACGATCCGCTGATGTGGCAGCCAATCGACGAAGAGAACCCCCGCTCGCTTCGGATCACGCCGCAGCGCCCGGGGCGGTGGGCGCTCTGCATCGGAGGTCTTGAGGAGGGCACGGGGCGACGGGATGAGGTCTGCGTCTGGCTGGATGTGCGGCCCAGCATCGTGCTGCTGGATTCCGGGCGCGGAGTCTCAACTGACTTCGAGCCGCTGGCCGGATCGCGCCAGTGGGCGGCCATCTACCAGGCGCAGTCGGCGCGGCCGACGACGCTGAAGATTCGCAACGGCTTTACGGGCCGGACAACGGCGGCGGTGGTGCATCCTGTGGAGGAGGGCGAAACGTTTGCCCTGACGTACCGACCCGATCTGGAGCAACTGACAGCGCGGCCCGGACTCTTCACACTCGAATACGGTCCTGAAGGGCACTGGCTACGGGAGGAGATTGCGCGCCTGGATGAGGGCGTGATTAAGCACGACTCCCGCCGGATCGATCACCTCGTGCCGATCAGCGAGGGACTGGGATTGGCGGACGTGATCGCCTGGACGGCGCCGGGCGCGTTTGAATCGCTGTCGGTGCAGGTGTCAGACGGGTCGGCGGGTGGTTCGTTGTCGGTTCCGATGGTTGCGATGGAGGAGTCGCAGGACGGCAACCTTCGCTGGCAGGCGCGGGTGATTCTCGGAGCGGAGGAGGAGACGTCGGATTCGCCGGCGACCCGATCGATCCACTACACGATCATCGGAGCGATGCCGGATGGCGACGGGGTTACATCGGGGCCGCACACGGTGTACCTGCGGCCGCACTTCGAGACGCCGGACTGGGCCAAGCAGGCGGTATGGTACCAGATTTTCCCGGAGCGGTTCCGCAACGGGAATCCCGCCAACGACCCGGTCGGGGACGGCGTATTTCTACTGCCGTGGAACGCGCCGTGGCACACGCTTCACGAGGGCGAGTTCGAGGCGTGGCGACAGCGCGTCCGTGCGGCGGGCGAAGACCCGGACCGATGGGACCGCGAGAAGACCGGCGAACCGGGCGGGCGGTTCTACAACGTCGTCTGGGACCGGCGTTACGGCGGCGACCTGCAGGGCGTACTGGAGCAACTCGATGAACTTGAGAATCTCGGCGTGACGGCGCTGTATCTGAACCCGGTCTTTGAAGCGCCGAGCATGCACAAGTATGACACGACAGACTTCCGGCACGTCGATGACAACTTCGGCAACGCCGACTCCGTGGAGGCGACGTGGAGTCCGCCGGCGGGAGAGTCGCTCAGAGACATGGATACATGGACCTGGACGCAGGCTGACCGGACTCTTCTGGCGCTGATCGACGAGGCGCACGATCGCGGGATGAAGATCATTCTCGACGGCGTGTTCAATCACGTCGGGCGGGAGCATCCCGCCTTTATTGATGTCGTCCGCAACGGCGCGGAGAGCAAGTATGCGGGATGGTTCTTTGCCGAGTTTGACGACGCCGGCCGGCTTGTCGCCTGGCAGGCGTGGGACGGACCCAACGGGTTTCTGCCGAAGTTTGCGCAGCAGGCCGACCGCTCACTGGTCTACCCGGTGCATGAGCACATCTTCTCGGTCACGCAGCGCTGGATGGACCCCAACGGTGACGGCGACCCCTCCGACGGCATTGACGGGTGGCGGCTTGATGTCGCGCTGGATGTCGGTGACCCGTTCTGGGAGCAGTGGTACGACCTTGTGAAGTCCATCAACCCGGAGGCGTACATCGTCGCTGAAATCTGGAGCGATCACGAATCGCAGGGGCATCTCGACGGCAATCACTTCGATGCGCAGATGCACTATCCCTTCGCCATGGCGGTGCTCGACTGGCTGGGAATGCAGCCGGAGATGAGCAGCGATGAACTGGGCGACCGATTGCGGGCCGTCTTCGACAACGATGCTCCGCAGACGCGGCTGGTGCAGCAGAATCTTTACTCAAGCCACGACACGGACCGCCTCGTCTCCGCCCTTTACAACCGCGACCGGCCCAACCGCAATTACGACGCCGGCAATCGGCCGCAGCAGGGTGAGCCGTATCGCGAGGATCGCCCTGATGAGCGGGCCTACGGGCTGGCGCGCCTCGCGGTGGTCCTCCAGGCGACCTACGAGGGCTCGCCCATGATCTATTACGGCGATGAGGTCGGCATGTACGGCGCGGATGACCCGAGCAACCGCAAGCCCTACCCGTGGGACGATCTCGGCGACTTCGGCGACGATGCGGCCGATGACGAGCTGCGCGACTTCTACAGGCGGTGGTTCTCGCTGCGGGCCGGCTCCGACACGCTGCAAATGGGGATGACGCGGCACGTTGAGACGGGCTGGCCGGATGTCTTCGCCTTCGAGCGACGGCTCAATGACGAGGCGATCCTGGTGGTCGTGAATCGCGGCCAGGTTCCCTTTGCGCTCTCACTGATCAGCGACGATCCGGCGGTGCGGATGGTGGCGGTTCCGCGCCTGGGGGCGGAACTGGTGCATCTGAGGAACTAGATCTGAGCGGGCCGGCGTCTCTTGGCGTCGGGGGGAGGGCCTCGTATCATCGAGACCACACCGGCCGGAGTGGCGGAACTGGCAGACGCGACGGATTCAAAATCCGTTGGGATTAACCCCCCGTGAGGGTTCGACTCCCTCCTTCGGCACTTGCGCGGTCATTTCCTACACTTCTCCGCTCATGACCGCCTCGCCTTCAATCGCGGAACTGCTCGGGCCGGACGGCCCCGTCGCCCGGCGGCTGAGCGGCTTTGAACTTCGACCGCAGCAGCTGGAGATGGCCGACGCCGTGCGCGAGGCGCTGGCGCATCGACGGACGCTGCTGGTGGAAGCGGGGACGGGGGTCGGGAAGTCGTTTGCGTATCTGCTGCCGGCGATCCGGCATTCGCTGGAATCGGGCCGTCGGATCGTGATCGCGACGCACACGATCAGTCTGCAGGAGCAGCTGATCGAGCGTGACATTCCGTTGCTGCGGGCAGCGCTTCCGGATGAGTTCACGGCGGTGCTGGTGAAGGGGCGGAGCAATTACCTGTCGATCCGGCGATTGAAGCTCGCCAGCGAACGGCAGCAGACGCTCTTTCCGGATCGGGAGATGCTGGCGCAGCTGCACGCGGTCGAGGACTGGGCCTACGAGACGACGGATGGATCGCTGGCGTCGCTGCCGCAGATCCCGCCGGCGGAGGTGTGGGACCGGGTGCAGTCGGATGCGGACAACTGCATGGGGCGGCGGTGCCCATCGTATGAGCAGTGCTTCTTTCAGGCAGCGCGGCGGCGGATGGCGGGGGCGAACCTGCTGATCTGCAATCACGCGCTGTACTTTGCGGACCTGGCGATGCGCTCGTGGTCGGCTGAGAACGCGATCGATCCGGAGGCGCCTGAGGCGGCCTCACCGACGCGCTCGATGGGCGGGATTCTGCCCGATTATGACCACGTGATCCTTGACGAGGCGCATCACCTTGAGGATGTGGCGTCTAGGCACTTCGGGCTGTCGGTCTCTGAGGGGCGAGTGCATCATCTGCTCAACGTGCTGTACCGGCAGCGGGTGGCGAGAGGGACGATGAGGGTCTCGGGGTTTCTGGCTCGGCTGGATGTCGGCCCTGATGACACGAGTCTCGTGGATGATGCGGTGCGCAGTGTGCTGCGCGTGCGCGATGCGGTGGAAGCGCTCTACGAGGATCTCTACCACACATTGCCGCGGGGGGGAGACTCCGGGCGATCGCAGCGCCTGCGCGGGCCTGACACGGTGGACAATCCTGCGACACCGGCTCTTGCGGAACTGGCCTCGCGACTCTCGCTGCTGAAGGAGGCGGTCGTGCGGGAGGATGACCGATATGAGCTCAACGCCTACGCCGCGAGAGCGCGGTCGCTCTCCAAGGAGATCGAAGCGATCCTCGGGCAGCACCTTGATGAGTTCGTCTATTGGATCGAGACGCGGGCGCAGCAGCGGGGCCGACCGAGACTGACCGTCAGCGCCTCGCCGGTTGACGTGGCGAAGGTGCTGCGGGAGCGGCTTTTCAACGGGGAGCGATCGGTGATTCTGACCAGCGCGACGCTGACAACCTCGCGCGGCGACTTCTCGCACCTGCAGAAGCGGCTTGGATGCGATGATCCCGAGACGGTGCGGACGCTCGCGCTGGGGTCGCCTTTTGACTATCCGCGACAGGTGGAGTTTTACGTTGAGGCGGGGCTACCCGATCCGGGGCAGCCCTCGTATGTCGCCAAAGTGATTCCGCGCCTGTTGCACCACATCGATGCCACAGGAGGCGGGGCGTTCGTCCTGTTCACCAGCTTCTCGATGCTCAACCAGATGGCGCGGGAACTGGAGCCGGCGCTGGCGCAGCGCGGGCTGCCGCTGCTGGTTCATGGGCGGGACGGGCCGAGGGGACTGATCCTGAACCGTTTCCGCGACCACGAGAACGCGGTGCTGCTGGGGACATCGTCGTTCTGGGAGGGGGTGGACGTTCGAGGCCAGGCGTTGCGCAGCGTGATCATCGCGCGGCTGCCCTTCGAGGTGCCGGACCATCCGCTGGTGGAGGCGCGCGTGGAGCACATCAGGCGTCGGGGCGGGGACCCGTTCCGCGAAGACCAGTTGCCGCGCGCCATCATCCGCTTCCGGCAGGGATTCGGCCGGCTGATCCGCAGCGCCACGGATCACGGGCGTTTTGTGGTGCTTGATTCACGGATCGTGACGAAGGGGTACGGAGCGATGTTCCGCCGGGCGCTTCCGGGCGATCTTGAGATTCGCACGGAGCACGACGATTAGTCGAGTGACCGAAGGATCGCACGAACTGGGCTGGCGTCGAAGCCGGCCAGTCGCAGGGGCAGGGCGATGAGTTCGTACTGGCCGGGGGGGACATCGCGGAGGATGAGGCCCTCGAGAATGGCCATGTCGTTGGCGAGGAAGCGGGCGTGGGCGGGGAGGTCCTTTGAGTCGGCGGAGTCAACGCTCGGCGTGTCGATGCCGACGGTGATGACGCCCTGATCGTGCAGGAAGTCAACGAGGGCGGGCTCGAGGCCGCAGAAGTCATCGTTCCATGAGTCGGGGTCCGGGAATGAACCGGTGTGGAAGAGGACTCGAGGGTGGCGGATGGTCGCCTCAGCGAGATCGGCCAGGGCGATGCGCCGGCCCCGCGGCGTCGTGACCCGCAACACCTGGCAGGGGCCGAGGTAGTGACGGAGGTCCTGTTGTTCGATGGTTCGGCCTTGCGGGCCGTAGTGGCTGGGGGCATCGGCGTGAGCGCCGAGGTGGACTGTCGAGCGAAGTGTGGAGAGGGTGATGGAGTCGCCGCGCGCCGTGTCCATGAGGACTTCGCGTGAGAGGGGCGTATCGCCGGGAAAGACGGCGAGGGCGGGCGTCAGCATCGGAGAGATGTCGTAGATCATGGCTGGAGACCCAGGAGCAGGGCGAGGAAGACCATGGCGAACAGGATGGTGATGGCGAGGGTGACTGCACGATCCTGGCGCTGACTGCGGCGGCGTGCCTCGGCGTAGGGAATGGTGGTAAAGGTCACCATGTGGTAAAGCGGTGTATACCAGCGCGGGAAGAGGCGGTGGAGGGCCTTCTCCATCTTCTTGCGGGCGCGGAAGGCGCGGGAGGCGACCTTGTCGCGCATCTCGATGAAGTTGTCCAGGGCGAGATCGGCGATGGCATCGGCCTGGGGCTTGCGCTGCTGCTGGAAGTCGGCAAAGGCGCGCTGCCGGTCCCAGTCGTGACGCTCAAGGCAGTCGATGAGGGCAGCACAGTCTTCGAAGGCGGCATTCATGCCCTGCCCGTAGAAGGGCACGATGGCGTGGGCGGCGTCGCCGAGGAGCAGCGCGCGGCCGGCCACGGCCCAGGGGAAGCAGCGCACGGTGACGAGGGTGCTGGTCGGGTTGGTGAAGTAATCCTCTTCGAGTGTGGGCATGAGGGGAACGGCGTCGGGATAGATGCGCTCAAAGACGGCGCGACAGGAAGCGCGATCGGTGATCTCGGCGAATCCTCCGCGACCCTCAAAGGGCCAGAAGAGGGTGCAGGTGAAACTGCCGTCGGCGTTGGGCAGGGCGATCATCATGGAGCCGCCGCGCGGCCAGATGTGCAGGGCGTTGCGCTCCATGGCGAATGAACCGTCGAGGCGGGCCGGGATGGAGAGTTCCTTGTAGCCGTGTGCGAGGTAGGACTGGGAGTAGTCGAAGCGGGGCTGCCGCTGCATGCGGGCGCGAAGGGCGGAAAACGCGCCGTCGGCCCCGAGAATCGAGTCCGCCTCGACGCGAAGTGTGCGGCCCTCGTGCTCGAAGATCGCAGCCGGTGCGTCGAGATCGACGTCGATGCAGCGGTGATCGAAGTGCAGCGAGACGTTGTCGTACTTCGCAGCCGCCTCGATGAGGGTCTTGTTCAGACCTCCGCGTGAGACGGAGTTGATGGCATCGTCGGCATTGGCGCTGTAGGGCTGGAAGGCGAGGTCGCCCGATTGGGAGTGGATCATGCGGCCGGGCATGCGCACGGCATCGGCAAGGACGGGCGCGTCGAGACCGACGCGGCGCAGCGCCTCAATCCCCCGAATGGAAAGGGCGAGATTGATGGAGCGGCCGCCCTTGAAGCCGGCCTGCCGTGGGTCGGGGCGCTGCTCGTAGACGGAGACGCGGCGACCCTTCCCGGCGAGCATGCATGCCAGGAGGGAGCCGGCCAGACCGGCGCCGATGATGAGGTAGTGCTCGTGTGCGGGATCGGACACGGAAGCGCTCCGGAGGAGGCACGTCAGGTCAGGGAGACGAGGATCTCGGCGAAGCGATGAACATCTTCGAAGGAGTTGTAGAGCGGCGTCGGGGCGGCACGGAGGATGTCGGGCTCGCGGAAATCGAGGATCACGCCGGCTCGGCGCAGGCCGTCCCGGACGGCGCGAGCGTCGCCGGCGATGCGCAGCGAGAGCTGGCAGCCGCGGCGATTCGGATCGCGCGGCGTGATGATCTGTACGGCGTCGGTCTCGAGCCGGTCGATGAGCCACTCCAGGTAGCCGGTGAGGCGGAGCGATTTGGCGCGGAGGCGGTCGAGGCCGGCCTGCTCGAAGAGGGTGAAGGAACTGCGCATCGGCGTCATCGAGAAGATGGGCGGATTGGAGAGCGCCCAGGCGTCGGCACGCTGGACGGGGTGGAAATCCGGCCCCATGCGGAAGCGCGTGTCGGGGTCGTTGCCCCACCAGCCGGCAAAGCGCGGCAGGTCGGTATTGTTCACGTGCTTCTCGTGGATGAAGCAGCCGGCGACCGCGCCGGGGCCGCAGTTGAGGTACTTGTAGGTACACCAGCAGGCGAAATCGGCCCCCCACTCATGCAGGCGCAGCGGCACGTTTCCGGCGGCGTGGGCGAGGTCCCAGCCGACGGCGCAGCCCCGGGCCTTCGCGGCGGCGGTGATGGCGGGCATGTCGTGCCACTGTCCGGTGGCGAAGTTGACGCCCGACATGAGCATCAGCGCAATTGTGTCGCCTTCGCGGTCGATGAGGTCCAGGACATCCTCGGTGCGGATGGTCGATTCGCCCTTTCGGGGGCGCAGGCGCAGGATGGCGGAGGCGGGGTCGAGGCCGTGGACGCGGGCCTGGCTCGAGAGGGCGTAGGAATCGGAGGGGAAGGTGGGCTCATCGACGACGATCTTCGTGCGAGCGCCTTCGGGACGGTAGAAGGTCACCATCATCAGGTGGAGGTTGACCGTCAGGGAGTTCATCATCACGACTTCGTGCGGCAGGGCGCCGACGAGCATGGCGGCCTGGTTGCGGAACTGCTCGTGGTAGGAGTACCAGGGGTTCTGCGCTTCGAAGTGGCCTTCGACGGCGAGGCGTGCCCAGTCGTCAAGTTCCTGACGAAGGTGGTCGGCGGCGGCGCGGGGCATGAGGCCCAGGGAGTTGCCGCAGAGGTAGAGCGCGCGGCTGCCGGGGCCCTGACCGGGGGCCTCGGGCATGGCGAAGCGATCGCGGAAGCCGCGCAGTTCATCGGCCGCATCGGCGGCCAGGGCCCACTCTCGATCGGCGCTGAAGTCAACGGTCACGTCGTGAACCTTGAAGCATCGAGGTTGAGAAACTCGAGCGCTGTGCCGCTGAGGAGGCGGGAGCGCATCTCGTCGGTGAGGTCGGTCATGGAGTCGATGATCGCTCCGGGACATGGCTCGCCGAGCGGGAAGGGGTAATCGGAGCCCAGCGCGATGCGCTCCGCGCCCATGAGGCGAATCAGGTAGCGGAGCGCTTCGGCGTCGTGGACGAGGGAATCGACGTAGAAGCGATCGAGGTAGGCGCGGGGGTTGACGTCGTTGTCGACGGCGACAAGGTCGGGGCGGCAGCGGTAGCCGTGTTCGATGCGGCCGATGGTGTGGGGGAACGATCCGCCGCCGTGGGCAAAGGCGATGCGAAGCGTCGGCAGTCGCTCAAGGACGCCGCCGAAGATGACCGAGCAGATGGCGCGGCTGGTCTCTGCGGGCATGCCGACAAGCCAGGGGAGCCAGTACTTCGGCATTTCCTCCTTGCCCATCATGTCCCAGGGGTGGATGAAGACGGCGGCCCCGAGGTCGGCTGCGGCCTCGAAGACGGCAAAGACCTCCGGCTCGTTGAGGTTCCACCCGTTGACGTGGCTGCCGATCTCCACGCCGGCAAGCCCGAGATCGCGGGTGCAGCGTTCGAGTTCGCGGATGGCGAGGTCGGGGCTCTGCATGGGCAGCGTGCCGAGGCCGACGAAGCGCCGGGGCCATCGACCGACGACCTCTGCGATGTGGTCGTTGAGCAGTTGCGAGAGGTCGTGGGCGTCGGCGGGTTTGGCCCAATAGCCGAACATGACGGGGACGGTGCTGAGCACCTGCACGTCGATGCGGCAGCGATCGCAGTCGGCGATGCGGACATCGGGGTCCCAGCAGTTGGCCTCGATCTCGCGGAAGAAGCGATCGTCGATCATCATGCGCGCGCGGCAGCCGGAGCAGTGCTCCAGGCGCACCCATCCGCCGTAGCCGTAGCGTTCGCGCAGGTCGGGCCAGTCGCGCGGGAGGATGTGGGTGTGGATGTCGATTCTCAGCGGGCGCGGCATGGTGCCAACTGTAGCGGGCCGCGCCTCAGTCGGGCATCCTGAAGGGGCCGGGTTTGGTGATGCGCGTGCCGCACTCCCGGCAGGTGGAGAGGTCGGGGTCGGCCCAGAAATCCTCCATCGCCTGCGAGAAGTGCTCGACGATGTCCTTGCAGTCGAACTCCTTGTCGTAGACCAGAGCGGAGCACTTCGGGCAGTAGAAAATCAGGTGCTCAGTCTCCCCGGGGGGACGGCGGCGTTCGACGACGACGCCGATGGTGTCGGGCGGTCTGCGGGGCGAGTGGGGCACGCCGCGCGGGATGAAGAAGGTCTCTCCCTCCTTGACGCGGTAGTCTCTGATCTCATCGCCCTCGCGGATGAGGACGGAGATCTCGCCCTTGACCTGGTAGAAGTACTCCTCGGAGTCCACCTGGTGGAAGTCGTTGCGGGCGTTGGGGCCGTGGATGACCATGACGAAGAAGTCCTCGCCGTCGTAGAGGTACTTGTTTCCGACGGGGGGCTTGAGCTCATCGCGGTGTTCACGCACCCACTTCATCAGATCGATGGGGGGCATGACGCTTGTAGCGGCGACTTTGGCGTCAAACATGGTCGGTCTCCT
>CAZPFK010000024.1:26813-37826 GCA_964585855.1 uncultured Vicinamibacteraceae bacterium
TGGGGGGCATGACGCTTGTAGCGGCGACTTTGGCGTCAAACATGGTCGGTCTCCTCTGGATCACCGGAATCGTGCGTTCGCAAATCATTGTATCTGAGACCTTGCCGGCCTTCAGACGAATCACCCCGCCGGGCCCAGCACCTCCACGGCACTGGCCTTCACCAGACACCACACTTCGCGACCCGGCTCAAGAACGAGCCGCTCCACCGAGCCGGCCCCGACTTCGGCCAGCAGCGGAAACCCGACATCCACCTCCACCAGGAACCACCCATCGTGCTCGACGAGGCGGGTCACACGGCCCGGCACCTGATTCTGCACGCTGATCTCCTCAATTCTCGATAGTGAGACGGCGACATCCTCCGGGCGGATTCGGACGGAAACGGCCGCGCCGTCGGCCTCCTCGACCCTGGGGCAGCGCAGGCGCGGGCCCTGCGCGGAGAGGGCCAGTTCGGCGGTGCGGCCCATCGGATCGCGCTTCGCCACCGTCATCCTCAGGATGTTGACGGCGCCGGTGCGCTGCCGGCTGCTGTGGACGGCTCCCTTCATCAACAGATCGCGGTAGGTGCCGCAGGCGGTGATCCGGCCGGCCTCCATGAGGGCGAGCGTGTCGGTCAGCTGCAGCGCTTCGGAAAGATCATGGGTCACGCAGATGACGGGAATGCTCGTCGTGCGGCAGATGCGCTGAAGATACGGGATGATCTGCTGCCGCAAGCGGTCATCGAGACCGGCAAGCGGTTCATCGAGCAGCAGAGCACGGGGAGACATCAGCAGGGCACGGCCCAGCGCCACACGACGCTGCTCTCCCCCGGAGAGTTCGGCAACGGAGCGACCCAGCGTCTCTTCCAGTTTCAGCAGGGCGACGACCTCCTCGAAGGAGAAGCGACGCTCTGCCGGCGGCGTCAGCCGTTCTCCGAAGCGGAGGTTGCCGCTTACGCTGCGATGAGGAAAGAGGCGTCCATCCTGGAAGACGACGCCGAGGCGTCGGAGGTGGATGGGTACGTTGACGCCTTGCCGGCTGTCGTACAGCGTCTGCCCGTCGAGGGCGATGCGTCCCTGTTCGGGCTGAAGCAGCCCCGCCAGCAGCGAGAGCAGCGTCGTCTTGCCGCAGCCGGAGGGTCCGAAGACGGCCAGGACGCGGCTGTCGGACTTCAGCGCGACGTCAAGATCAAAGCCCGCGCGATGGAAGATCAGACGGAGGTCAATCGTCATCGAAGGCCGACCCTCCGACGAACGCGCCGCTCCATCAACTCTGAGACGGCCAGGGAGACGAAGGCCAGGATCAGGGAGATTACCGTCAGCCGCCAGGCGACGGACTCAGCGCCGGTTGACTGCACCGCCGAATACAGGGCCAGCGGGAGGGTGCGCGTTTCGCCGGCGATGTTTCCGGCGAAGGTGATCGTCGCGCCGAACTCGCCGAGACTGCGCGCAAAGCAGAGGACCGCGCCGGCGACGACGCCGGGCAGCGCCAGCGGCAGCGTCGTGGACCACCACGTTCGCCACGGACTCGCGCCCAGGGTTCGTGCTGCGGTTTCGAGTCGCGGATCGCTCATCTCGACGGCGAGGCGAACGGCCCGAACCAGCAACGGGAAGCCCATCAGGGCGGAGGCCAGCGCCGCCCCCTGCCAGGTGAAGGCCAGAGTCAGGCCGAACCACTCCTCCAGTCGGCTTCCGATAAAGCCCCGCCGGCCGAGCGAGAGCAGAAGCAGATACCCGACAACGACCGGCGGCAGGACCAGCGGCAGATGCACGACCGCGGCAAGCAACGACTTTCCGGGGAAGGTCCGCCGAGCCAGCGCCCAGCCGAGGGCGACACCGGGAATCAGCGCCACAGCGACGCACACGGCGGCGACCTTCAGCGAAAGGACAAGCGCGGCCCACTCCTGCGGCGTCGGCATGGCCAATGCTAGTCGATGAGATCAGCGCTGCTCGACGGGCGTGTACCCGGCGGAGGTGAAGACCTCGGCGGCCTCCTCGCTGAACAGGAACTCCAGGAAACCTGCCGCTGCGGGCGAGGCCTCGATCAGGGTGGCAGCGGGGTAATGGATCGGCCCGGTCAGATCCTCGCCGAAGGCCGCAAGGAGCCGGACGCCGCTGCGCCGCGCGTTGGTGGCGTACACGATGCCAAGCGGCGTCTGCCCCGTCTCGACCATGGCAAGAGCGGCGCTGACATCTGTGGCCGGCGCAAGCCGGTCCTTCACGCCCTCCCACCAGCCGAGCGCTTCCAGAGCGCGGCGGCTGTACTGTCCGGCGGGCACGTGATCGGGATCGCCAAGCGCAAGTCGACCGGTGAACGCGGCCGGAAAGTCAAAGGACGGCTCGAGCAGGACTTCGCCGGCAAAATCGCGCGAGGCGACAAGGACGAGCTGGTTGTTGAGGAGATTGCGCCGAGTCTCGACGGCGATCAGGTCCTTGCTCTCCAGATAATCCATCCAGTCGGGATTGGCGGAGATGAAGATGTCGGCCTTGGCACCCTCCTCGATCTGCCGGGCAAGGGTGGAGCTGGAGGCCGTGCTCACATCGACCCGCACTCCCGTCGCCGCCTCGTGCCGCGCTGCGAGAAGCCCGATGACATCAGTCAGACTCGCAGCGGCGAAGACGCGCACCACGCCGCTGGAAGTCGATCGCTCCTGGCGTGAGCAGGCCGAGCCCGGCAGCGCCAGAGCCGCAAGGAGCATGACAACGACGGAGAATCTCGCCGCGAGGTGCATCGACAGCCCGGCGATCATGGCGCTTCGCTGACCCGGCGGGTCGCCTCGATCATCGCCTCGCTTCGCAGGCCCGCTGCCCGGCCCGCTTCCATCGCCTCCTCGAGCGGGACAAAGCGGTAACGATGCAGGTATGCAGCCCAGAGACCCCCGACGCGATTGCTCGAGGAGCAGTGGATCAGGACCGGCTCATCCGTTTCCTCCAGCACCTCGGCGAGCCGATCCACATCCTCAACGGAGAAGGTCTCCGGCGAGACCGGGATGCTGACATAGTCCATGTCCAGGGCGTCAATCGTTGCAACTTCGTTGAAGGGAAGGGTCGCCAGCTCCGCATCGGAGCGGAGGTTCACGACCGTCGCGATGCCCAAGCCCTCGGCTTCCCGGAACCCGTCAGCACTCGGCTGTGAGGCGAAATACACCGAGCCGTCCCGGGCCAGGGAGGCCATCTCGCCCCACGGCTCGACCGGCGTCGGGCCGGTGATTTCCTGCTGACTGACCGGCGTCGAGGTGCAGCCGGTCGTGATGGTCGCGACTGCCAGAAGCAGAAGCGCAGCGCGGACCCCGCGTGGTAGAACCTGTGCCATCGTTCTCTCCAGTGCGCCTCGCTGTGGCGCAATGCTCCCTGTGATCTATCCTAGCCCGCTTCCGCCTCGACCGATGGGTCAGCCCTCCGGCTTCGACGCCGCTCGCCCGACGACTGCAAACAGGATCACAAGAGCCACGGCCAGGGCTGCAAAGAAGACCCAGGGTGAGAGGCCGGTGAGTTCCGGGAGCGTGACCTTGCCGTAATCGAATCTCGGAATGATGTTGGTCAGCACCCAGGGATAGGTCTCGGCGTAGACCGCCGCACCGACGAGCATGCCGATGAGGCCGGGGATGGCGTGGCGTGAGCCGTCGGCGACGGCACCGACGCCGGTGCCCGGGCAGTACCCCAGCACCGCCATTCCGACGCCGAAGATCAGTCCGCCCAGGACATTGGCCGCCAGCGTGGCGCTCTTGAGGTGAAGCGGAACGGCATCGCCCCAGGCGGCACGCATGGCGTAGACGCCGACGCCGCCGACGACGATGGCCGTGAGCATGATCTTGGCGACGGTGAAGTCGCGCAGCAGGAACTGGTTGACGATGACGTCAAACCGCGTGACGCCGCCGCGCTGCAGGAGGAAGCCGAAGATCAGACCCGTCAGGGCGCCCATCCAGAGTTCATTGCTCGAATCGAAGAAGTTCTCAAACATGGCTGCGACCTGCCTTTCCGTAGAGCACAAACGCGGTGACGATGCCGCTTGCGAAGAAGGAGACCATAAACGCCCATGACGAAGCCGCCAGCTGCAGACTGCCGGAGATGCCATGCCCGGAGGTGCAGCCGTCGGCCAGCCGTGCGCCGTACATGAGAATCACACCGCCGACAAAGGCACCGAGGTAGCGCAGGGTGCGGGAGGGTCCGAAACGCTGCTTCCAGAGTTCGGGAACGTGCTCGACGAATCGCGACCCTGAAAGCCGGGCAGCCAGAAAGGCACCGACAGCCAGGGCGATCACGAGGGCAAACTGCCAGTCGAAGACGGCCTTTGGAGCTTCGGCGGAGCCGAGGTTCTTGGCAAAGTACGCGTTGCCGTAGACATAGGACTGGGAGATCGCCCCTTCAACGGCCCCGCAGGCCTTGACGAAGGTCGTCGACGTGCCCAGGGCCTTGTGCATCCAGCCGAAGGTGAGCCACGAAAGCATGCCCAGGCCGGCTCCGACCAGCCAGGGCGACCAGCGCGGTCGGGTGAGAAGGTTGCTCATGGTGTGAGTCTCCGATAAGAGGAGTGATCAACGCGAACCGAAGCGTTTCTCGATGCAGGCGAGGATGTCGGCCAGGCCGTCCTTGATGACGACGTGATAGACCTCGCGGCCGCGGCGTCTGCTTTTCAGGAATCCGCGATCGCGGAGGATGCGGAGGTGTTCGGAGGCGAGGTGGGGAACGATGCCGCAGGCCTCTGCGAGTTCGCCGACGGTGTGGTCGGCCTGGAGGAGCATCTGGATCATGCGGAGGCGCGTGGGGTGGGCGAGGGTGCGAAGGCACTCAGCCGCCTGCGCCAGGGCGCGATCGGAGAGGGTGCGAGGAGCGGTGCGAGGCATGAACGACCCTTTCAACACTTCAAGATATCGTGAGATTACGATCTATCAATGCCGAAGTTCGTTCCCTCCTGCGAATCAGGGAAAGTTCCCCTGCCCAACACTGTCTTCAGTTGCGCTCGGCGTAGCGGCGGCGGCCGTTGCCGTTGCGCAGCGGGCCGACGGCGGCCAGCCCCGCGCTGCTGATGCGGTAGCCGCCTTCTCCCAGCGCCCCGGCCAGGTCGGAGAGCAGACCGGGCGTCGGCACGACGCGCAGACCCTCAACCTCCAGCAGAACACGCCGCGCCTCCGTGTCAATCCGCACCCGGACGGGGACGGCCCGGCCCGGACCGCCGTTGGCGCTGTGACGGCCGAGGATGCCCTTGAGAAACTCCAGTGTTTCAGGAGCATCCGGCGTGTCGCGCAGGCGGATTTCAACGGAGCCGGCCAGTTCGGCAGCGGCGCGGTCAATGGGAAGGACCTTGCTGACCAGCAGTTGCGGCGCGCCGCGGGCGTGATCGGTCTCGCCGATCAGCAGCAGGATCGACTCGGGCGTAAGGAGGGGGCCGAACTCCGCAAAGGCCTCGGAGAAGACGGTCGCCTCGATGCTGCCCTCGTGATCTTCGACGGTGAGAATGGCCATCTTCCGGCCGGCCGACTGCCCCTTTTTCGTCAGGACGGTGCGGACGCGCGACAGGACGCCGCCGAGGATGACCGTGCTCCTGTGGGGGAGGTTCGCCACGGCGGAGGTCCGGCAGGTGGCAAAGGCGCGGAGCGTCTCGCGCCACTGATCCAGCGGATGACTGGAGAGGTAGAGGCCAAGGACCTCCTTCTCCTGCCGCGTACATTCCGCATCGGTCCAGGGCTGCACCCGGGGCAGCGGAGGCTCTGTCGTCGCGGCCTCCTCGGCCGGTTCATCGGCTCCGCCGAAGAGACTGCCCTGCCCCGAAGCGCGGTCGGCGGCGCGGCTGGCCCCGGCGGCGAGGGCGGGTTCGAGCGCTTCACACAGCGCAGCCCGGGCGTGCGGGTCGTAGAGTGAGTCGAAGGCCCCCGCCTTGATGAGCGACTCAACCGTCGCCTTGTTAACCACCCCCGGGGGGACGCGCTCGCAGAAGTCGTAGAGACCGAGGTACGGCCCGTTCCTGACGCGCTCGGCGATGATCGCGTTGACCGCCTTGGCCCCGGCTCCCTTGATCGCCTTGAGGCCGAAGCGAATGTGGCCGTGGTTAACGTCGTGCGGCTCATCATCCTCGAAGACGACGGTGAAGTCGGCATCGGAGAGGTTGACGTCGGGGGGGCGGACGATGATCCCGGTGTGGCCGTCGGGGAAGGCCATGCGCCGGCCTTCCTCGAGGTAGATGATCCAGTCGGCGGTCTTCTGCGCCTGGCTCTCGTAGGAGAGCATGGCTGCCATGAACTGGTTGGGGAAGTACGCCTTGAGGAAGGCGGTCTGATAGGCGACGATGGCGTAACCGGTTGAGTGGCTCTTGTTGAAGCCGTAGCCGGCGAACTTGAGGATCAGCTCGTAGAGCTCGTCGGCCTTGGGCTTGCTCAATCCCTTCTGCTGCGCGCCGGCGACGAAGGTGGCGCGTTCCTTGTTGATCGTCTCCTGCTTCTTCTTGGAGATGGCTTTGATGAGCGTGTACGCCTGGCGCAGCGGAAGCCCGCCCAGCTCGTGGCAGATCTGCATGATCTGCTCCTGGTAGACCATCACGCCGTAGGTCTCCGCCGTGAAGCGATCGACGATCTCGTGCACCGCCGGTACCGCTTCGGTTCCGTGCTTGCGGCGGTTGTAGGAGGGAATCAGCTCCATCGGGCCGGGACGGAAGAGTGCCGCGGCGGCAATGAGGTCCTCCAGCCGGTCGGGCTTCATGTCGATCAGCGTGTTCCGCATGCCGCCGGATTCAAACTGGAAGACGCCTGCAGTCTCTCCCTTGCGGAAGATCTCGTAGACGCGCGGATCGTCGAAGGAGAGGCGGTCGAGGTCCAGCGGGTCGACGCTGGGATCGTGCTGGCCGATCGCCTCGCGGATGGCCTCCTCGCTGAGCGTCTCACGGACGATGCGCTTGCACCGCTCCATGATCGAGAGCGTGCGCAGGCCGAGGAAGTCCATCTTCAGCAGGCCGACCTTCTCCACCGTCGGGCCGTCCCACTGCGTGATCAGGTCTCCCTCGCGGAACTTCGACCCCGTCGGCCGACAGAGCGGAACGATGGTTTCCAGCGGCTGAGTGGCGACGACGACGCCGGCGGCGTGCACCCCCGCGTGGCGCGTATGACCCTCCAGGCGGATCGCCTCGTCGATGACCCGGGCGACCTCCGGCTTGCTCTCGTACTCGCGCTTGAATTCCGGCTCTTTAGCCAGCGCTTCTTCGATGGTGATGTTCAACTGCTCCGGAACCAGGTCCGCCAGCCGCTGCCGCTCGCCGGGAGTCAGGCCGAAGACCCGGCCGACATCCTTGATCGCCGCGCGCGCCTTGAGCGTTCCGAAGGTGATGATCTGCGCGACGTGGCCATACTTGCCGCGCACATAGTCGATGACCTCCTGCCGACCGTCCTGGCAGATGTCGATGTCGATATCGGGGTATTCACTGCGGTCCGGATCGGTGAATCGCTCAAAGAGCAGGCCATACCGGACCGGGCAGGCGTTGGAGAGACCCAGGACATAGCCGACCATCGTGCCGACGCCCGAACCCCTGGCCAGGGCGGGGATGCCGCGCTGCCGGGCCCAGTTGACGAAGTCCCACACGATCAGGAAGTATGCCGCGATCGACTTGGCCGAGAGAATCGCCAGTTCGCGGTCGAGGCGTTCGCGGATGGCGTCGGTCACACCCTCCGCCCCGTAGCGCCAGATCAGTCCCGCCTCGCAGAGCGTGCGCAGCAGGCGGTCGCACTCCGCGGCCGCTCTGATCTTCTCATCCTCTGTGGCAGTATGTCCGTCGAAGGGCTTGAGTTCGAAGCGGGCGCAGAAGCGGGTGAACCATTCGGAACGGTCGCCGCCGGTGTAGGGGAAGTCGTCTGCGGGAATGGTCGGCAGGACCAGTGGGGCGTAACTGGTCTTGAAATCCAGTTCGACGTTGCAGCGCTGCGCGATGCGGACGGAGTTGGCAAGCGCCTCCGGGCCTTCGGGAAGTTCGGCGAACTCCACCTCCATCTGCTCCGGGCTCTTGACGTAGAGCTCCCTGGAGTAGTGGAGGCGCTCGGTCTCGTGCTTCTCCTTGCCCATCGAGATGCAGATGAGCGTGTCGTGGCTCTCCCAGTCCTCGGCCCGCATGAAGTGCGCATCGTTGTCGCCGACGAGCGGGGCGTCGATCTGCCGCGCCAGTTTCACCAGCAGCGGGTTGATCCGGCGCTGCTCCTCCACATCGTGCATCTGCAGTTCGACGAAGAAGCAGGGCTCTCCCTCGGCATTGACGCCGAAGGTCTCCTTGTGCCAGAGGGCCTCGGCGACGGCGGCATCCCAGTGTTCGCGATCCTGCCCGCTCTGCAGGTAGCGGGTGAGGTGGAAGGCCAGCGAACTGCCGAGGTGGCCGTTGATGGCGATCAATCCCTCGGACCATTGCGCCAGCGTGGACTTGTCCATGCGCGGCTTGTAGTAAAAGCCCTCGCGGTAGGAGTCGGTGCTCAGTTTCAGGAGATTCTGCCAGCCGGCGAACGTCTCTGCGAGCAGCACGAGGTGAAAGCCGCCGTCCTGGATGCCGGTGTGTGTGCGGTCACGGCGGTCACCGGGGGCGACGTAGGCCTCGATACCGAGAATCGGCTTGACGCCCTCAGCACGGGCCTTCTCGTAGAACTCGATGGCTCCGTGGAGGTTGCCGTGGTCGGTCACCGCGACGGCATCCATCCCCAGCGACTTGACGTGCTTGAGGAGCCGGCTGATGCGGTTGCCGCCGTCGAGAAGACTGTACTCGCTGTGCAGGTGCAGATGGACAAACCGGCCGCCGGAGGCGCCTGAGACTTTCACCGCTCCCTCTGCAATCGCCACACCGCGCCTCCTGCCTGCGAGTACCAGATGCAGTATACATCAGGAATCCAACGCCTGTCCGTAGCGGACAGGATGCCCACATGCAATCGCCGGCAATGAACAAGATTCAGAAAGTTCCCGTAGCGCTTTCCCAGAAAGTCTCCCCGGCCATCCCCGGGAGCAGTCCCCCACTACGATGAGTGCGATGAACGCTTCAATCTGGGAAACGACGACGCAGAGGGTCTCCGAACCGGGAGTCCGGGTCGTGCATTTCGTCAGCCGGCAGCCCTCATGGATCTCGCGGATGGCGCTGACCGCCTTCGCCATCGTGCTGGCGATTCCGATCCTGCTGCTCCTGATCGCAGCCTTCGTGGCGGCGATTGTCGTTTTCCTGCTCCTGGTCGCGGTGGTGCGGATCCGGATGGCGCTCGCCTCGCTCTTTGGCGGATCAACCGATGGGCAGGGACGGCGAAACGTCATCGTCCGCGACCGCCTCGATTGACCGTCAGGCCCTCGGATGCCGCAGAATCAGCGTCACCGGGCCGTCGTTGACCAGTTCAACCTCCATCATGGCTGCGAAAACGCCCGTTTCGACGGGAATCTGTTCAACCTCGCGCAGCGCGCGCACAAAGTGGTCATACAGCGGCTCGGCCGCCTCCGGGCGTTCGGCAGCGTCGAAACCGGGCCGCGTCCCCTTGCGGCAGTCGCCGGCGAGGGTGAACTGGCTGATGACCAGGGCCGAGCCGGCGATGTCACGGAGTGAGCGGTTGAACTTGCCCGCCTCATCGCTGAAGAGGCGCAGTGCGGCGATTTTTGCCGCCAGCCACTCGGCGGAATCGGAGCCGTCGCCTCGCTCAACCCCCAGAAGGACAACGATTCCGTGGGCGATGGACGCAGCGTAACCGCTTTCCGGGACACGGACTTCGGCTCGACTGACGCGCTGGACACAGGCGATCATGGGGTGGGCTCCGGGAATCGCCCTAGGATACGCCGATGCAGGCCGATGCCGACCAGAATGTCGTGATTGCCGAAAACGCCCTGAGGGCGCTGGCGTCGATCCGCCATCTTTTTCTGCTGGAAGAGATGTTTACCACGGTGCTGACGCCGGCAAAGCCCGGGCTCGAGGCAGAGGGGCTGGAGGAGTGGCCCGGTTTTCTGGTTCACCGGACGGCGGGGCCGGTCGAGATGCCGCCTCGCCTGGTGCACCTGCGCGGGCCGGAGCGGGAGGCGGTGGCGCTTGCAATTGAGAGCGGGGCGGCACTGCTGATTCTGGACGGGAAAGCGGTGCTGGAGAAGGTGAAGCTCAGTTTCATCAAGGCGATGGGGACGATACCGCTTCTGGTGCAGGCCTACCAGGAGGGGCGGATCCGGGCGGTGAAGCCGCTGCTGGTGGCCCTGGAGCGAAAGGGGCACGAGATGCCGCCGCCGGAGCAGATGCAGGCGTTGCTTTCGGCGCTGGATTCTCTTGGCCGATAGGGTGCGGCTGCTTTCGGGTAAGGGCGTTTGACAGCCTTTCCGGCCCGCGCTAATCTAGGTGTCCCGCATGGTTTGAGCGGGGTGAAGATGTGAGCAACGGAGGACGCCACACTGCTTCGAGCGCGTCCTCGTTTTGTCTTGTACGGCTGGGCCGGCTCGTGGCCACCTGCTCAAGTCCTCGGCCGGGATGGCGGTCACCGGCGCCACCCTAGCTCAGTGGTAGAGCACTCCCTTGGTAAGGGAGAGGTCGTGGGTTCAAGTCCCATGGGTGGCTTTGAGAGGGGTTTTGTCGCGACACGTGAAGCGGCGATCCCCGTCGGTTGGAGAGAGCCGAAGGGCTCGAATGGCAACGGAATTCTGCATCGAGGCGGTGGACGCCTCGAGACTCTCAGACGAAACGATTTTCCTGAATACAGATTGAAGTTACTCGGAGGACGCCTGCAATGGCCAAGGGTGTATTTGAACGAAAGAAGCCTCACGTCAACGTCGGCACCATCGGTCACGTCGACCACGGCAAGACCACGCTGACCGCGGCGATCACCGCCGTGCAGGCCGCCAAGGGACTCGCCAGCTTCAAGTCCTATGACGAAGTCGCGAAGGCGTCGGAGTCCGACGGCCGCCGCGACCCCACGAAGATTCTCACCATCGCGACCAGCCACGTGGAGTACGAGTCGGCCAACCGGCACTACGCCCACGTGGACTGTCCGGGACACGCCGACTACGTGAAGAACATGATCACCGGCGCCGCCCAGATGGACGGGGCGATCCTCGTCGTCTCCG
>CAZPFK010000025.1:0-36479 GCA_964585855.1 uncultured Vicinamibacteraceae bacterium
CGGGTTTACCTCACCTACGCCACGCGCGGCGGCGGAACGATCATCCCCGGTTGTGACATCCAGGAGAATGCCCTGCAACTGGAGAACCCGAAACTCGCCGGCTCCGTCGTCGCCGACGCCAACGGCGAGGGCGTTTTCACCTTCTTCGTGCCGGATGCTGCGCGCAACCTCGGCGACATCCTCATCCAGGCGGTCGTTCCCGGCGAGTGTGCGGTGAGCAATCTGGTGGTAGAGGGGTTTGAGTGAGGGGGAGGCACTGGGCACTAGGCACTAGGTACTGAGGGGGGAGTACCAGGCTGAAGCGCCAGCGAGGCCTACCCGGTTGCACGATGGATTTTACGGACTGGATGCCCGCCTGCGCGGGCATGACGGAGGGGCGCGGACGCTCCACCGCCAACGCTTGCGCCATCGCTTCCCCACCCGCGTCGAACCACTCGCCACTCGCCCCGCCCCGCCCCGCACCGCTCAAAAACACCGCAACTCCCCGAAAAACAGGGAGTTGTGTGAAAGTGGGCAGGACAGGATTCGAACCTGTGTAGGCGTTAAGCCACCAGATTTACAGTCTGGCCCGTTTGACCGCTCCGGAACCTACCCATCGGCCGGAAACAAGGGTAGCAAGGTAGCCCCGGACTGTCCCCCGGTCCACCCCGGTCAGTTCTGATCGCCGTTGCGCGACGCCCCATCCTTCGTCCCCGGGCCGCCGTCGGTTCGCCGGCCCTCGCCGGCCAGCCCCTCCTCGATGGTCCGGCGAATCAGCGCTGCCCGCGCCTCGGCCAGCTGCGCCTGCGTCAGCCCCTCGTCGATCCGCTTGTGCAGGTGCGCCGGCTGGATCAGCATCACCAGCCGCAGCAGCTGCGTTGCGTCGAGGGTCTCGATGCGCCCCGTCAGCACGCCCAGCCGCAGCAGACTGAGCATTTTCATCGCCTCGTTGAGCTTGATCATCCGCGCATACCGCAGCGTTCCGAACGCCCGGAAGACATGGTCATCCAGCCACGACGTCCGCTTCGCAACGAGGAACTCTCGCGCCCGGCGTTCATAATCGATCAGCAGCGGTGCCACCGAGACGCCGAACTCATCCAGCAACTCCTGCTCGCTGCGCCCAAGCGTCGTCTGGTTGGAAACCTGGAAGAAGTCGCCAAGCGCCTCCGACCCCTCGCCGTAAAAGCCGCGGATTGCCAGGTGCATGTCGCGCGCCGCCCGGCGGACGCGCTCAATCTCGTTCATCATCACCAGCGCCGGCAGGTGAAACATCACGCTGACGCGAATGCCCGTGCCAACATTGGTCGGGCAGGCCGTCAGGTACCCCATTCGCTCGTGAAAGGCAAAATCCAGACGCCGGCTCAGGCGCTCGTCAATCTCGCGCACCGTGCGATAGGCGTGCTGGAGGTCCAGCCCGTTGCGGATGATCTGGATGCGGAAGTGATCCTCCTCGTTGACCATGATCGCCAACATCTCGTTTTCACTGACGACCAGCCCCGCCGGGCCCTCCTCCCTGGCCAGCTGCCGCGAAATGAGGTGTCGCTCAACCAGCAGGTTGCGGTCGATCTTCGCAGCCGGCTGCAGGTCGATGAACCGAACCGGAGAGTGCACGGCCGGCTCGATGTCGGCAGTGCACTGCCGCGCCAGCGCCGCAATCTGCGCCCGCTGGGCCTCGTCGGCCCGGTTGGTGAAGTTGAAGCCGTTGAGGTTCCGCGCCAGGCGCACGCGGCTGGAGATGACAACATCATGCTCCGCCCCGTCGTCGCGCAGCCACTGTCCGCCGGATTCATGGTCGATCTGCATCATCACTCGCCCGACTCCATCGCCTCGGGCGCGTCGCGGTCGGCTCCGAGATCCTGCAGACTGTCGCGCAACTGCGCCGCCTTCTCATACTGCTCAGCGTTGAGCGCCTCGGCCAGTTGCTTGCGCAGCCGCTGCACCAGACGCGTTGTCGCCGCCTGTTCTCCGCCGGGTTGCGCCGGCGCAGCGCCGACATGGGCCGTGCCGCCCTCGTGCGTGCGCTGCAGCAGGGGGATCAGCCGCTCCTCGAACTCGTCGTAGCAGGCCGGGCACCCCAGCACGCCCCGCTCGCGGAACTCCGACCAGGTCAGCCCGCAATTGGGGCACGTCGGCTGCTGTGCCGTCGCCTGCGGCCGGCCGATCTGCTTGGCGACCTCCTGGTTGAGCAGGTCCGAGACGGTCTGGTAGTGCTTGGGAGTGAGGCCCGCCTCCTGCGCGCACTGATCGCAGAGGTTGGTCTCCTCGATCTGACCTCCCTTGCGAATCACGACGTCGATGTACGTCGCCTCCTTGCCGCACTTCTGGCATTTCTTCATGGTCGTCCTCTCCGACCAGATACGGTCCGCCTTGGGGCGCAGTTCTCACACCGGCAACGCCCCTCTTCCCACAACGCGGGGAAGGCGACGCCGCTTCCGAATATCCTAGCGCCTATGTCCTTCATCCTGGTCACCGTTCTGCTGGCAGCCGGAATCACCATCGCTCAGTGGTTATCGGCTGCCGAAGCCGTCACCCTCAGATGGCTCCGGCTCGGCGATCTCATCAGCCTCTCCCTCCTCGCCCTCGGGATCGTCTCCCTTGCCTCCGGTGCCGTTGAAGACCTCGACTCCGCCCCCCTTCAGATCGCCGTTCTGCCCGTCGGCCTCTTCATTGCTTCCGCCTGCCACCTGATTCTCGTGCAGTCGGCCAAACGCGCCGCCGCACGCGCCCTGGCCGCCCTGACCACCGCCGCCTTCGCCGCTGGCACTTTCACGCTGCTGTCAAACTCGAATCCCGGCGTCCTGACGCCGCTGCTGACCGGCGGGCTCGCTCCGTACTCTGTTGCAGACCGTGCGCTCCTGACCATCGCCCTGCTGATTGCCGCCTGGCTGCTGGGTGGCTCCCTGATCACCATGCTCCTGGGCCATGCCTACCTCACGGCCGGCGGGGAAATGACCTTCCGCCCCTTCCTCCGTCTCACCCGCGCGCTTGCCGCAGGTCTGCTGCTTCGAGCCGCCCTGGCCGCCGCCTTCGCCCTCCCGCCCTGGCTTGAGGTGGTGAATGCGGCCGAGACACCGCAGACGTGGAACTCACTGCTGGTCACCGTGCGCTTCCTCGTCGGCATCGCCGTGCCGCTGGTGCTCGTGCTCATGGCCGCCTCCTGTGTGAAGATCCGTTCCTACCAGTCCGCCACCGGCATCCTCTACGTCGCCGGCATCCTCATCCTCATCGGCGAGCTCACCGCCCTCTCGCTGATCGAGGACACCACCCTGCCCTTCTGATCGCTCCGCCAATGAATCGAGCCGAACGGCAACCCCTCCACGACGCCTCAGTCGACTCGCTGCCCACCGGGCTCGAGTGGGCGCTGCGCGGCCTCCTTGCCGGCGAGGTCGGCCCCGATCTCCTGCTGGTCTGCGAACCGGAGGCGACTCCCGAGGTCGTTCCGATGGTCGCGCGGGAGCGACCGGCCTTTGACGAAGCCGGCTGCGCCGTCGAGGTTGTCGAGAGTGAGTCGGTGCTCGTGGGCCTCTTCGCCTCGGCCCTTCGCAGCGGGCAGAAGGTCGCTGCCATCTTTTCAGCCCGCGCCCTGCGGCGAAACCTCGACGCCCTCTTCCAGGCACTCGACGCGCCGCTGCCCCCAGGCGCAGCCGGCGCGCTGCTGCTCTTCGATGAGCCCTCGCCCGGCGACTCCCTCGACGCCGCCCCCTCCACGCTCACCCCGGGACTCGTCCTCACCCTCGGCCTTCCCCTGCTGGCGCCCTCTTCGCCCGCCGACGTCGGCCGCCTCTGCCCCGAGGCGCTGCGACTTTCGCGCTGGGCGACGCGCCCCGTCGCGGTGTGGCTGCCCGAGACGCTGCTCAACAGCGCTGAGACACCCGAAGCGGCCCGCAGTCGCCGTCCCCTCGCCGCTCCGCTCACGCGCGCCGAAACCTCCGATCCACTCCTGCTCGAGGCGCGACGTCGCCGCGTGGACACCCTCTTCAACCCGCCCGGACCCGGCGAAATCATGCCCGCCGCCTTCGTCACCTGTGGCCCCCTCCATGCAGCCCTTCGCGATGCCCTCTGGCAACTCTCCGTCACCGGCCGCTTCCCCATCCTCAAAATCAGTCTCGCCAGCCCCGTCGATACCGGCCCGCTCGAAGCGCTCATGGCCTGCTCGCACCGGCTGATCATCCTGGACTCAACCGGAAGCGCCGTCGCCGCCGCCGCACTGGACGTACTTCAACGCCGACTCTCCCGACGGCTCGATGTGCCCGTCATCGACCTTTTCCCGCTCAAGCCGACTCCCGCCACGCCCGATCCGGCCCACCCCGCCCTCCTGGCCCAGCGCCTGAGGGAGACTCTCGTCGATCTGCTGCCCTCATCGACTGCCGCCTTCGATCCCCCGCCTCCGCCGCCGCGTGTGCTCGTGCCGCCGGCCCCCGCCCCGCCCGGGACCGACCTCGTCGCCGAACTGCTCGACGAAGCGCTGCAGGAGGTCATCGAGGAACTGGCCCAGCCCGTCTCCGATCGACCCGCCGTCTCCGTCAGCATCCAGCGCGGCGAGGCGGCCGTCATCCTCCCCCCGACCGAGGGCCGCAGCATCGTCTGCCTCGAACGCCGGCAACTGACCATCGCCGGTCTCGCCTCGCTCACCCACGCCCTGCGTCGCCGACTGCCGACAACCTTCGTCGTGATGCCCGACCCGCCCGGCCAGTCGCGCAGCGCCTCGGTCGCCTCCGTCGATCGCCTCATGCGCGGCCTGCTGCGCGACGCCGACGCCGGCTTCGTGGAGATCACCGCCGTCGATCCCTCCCAGGGCCTTCAGTTTCGTGCGCAGCTGCGCGAGGCCGCCCTCTCCGATCGCCTCTCCATTCTCATCCTCGATCCCCCCGCGACGAACGTCGCCGCCGCCCCGCCTCAGCAAACTGCTGACGACGCACCGGCCGACGAATCCGTCATCGCCCCCGCCGCAGCGTCGGCCACGCTCTGGCGCGAATGGCTCATCCGGCGCGGTGTGCGCACACTGTCGCAACAGGGTGCTCCGATGCGCCGCTCTCTCCGCCTTCCCGCCTCAGCCGACGGCGACGACCCCGTCTGCGACGGATGGGATGGCTTCGAGGAACACCGCCTGCAGCGCCGCACACGCCGCGCCACGATGCAGCGACTCGATCGCCTGCCGCCGCCGCCCTCGCCCACCCCCGTCCATCGCGATGCCCCCGCCTGGCGCGTCCACCTCGCCGGCGGCGACTCCCGTCGCTCCTTCCGCCAGGCCGCCTCGCTCCTCCAGTCCCTCGGCTCCGCCATGGGCTTCCGCGTGCAGACTGTCGCAGGCCGCTCCCGCGCCGGCTGGTGGCTTCAGGCCCTCTTCACCCATCCCCGCCCGGGGGAGGAGCCGCTGCCGATTACCCCGCGCATTCCCTTCGGTCAGGCCGATCTCCTCATCGCCCTCGACACCGCCTCGCTCGCCGAGGCTGTCGATCCGCAGGGGCCCCACGCCGTCGCCGATCCGCGCCTCACGCACTGCGTGACCGACAACTCCACCGACTTCGATCCTCCCATCCGGGGCAACGAGGAGTCATCCGAATCCGCCTCCCGCGCAGCGCTGGTCGCCTGGTTCCCTGCCGAACGCCGGATCGAGGTGCCCGCCCGCGCCGTCGCCGCCTCAGCGCTGGGCGATGCCGAAACCGCAGGCGTCCTCCTGCTGGCCGCAGCATTCCAGGCCGGCCGCATCCCCGCGCTGGCCGAGCGCTTTGAACACGTCGTCGCCTCGGCACCGCCGGCTGTCGCCGACGCCGTGGTCGCCGGCCGCGCCCTGGCCGCGGGTTTGCTCAGCGCGGCCGACCTCCTGCCGACCGAGTCGCAGCCCGCGCCCGAATCGCTCATCGTCCGTCGTCGCCGCCTCGTCGCCGCCTCGCTTCGCCCGCGCGCCGCCCAGGATGCCGAGCGCTTCAGCAAACTCGTCCTCGGCACGCTCGATTCCGTCACCGGGTTGCGCCGCTACGACCCGACGCGCAGCGGTGAACGTCGACTCGTCCGCCGCCTCATCGACTGCGAGCGCTTCGGAGGAGTCGCCACCGCCTGGCGCTTCGCCCGGCGCATTCGCCGCATCTACGCCGCCGAGCGCTCCGTTGCCGACTACCCCGTCACCCGCGCCGTCATCGACGAACTCAGCCGCGCCCTGCTGATTCCCGATCCGATCTACCTCGCGCGAAACGCCGTTGACATCGAACGCCTGCGCTCCCTCGAACGCCTCTACCGCCTCGATCGCCCGGCCGGAGAGCGCCTGAAGGTCTACCTCCGGGGCCGCGTCCCCTGGAGGTTCGCCCGGGCCGTCGTCGGCGAACACTGGCGCCTCGGCCCGCTTGGCTGCCGGGTTGTGGCTCGCCTCGGCCTGCTCCGTCGACTGCCCGGCTGGTGGGAGCGGCAAGCGGAGTATCGAGACTGGGTCGTCGGCCTGGTCGATCAATGCGCCCTCGAACTCCCCGAGCGAAGCAGTCTCTGGCTCGAAGTCTTCCGTCAGTTGTCCCGGGTGCGCGGCAGCGGAGAGAGTCGCCGGCTGATGATCCGGCGCGTCCGTGCCGCCGTCGATTCAATCCTTGAACTCGGCGGGACCCGCGTAGCGCCCGTGGACTGGGACGCACCGCTCGATTCGGCCGAACTGGAATAGGCCCGACCGAACCGGCAACCCGTGGAGTTGACTCCGACGCTCGAACGTGATTCACTCTCTCAGTCGTCGCGGCCGTTTGGTGTGCCGGGGAGCAGCGACGGCCTCGGGGGACGTCAGGATTCTCAATTTCGTCGGAATGGGCGGCGTCGCTCCTCTCGATCTCCATCGGTCGGGCAGGCGCCCTCGGGTTGATGACACAGATACCACAGAACCAACAGCAGCAGCAACAGCAGCACGAGACCGTGACCGGCATCCTTGAATGGACCGGCAAGGCCGAGGGTCGCATCCGTCAACTTAACGGCGTCCCCGTCGAGGGACCGGAAGACCCCTTCGTCCCCCTCGCCCTCGCCGAACGCTATCCCCTGCGTTCCGGCCAGCTTGTCACCGCCGAGGTCGTCCGACGCCGCTCCCGCAACCGTCGCCGCGGCCGCAACCGCGGAGGCGACCGCGCCGCCCGCCCCATCGTCGAACGCATTGTCGAAATCGACGGCCTCGAGCCCGGCGAGTACACCCGTACCAGCCGCCCCTTCGAAGCCCTGACGACGATCGATCCCCAGCCCCGAATCACCCTCGAATACCCCGGCTGCCCCCCCTCCAACCGCCTCATCGACCTCTTCTGCCCCATCGGCTACGGCACGCGCGGCCTCGTCGTCTCCCCGCCCAAGGCCGGCAAAACCACCCTGCTGCAGCAGATCTGCCACGGCATCAAGCACAACCACCCCGACGTGGAAGTCATCGCCCTGCTCATCGACGAGCGGCCCGAGGAGGTCACCGACTTCAAGCGCAACGTCCCTTGTCTCTGCCTCGCCTCCTCCAACGATCAGGATGTCGATCGCCACATCGCGCTCGCCATCTTCGCCATCGAACGCGCCAAGCGCATGCTCGAAGCCGGCCGCGATGTCGTCGTCCTCCTCGATTCCATCACCCGCATGGGCCGCGCCTTCAACGCCAGCCGGCAATACGCCTCCTCCGGACGGACCATGACCGGCGGACTCGACTCCCGCGCCCTCGAAGTCCCCAAGCGCCTCTTCGGCTCGGCCCGCAAGGCCGAGGAGGGCGGCTCGCTGACGATCATCGCCTCCTGCCTCGTGGATACCGGCTCTCAGGCCGACCAGATCATCTTCGAGGAGTTCAAGGGCACCGGCAACATGGAGCTGATTCTCGACCGCTCCATCTCCGAGAAGCGCATCTTCCCGGCGATCAACCTCGCGGCCTCCGGCACCCGCAAAGAGCACCTGCTCATGAGCGAAAAAGAGCTGGCCACCGTCACCGCCTTGCGCCGCCGGCTCCTGGCCATGCCCCCCCATGTCCAGATCGAGCAACTGCTTAGCGCCCTCAAACGCTTCCCGACCAACGCCGACATGATCGGCCAGTCGACGGCTTCTGCGAGCTGAATCGGCCCCGAAAGTCTCCCTGAATCAGGCATTTTTTGCATTTTTCAGCCCAGACCCCTCCCGCAACGGACATTCATCAGGTATAACCATGAGGTCGCCGGGGCTTGTCGGCGTCGGCGACGATCGCTGTTTCGTCTTTCCGGTCTGTCCATCGAGGAGCCCTGTGCCATGATCGCTCGACGTCCGCGCCGTCGTACAGCATTTACACTCATCGAACTGCTGGTGGTCATCTCCATCATCGCCCTGCTGATCGGCCTGCTGCTGCCGGCCCTCTCCAAGGCGCGTGCCTCGGGGCGGAGCATGGTCTGCCTCTCCCAGCTGCACCAGATCATGGTGGCGACCTCGTCCTTCCAGGATGAGAACAACGACTACCTGCCCATGCCGCTTAAAGAGAAAAACGGAGGCAATGACGCCCGTTTTCGCAGCAACTACAACCACGGCGGCCGCTATACGGCGCTGGGCGCCTGGACGCAGTATTCAGCTCCTCCCTATCAGCGGCCCCTCAATCCCTATGTGCATCCGAATCTGCCCGTAGGCGATGCCAGCATCCCCAATTCTGAGTTCCTCAAGAAGGACAAGTACAATTTTCCCGTCTTTGAGTGCCCGGAAGACAAGAACTACAACTACCAGGAATCCTGGTGGCAGAACAACAACGTCAAGATCGGCAACTCCGCCTACTTCACCACCGGCACCTCCTACCTCTTCAATCTCGCCTGGATTGGACCAGGATCGAGTGGCCGCTGGACCTGGAACTACGGTGATGTTGCCGACCCCTATCCCGACAGCGGGCACACCGGCTGGAACAAGGGCGCCCAGTCATTTGCACGGGCGCGCATGTCCTATCCCAGCCGATTCGTCGCCTACTGGGATGACCCGGCCGACTTCCACATCATCAAGCGTGAGTCGCCCTCGCTGACGCATCACGGAACGCCCGACACCCACGCGATGACTTTCCTCGATGCCCATGCCGAGTTCGTCACCTACGACCCCGACAAGCCCTTCAGCGATCAGCACACCGTGCTCTTCCTCGATCAGCAGAAAAACTGAGCCAGATTGCGTCATGACCCGACGACCCCCGCACCGCGCGGGGGTCGTCTCGTTTTCTGCTCTGCACACGCCCCCATCCCGCATCCGCGCAAGAAAACCGCCTCACCGATGAAATCACCGGTGAGGCGGGCACAGGGAATCTCTGCAGGGTCTGACCGGTCTCGGGCCGCATTGCACGGCAACAGACTCGATCTCCTGCAGATGGTCGTCAAACTCGCAGACGCCCTCCGCTCCCTCCACTTGTAGTCCCGCCGGACCCGCCGGTTGCCTGCAATTGCCGATCGCAGAGATCACCGTCGGTTTCGGGAGGCGGAAAGGCCGTCCTGCGTACAAGGTAGCACATTGGGCCGCTTCCTGTCAACTCCCCGGGCCGACATTGTCTGCCGGCCCCGCCCCGGCCGTTGCCTCCGGGCACACCCGGCCTACACTCTGCGTCGCCCCTTTTTCGGGGCCCTTCCCTCAGACAGACGACTTTCCTTCGGATGGGTTCGCCATGTTCGACTCCCTCAAGCCCGGCTCCCCCGTTTCCATCACCATCACCAGGGCGCCCCGCTCTGAGGGTCAGATCAAGACCCTCACCCGCCTGATGAAAATGAGCGCCGACAACCGCCGCGCCATGGCCGCCGGGCAGGAAACCCGCCGCCGAACCACCCCGATCGCCGCCCGAGGAGGCCGCGGCTGGGCCGTCCGACCGACGATCGCCATGCTTGTCGATCCGAAGCCGTCGGCCACCTGGACGCTGACCTGGAGGCCGCAGCTCGCGGCCGACCTCGCCAGCGTGCAGGAGTTCATCTCCGTCAAGCCCGCCTGAGAGCCCTTTTCCGGACCCTGATTGCCGCTGACCCCTGTGCAGACGGGGCGGTTGTGGCATCTGCAACGGCTGTTCCGCCCTGCTGCGCTCCGGGAATCTCCGGGATGCTGGCATCGGCGCGGGCTGTATCTTCCACTTATCAGCGTGGACCCGGATGGCCCGAACTCGCTTCGGAGACGTGTTGCGATGCCTGCCTCACTGACCTTTCCCGGCTCTGTCGATCAGGGCCGACCGCTCGACCCCGCGCATCCCATTCCCCCGCGCGTCTCACCGCCGCACTTCCGCCTCGTCCCCCGAACCCTCCCCATCACCGGCTTCCAGCGCCGCTTCAGCCGCGCAGCGGCGATCGTCCTGCTGGCCCACGTCCCCGTGCTCGCCTTCGCACTTGCCGTGGAGAACCTCCCGGTCAGTCTCGGCCTGGCCGCCTCCATGCTCCTGTGGATTGTGACGCTGCATGAGTCCCGCACGCTTCGCGGCTGGGCCGTTCGCCTCCCGGCCGAAGCGGTAGCCGATCTGATCACGGCCCTGCTGGCGATCATGCTCGCCGTCTGCGTGCCGCTGCTGGCCCTTGGTGAAGCGGTCTGGCCCATCATGCTTGCCGGGCACCTCGCCTTTGCCGGCCTGACCTTCCAGGCCCTCTTTGTCCGGGGTCGCCGCCGGGCGTGGGTGCGGATTGTCGGCAGTCCATCGCACCTCGGCGCTTCGGTGACGACTTTTCAGCAGTGCTCGGAACTGCTCGGCCGCGACGCCTGCCGTTTCGCCCCCTTCCGCGCTGACCGCCCCGAGCCCGAGGCCTGGTCGCGCCGGATCGACTCCTGGCTGACGCGCGGGGAGACGGTGCTGGTGCTGGAGCCCCGGCTGCGCGCCGCAGCGCGCGCGCATCGACGCCGCGGCGATGTGCTCTTTGCCGAGGATTGCCTCCTCTTTGCGCCGATGAGCCACCCGGCCGGCCCGGTGGTGGACCTCATCCTCGGTCTGCTCAACCAGGTCGTGGGGCTGATCGCGCTGATTGTCTTCTCGCCGCTGGCGCTGGCGCTCGCGGCGCTGATTCTGCTGGACGACGGCGGGCCGGTCTTCTTCATCCAGGAGCGCGTCGGGTATCGGGGCCGGCGGTTTCGCCTGGTGAAGTTCCGCTCGATGCGGGTTGATGCGCCGAAGTATGCGGTGCACCCCAGCGGCGACGATCCGCGCGTGACGCGGATGGGACGGATCCTGCGCAAATTCTCGCTCGATGAACTGCCGCAACTGATCAACGTGCTGCGCGGCGAGATGCGGCTGGTCGGGCCGAGGCCTGAGATGCCCTTCATCGTCGAGACGTACAGCCGGCGGCACCTCGCGCGGTTGAACGTCATGCCGGGCATTACCGGACTGTGGCAGGTCTCACCGCACCGCAACGACCCGATCCATGAACACATCGAGTACGATCTGGCCTACATCGCCCACCGCAACCCCATCCTCGACCTTGCCCTGATCCTGGCGACCTTCGGTCTGGCGCGAAGTTCCGGGAAGTGATCGTCGAGGGAAGTGAAAGAAAAATCACCGCAAGTCAGGCACGCCGGCTCCGTTGACGGTACACTCCGCCTTCCGGAGGCGGGGAAACCGGCTTTCTCGATCGATTCTGCGGATCGGGCGAATCAGTTTCCCGGACCCGTGCGTACGGACGACGGGTTTATGCCTTTTCCTTTGGAACTCCATCTCCGGCGGGGCGACTCTCCGGAGCGCAGAGCACCTTCGAATCGATAAGAGAGGTCATGTATGTCCAACCGGGTTGATCGATCGCCGCGCCGCGGCTTCACACTCATCGAGCTTCTGGTCGTCATCTCCATCATCGCCCTGCTCATCGGGCTTCTGCTGCCAGCCCTGAGCCGTGCCCGGGCCTCCGCCCGTACGGCGCTGTGCCTGGGCAACCTGAAGAACATCAGCGTCGGTCTGGAGACGTACTCCTCGGAGTTCGGCGGCGTCATCGCCACCGGTGTTCCTCCGGCCTTCGGCGGCACGAATGAACGAGATACCAGTTACATGCAGGATCGTCCGGCATGGCAGATCGGTAGTCGCATCTCCGGTGTCAATTTCGGAAGTATGGAGTACTCCTGGGTCCAGCGATACTGGTTCTTCCCCATGGGGCCCTACGTCTCCAATCAGGAAGGTGGACGCTCGGCATGGGACGACGCCATGTTCTGTCCGGACGACAGGATCTTTACTGAATTCCGGGACGAATGGCAGAACAACCCGAACGAGATGACGGCCAATCGCGTGAGTTACTACATGGCCGACACCGCCTTCTGGGCTCCGGAGATGTTCACCGACGAGAACTACTCTCAGATTCTCGCGAGCGACATGCTTCTGCCTGCAGGTGAGGGCAGCGACCCGCCTTCAAGCATTACGACCCCCGGTCGCCGGTACATGCAGACCAGCGTCATCCGTTTCCCGGACAAGAAGGTGTACATGTACGAGCAGCATGCCTACCACGAGAAGGGCAACTACGGCTACAACGACTGCGATGTGACCTCGACGGCACTCTTCCATGATGGACACGCAGAGAAGATCAATGCGGTTTCCGCCCACGGAAACGGCGACATCGACGATTTCGTGCTGCCGGTCACCAGCCGCATGCCCTACACCGATCTGAAGTGTCAGGATGAGCCACCGCTGGCATTCTTCGCGGCGACCCCGGGCGGTGTACGCGGCCGCGACGTGCAGTAACCTCCGATTCCGATCCAGTGACCCCTGCAACCCCGTGCCATTCGCCCGGGGTTGTTCATTTCTGGGGTTCGGCAGGCTGAAAGTCGTTGACGGAAATTCAGCAGCACGGTACGTTGCGGTCATGCAAGGGCTCGACCCGATGAATCCACAGCCGGCACTCCCGAGCGGCCTGCTCCATCGCTGGCTCGGCGTCACCCGCGACCGCCCCGCCCACCTCATCGCCGCTGCCGGCTGGTCCGCCGATGACCCGGCCGGCGACTACTGCCCCCGCTGCGCTGTCACCATTACACCCGAGGAGTGGTCAACCGAGGGCTGCCTGCGCTGCCGCAGCCGTCGGCCCCCGTGGACGCTCCGGGCTCGCACCGGGCCGACGCCGGCCATCCGCGTTGTTCGCCTCGGCTCTTACCAGGGCGCGCTTCGGGAGTGGATCCACGAGTTCAAGTTCGCCCGCTGGGAGGCGATGGGCTGGGAACTGGGCCGACGCCTCGGTGAGGCGGCCCGTTCCGGAGCGGCCGAGTACGACGTGCTGGTTCCGGTGCCGACGGCCTGGGCGCGGCAGCTGCGTCGCGGGCAGGACCACACGGCGATCCTGGGCCGGGCGGCAAGCCGGGCCTGCGGTCTGCCGATGCGGCGGGCGCTGCGGCGGCGCAACGGGCTGCCGCAGACGGCGGTTGCGGCCTCGGCCCGCCGGGACAACGTCCGGGGCCGGTTTGCGATGCGGCGGTGGAGGCGAGTGGAGGGGCTGCGTGTCCTGCTGGTAGATGACGTGATGACAACAGGTTCCACGCTGATCGAGGCCTCACGCACGCTGCTGGAGGGGGGTGCGGCGGCGGTGGGGATCGCGGTCCTGGCCGTGGCCGACGGGGGTCGCCGCGCGGCGGTCCGGGTAGAAGAAAGTGCGCTGAATGCGGATTGATGTTCAAATCGTTCTTGATTTTTGAACAAACTCGGGTATTCTGGTTGAGAGTTCGCAACCGGCCGGGGATGCCGGGCGAAAGGTGGACGCGTTGGGCGTCACCGGGGAAGCGGGGGAGCCTGGCGGGCGGACCGGCCGGGAAGAGAACAACCCTGTGTTTGAGGAGATTTTGAGATGAAGAATCGATGGTTCGGATCGACGTGCGCCGCTGTGGTCGGCGCGGTGGTGGGTCTTGGCGCGACAGTCGCCTCGGCCGATGAGGTCATTTACCAGACCGATGAGCCCTGCGGCGGCTTCCTGGGCTGCTGGGGTGCGGACGTCTTCATCGGGCAGTCCGTCGGCGTCCGGTTTACGCCCGAGTACGACGTCAACCTCTCCCAGGTTGACATGTACTTCATGAGCAACGAGTTCGGCTTCGCGACCGAGGACTTCGTCGAGATCACCGTCCGCGAGGACGGCGTCTCCGGAACCGGCGGCAGCATCCCCAGCGATGTGATTCTCGAGACGATGGGCTTCAACCTCTCGGCGATCGGGTGGGACCCCGTCATCGAGACCGTCGTCTCCACCGAGCAGCCCCTGCTCAAGGCCGGCAAGAACTACTGGATCGTCGCCAAGTGCGATGCGGAGCCCTTCGTCGATCCTGTGTGGACGTTTGCCAGCATCGGCAACGGCTTCCAGGCCTTCACCGTTTCGGGCACGCAGGATGAGTGGCAGGACGGCGGCTTCGGCGCGATCGCCTCGATCCGCATCCTCGGCAACCGGGCGGTGCATGAGTATTCACTCAGCGCGTCGGACCTCACCGCCGGCGAGATCGGCACCTTCACCGTCACTGGCGGCCTGCCGAATCAGAATGCCTACCTCGCGTACAGCCTCGCCGGCACCGGCTCGACGCCGGTTCCTCCGCTGGGCATCACCCTTGACCTCGCCTCCCCGGTGCAGGCCGGCGGCCCGATCACGACCGACGGCAACGGCGACGGCGCGTGGAACCTGCCGATTCCCGGCAACGCCTCCGGCCGCAACGTCTGGCTGCAGTCGGCGCAGGCCGGTGCGGTCAGCAACGTGGTGGCGACCCGCGTGAACTGATCCTGAAAGCCCTGCCGCTTTGCGCGGCACCGCGACGATCGAGACCTCCCCGTCAAGGCCCAGTTGCCTGGACGGGGCGGTCGTTTTTCTAGGAGGAAGTTTTCTCAGGCCGCCCGGGTCTGCCGTTTGCGGCCGACGCTGCGCTGCTGCGAGGTGGCCCGTTGATCGATGAACTCGTCCAGTGATTCGCAAAGGTCATCAAGGCCCGAGACGCACAGGTCCGCCCCGATCTCCTCGCTCAGCCCGCCGGCCCGGTCGAAGACGCCGCCCCCGGCGACGATCTGCATGTCCGGCCAGATCGAGGCCTCTTCGTGCAGTTCGTCGATCAGGCGGCGAATCTCGGGGAGATCGTCGGCGGCTGACGAGAAGAAGAGCAGGATGTCGGGACGCACCTCGCCGAGTCGCTTGTGCAGTTCGTCGGAGGGGATTCCGCCGCCGAGGAAGGTGACGGTGAAACCGCCGGCTTCGAGGAGGCCAGCGGCGATGTTGGCGCAGAGGTCATCGGCTTCGCTCTTTCCGGTCACGAGGAAGAGGGTGCGGTTGTTGGGCGCGCCGGGTTCGAGGCGGCCGATGGTCTGATCGGTCAGGAGTCGGAGGAGTCGGGTGGCGGTGTGGTGGCTGAGGGTGGAGAGCTGGTCGGCGCGGTGGAGATCGCGAATGCGTCGGAACGTGGGCTCGTAAATCTCGGTGAGAAGTTCCTGGGGTGCGAGCCGGGCGGAGTCGGCTTCCCGGGCGAGGCGGAAGGCCTCACTGCGGTTGCCGGAGATGAGAACCTGGAAGAGCTGTTCGCAGAGGGCATCGCGATTCACGTGATCGTCTCCGTGTGACTTCGGGGACGAACCTGTGCTCCGCCCGGTTCTCCCAATGGCCGTTGAGATGGAAGCGGCGTGCGTCGGTGTCGTGCTCCCCACGACCGGCGCTGCCTGACACCCTGAGTATCGGGTCAAGGGCGGCGGCACATCCTGAAGTTGTCAACTTGTCCGGTAACCGCCGGTCAGGTGTCGGCGACGGTTGCGAGGTACGCCCGGCAGATGCCGAAGGAAAAGGCGGTGTCGGAGACGTCTCGGAAACCGGCGGCCTCAATCCGGGCCTTCATCTGCGCGGGGGTCAGGAAGGTGTCAACCGAGCGCGGCAGGTAGCGATACGCGCCGGTGCCGTCGCGGCTGATCAGAGAGGCGGTGACAGGCATGATGCGGTGGAAGTAGACGTCGTAGAGCCGCCCGAAGAGCGGCCCGGAGGGGCGATCAAACTCCAGAACCAGCAACCGGCCGCCCGGTGCGAGGATGCGGCGGAACTCGCGCAGGGCCGCGGCGGGGTCGGCGACGTTACGGATGCCAAAGGCGATGGAGACGATGTCGGCGCAGGCGTCGGGGAGGTCGAGGGCCATGGCGTCGCCGACGGCAAAGTGCGGCAGGAGGGCGTCGGGCCGGCGGGCGGCGCGTCGATCGGCCTTGGCGCGGGCGTGTTCGATCATGCGCGGCACGAAGTCAAGACCGAGAACTGAGAGCGGTCGGCGTCGGGCGAACTCGAAAGCGAGGTCTCCGGTTCCGCAGGCGACGTCAACGATGCGGTCGATGCCGGGGCGGACGTTGCAGAGATCGACGGCGCGGCGTCGCCAGCGCTGGTCCTGAAAGCAGGAGTGGAGGCGGTTATTGAGGTCGTAGGCGGGGGCGATGGCGTCGAACATGGCGTTGACGCGCTGCGCCTTGTCCTCGCGGTGGTGGGGGTCGGCCAGCGAGCCGCGGTCCCAGACAGGCGGTGCGGCGGTGGAATGCGGGGTTTCCGGGAGCGTCTGGTTCACGGGTAGAATCCGGGGTATCACGGCCAAGGATTGATTCTACGACCCCGGCGAGGGCGGATAACGGGAGTAATCGAGATGGCAATGTCCCTTACACGCACGATGTCCGGTCTTCTTGGAGCCGCTGTCATCCTGATGTCGGCCGCGTGTTCGACGAATCCGGCGACGGGGCGTCTGCAGTTTGACCAGTTGTCGCCGAAGCAGGAAGTGGCGCTGGGCCAGCAGGCGATGCCGGACCTGGTGGAGTCCTACGGAGGCGAGGTCGATGATCCGGTGCTTAAGGCGTACGTGGAGGAGGTGGGGCGGAAGATGGTCCCGTACACGGAGGCCTATAACCCCGAGTTGCCGTGGGAGTTCATCCTGCTGGACAGCGATGTGATCAACGCCTTTGCGCTTCCGGGCGGCAAGGTGTTCATGTCCATGGGACTGTTGCGGGAGATGACCAACGAGGCGCAGCTGGCCGGCGTGCTGGGCCACGAGATCGGGCACGTCACAGCGCAGCACATTGATGAGCGACTCTCGCAGGCGACGCTCCTTGAACTTGGAATCACGCTCGGGCAGGCGATGGCGGGGGACTCCGCGACGACGGCGCAGGCGGTCGGGCTGCTCGGCGGGATCGGGGGGCAGGGGTTTTTGCTGAAATTCGGGCGCGACCAGGAGAGCGAGTCGGACATGCTGGGGATGCGGTACATGTCGCTTGCGGGATATGACCCGCGCGGGCAGTTGCAGGTGATGCAGATTCTCGATGAGGCGCAGAAGGAAGCGGGCGGCGGCGCGCCTCCGGAGATCCTGAGTACGCACCCGATGCCCTCGACGCGGATCGACCGGATCAAGGAGCTCCTGCGCACGGAATTTGCCTACACGCAGAACAGTTCTGAATACCAGTTGTACGAAGAGCGCTTCAGGTCGCGGGTCGGCAACCGGCTCCAGCCCTGACGACGGCTGCGCGTCAGGCCTCGACGAGACCTTCGCGGATGGCGAAGCGGACGAGTTCGCCGCGATCGTGAATCTCCAATTTCTTCATGATCTTCTCGCGGTGGCCGTCGATGGTCTTGGGGCTTCGGGAGAGGGTTTCAGCGATGCGGGTGCGGGAGTAGCCGCGTCCGATGAGCCGCAGCACTTCGCGCTCCCGGGGCGTGAGCAGCTCCAGGAGCGTGGAGGGAGTTGTCTCTGAGGGGTCGTCGGCTTCGATATCGGGGATGGGCCGGCAGCGCTCCTGCACCTTCGGGCCGAGCGCAAACTGACCGCGCATGACGCTGCGCAGGCCGTCGATGATGTCGTCGGAGGCGTCGCTCTTGGAGAAGTAGCCGTAGGCGCCGGATTTGAAGGCATCAGAGAGATAGGTGTCGCGCACGTAGGCGCTCAGGAAGACGACGCGGGCCTTGTCGTTGCGGCGTTTCAGATCGCGCACCGCTTCGAAGGAGTCGGCGCCGGGCATCTCAATATCCAGCAGGATGATGTCGGGGCCGATCTCCGCGACGCGGTCACCCAGTCGGTCGGCACTGCCGAGCCGACCGACACACTGCATGTCCGGTTCGAGGTTGATGCGTGCTTCGAGACCGTCGATGAGGAAGTCATGGTCATCGACGCAGAGTATGCGAATCATCTCACTCATCGTCGCTGCGCCTCCGTGATGGCCGCCGTGACGGCGGATCGTATCTCCTGGAAATCTTCAGGATCGGTGATGAGGATGTCGCCGGGCCGAGCCGCGGCAGGGTTGAAGGCGATCACGACGGGCTCTGCGGTTGCGGCGTCGGGGCGGGCAGGCTCATCGGTGGCGAGGATGTCAACGTGCTCGCTGTCGTGCGAGGTCGAGGCGCCGGCTGAGTTGAGCAGGGAAGCGACGAGGCCGGCGAGGCGTTCGTCGGCAAGACGAATGCGGAAGGCGAGCGGGCGGCGCGGGGGCAGCGCCGAGGCGTCGGTAGCGCGGGCGGCGGGGAAGCCCAGCGTGATCGTGGTGCCGCGGCCCGGCCTGGAGTCGATTGCAAGCGTGCCGCCGGTGCTGCGCACCACCCCCTGCACGAGGGAGAGGCCCAGCCCCGTGCTGAGGCCGCGCTTCTTGGTGGTAAAGAAGGGGTCGAGGGCCTGGCGGCGGACCTCTTCGCTCATGCCGCAGCCGTTGTCTGATACTGAGATCGGAATCAGGCCGTCGCTCGTCGGTCGGCCGGCGGTGATTCGGACGCGGCCGTTGCTGCCCACGGCTTCGCCGGCATTGACGATGAGGTTGAGCACGGCCTGGGTGAGGCGGTGCGGCGCGACGGCGATGGGGGGGAGGTCTTCGGGGAGGTCGGTCTCCAGGACGACGCCGGTGGGCAGCGAGCGTGCCAGCAGCGGGCCGAGACGCTTCCACCACTCGTGCAGGCGCGTGGATTCGTGCGCGGAGCGGCCGTCTTCGGGGTCGAGGGCCATGAGGTGGAGCCCGTCGGCGAGTTGCTGAAGGTATTCGACGCAGTGGCGAATGGCGTGGAGCTGCTGGCGCTGCGGGGTGGTGAAGGCGTCGTCTTTGAGCGTGTCGAGGCGGCAGCGCAGCGGCAGCAGCAGGTTGTTCATGTCGTGGCCGAGCCCGGCTGCGAGTGTGCCGATGGCGGCGAGTCGATCGGCGTGGCGGAGGCGTTCGTGGGTGGCTTCGAGCTCGGCGTTGCGCCGGGCGATGGTGACTTCGAGCTGTTCGAGGTGGCGGGTAAGTTCATCCTGGGCGCGCTTGCGCTCGATGAGCGGGCCGAGCGGAGCGACGCCGGCCTCGACGAGACTGATCAGGCGCGGATCGTCCTCGGTGGGATTGCGCATGAAGAAGAGGATGACGGCGGCGACGTGCTCACCGGAGAGAATCGGCACGGCCAGCGCAGCGCGAAGCCCGCAGGCAGTCGCCTGCGCAGCGCGGCCGAAGTTTTCAAGTTTGGCGAGATCGCCGACCCATTCGGAGCGGTGGGATTTGAGCACCAGGCCGGGCAGGCCGACGCCTCCTCTGAACTTCCAGTGCCGGGTGACCTCTTCGAACTCCCCGAGGTCGGGGTCGTTGGTGTGCCAGATGGGGACTTCCGCCAGTCGCGTGCCGGATTCATCGGGCAGCCAGGCCTCGCCGTATTCCCATCCGGTCGCCTCCGAGATTCGCTGCAGCGCGATGGTCAGCGCGGAGTGGAGGTCGCCGGCCTGGCCGATGTCCATGGCGAGGCCCTGGATGAGGCGAAGCTGATCTTGTGCGCGTCGAGCGACATCGACGTCGGTGCAGGTGCCGATCCAGCGCAGGATGTCGCCCGAGGCGTCGCGCACGGGCAGAGCGCGGCCGAGCACCCATCGGTAGGCGCCGCGGTTCCATCCGCGCAGGCGGTATTCGTGCTCGAAGAGGGTGCCGGTGGCGACGGCCTGTCGCCAGGCCTTTCGCGTGGGCAGAAAGTCGTCGGGGTGGAGGATGGTCGCCATCACCCAGTGGATGTTGTCTTCCTCGGAAGCGCCGGTGAACTCGTAGAAGCGCCGGTTGACATAATCGACGCGCCCGTCGGCCCGCGCGGCCCAGATGATGTGCGGCATCGTGTCGGCCAGGGAGCGAAGGCGATCCTCGTTTTCGGTCAGTGCCGACTCAGCGCGAACGCGCTCACGAACGTCCCGCAGCACAACCATCCACAGCGACTGAGCCGCCCCCGGCGATTCGATCGGAAAGATCGAGGCCTCGAGCGGAACCGCTGCCCCGTCGGCTCGCACGCCGGTGACGGAGCGCGGGCGCGCCGGCGCCGGTGAGAAGGGCGGGGCGGAGGCGAGTTCGGCCGCATCGGGCAGGAGCACCGTCAGCGGGCGTCCGACGATGTCGGCGGGCAGGACGCCGAAGACGCGCTGCAGGGAGCGGCTGGCGCAGCGGACATCGCCGTGGGCATCGATCACGAGCGTGGGATCGAAGGCGGCGTCAACGACGCCCTGCAGCAGGATTGCGATGTCGGCGACAGCGGCCGGTGTTGCCGGTTCAGAGGTCTGGACGGCTGCGTTGCTTCGTCGTTTCATCGGCATTCGGTCGGGGACTGGCTCACGCCCCATCAATGTTTGTACCGCAGCGCGTCACGATCGCTGCATGGATTGATCCTCAGACCGTTGGCGGGCCGCGGAAGGGAATCGGCTCTCCCTCGACGTTGACCGAAACCAGCGTGATCGAGGCGCTGGTGACGTCGGCAGTCTCGCCGGTCTCATATCGCTCGGCGACGACGTCAACCTGCACGGTCACGCTCGTCGTGCCGGTACGCTTGGTTGAGGTGTAGAAGTTCACGACGTCGCCGACGTGAACCGGAGCGTGGAAGACGACGGTGTCCACGGCGACGGTGACCCAGCGGTGGACGCCATGGCGCCGTGCCTCGATAAAGCCCGCCTGGTCGATGTAGGAGAGGATGACGCCGCCGAAAACGGTTCCGTACTGGTTGGTGTCGCGTGGAAGGGTGATGATGCGCAGGGCAGGGCATCGGGCGGCTTGCTGGGGCACGTGGGTCGCTCTCCGGAGGGCTGGGAGACGATCATAGGTTGCCGCAGCCGAGGGGCTTTCCCTGGTGGAAGGAGTCTGTTAGGATATGGTCGATGAGTCCCCAACCCCCGCTGAATCCGGAAACCCTTGCCGCACTCCGTCTGAGCCTCACCGAAGGGCTCGGTCCCGTTCTCATTGGCCGACTCATCGAGCGCTTCGGCTCAGCCGCGGAGGCGCTCGAAGCGGGGCCGGCGCGTTGGCGGGATGTTGCCGGCATCGGGGCAGGACGGAGCACAGCACTGGTTTCAGCGGTGCGCGAGTCGGAAGATGCAGTCAGGGAGGAACTCGACCTGCTCGACAGTTGCGGCGGGCGCGTCATCTCCATCGGCGAGGCCGAGTATCCGCCCCTGCTTCGATTCATCCCTGATCCCCCTCCGGTGCTCTACCTTTGCGGCCGGCTTGAAGAGGCGCACGATTTTGCCGTGGCGATCGTCGGCACGCGGCGATGCTCGACCTACGGGCGTGAGCAGGCGATGCGCTTCGCGGGCGCCTTTGCGCAGGCGGGGCTGACGGTTGTCTCCGGCGGGGCGCGCGGGATCGACACGGCGGCGCATCGCGGCGCACTGCAGGCGGGTGGTCAGACACTGGTCGTGCTGGGCTCGGGACTGCTGAACCCCTATCCGAGGGAGAACGCTGAGCTCTTTGCGGAGATCGCGCAGGGGCACGGGGCGATCATCAGCGAGTTTCCGCTGCGCACGCCGCCAAGCGAGGATACGTTTCCACGCCGCAACCGCATCGTCTCGGGCCTCTCGCTGGGCACGCTCGTCGTCGAAGCGCCCGTACACTCCGGCGCACTGATCACGGCTCGCATGGCCGTGGAAGATCACAACCGCCAGGTGATGGCGATTCCCGGGCGCATCGACAGCGGCAGCCATGCCGGGGCGCATCATCTGATCCGCATGGGGGCTGCGGCGATGGTGACGACGCCGACCGAGGCGCTGGAATCGCTGGAAGGCGCCAACCACCTGCTTGCCGCCGTGCGATCGAAGGGGCCGACAGCCCCCGGAGCCGACGCAACGCCGCCGCCCTCGCTGGACCCGGCCCGGCGAGCGGGGCTGAGCGCTTCGCAGCAGAAGATTCTCGAGGCGCTGGAACGCGATCCGATTGAGATCGATGAACTCTCAGCCCGGACCGGATTGGCCGTCCACGTCATCCAGGCGGATCTGACCATTCTGCAACTGCGCGGGCTGGTGACGTATTCGGCCAATCGCGGCGTCTTTGCGCGGTAGCGGATGCGCCCGGCTATCCTCCCTGCCTGCCATGCACGAGCCGCTGCGACAACGCCTGCTGGAGTCCTGGGCGCGACTGGTCACCCGCCGGCCGGCGGCGACCTTGGCGATCTTCGCCCTCCTCTCGATCGTCTCGATCGCTTTCACGGCGATGCGTCTTGAGTTTCAGGCGGATCGATCGCTGCTGGTCGATGCAGACCTGGAGTGGAACGCGCGGTACCTTGACTACAAGCGCACCTTCCCGCGCTGGGATGATCTGCTGATTGTCATCACCGACCGGCAGATCGCCGAGGCGCTTGAACGAGGTGAGACGCCCGAGGGCGAACTCTCCGAGGCCGTCGAACCCTTCACGCAGCGCCTGACGGCGAAACTCACCGGTGAGCCGACTATCGGCGTCGTTCAGCATGGCCACTCGAACGAGCCGCGCTATGCCCGGTTGGCGCTCTCGGGACCGGAGGCGCAGTATGCATCGCTGCGCGCGGGCGTGGAGCGTGCGGCGTTGCCGCTGCGCGCCGCCTCGTTGTCGCAGATGCTGCAGGAGATCGCCGGTGCTGATGCCGCACTCGCACCCGAGTCGATTGCATCCGGCCTGAGCGAACTGGCCGGGCTGCTGGCGCGCATCGCCGACGCCGTCGAGCATCCGCAGACGTCAATCCTGGAGTCGGGGCCGGAGTTTGTGCCCCTGTATTCAGAGTCGGGCCGGCTGCGCCTGGTGCAGGTCTCCCCGCGTGCCGAGGACAACGCGATCTCGGCGATCGCCCCCGCCGTCGAGACCATCCGCAGGCACATCGCTGAGACGCTTGAGGAAGACCCAGCGTTTGCTGAACTGGCCGTGGGGCTGACGGGCATCGGCGCGATCGAGGCGGATGAGACGGCCCTGTCCATTGCGGACTCGACGCTGGCATCGGTCATCGGAGCCGTGCTGATCGTTGTGCTGATTGTCGGAGCGCTTCGGCGGTGGAAAGCGCCGCTGCTGGCGATGCTCTCGCTGGCGATGGGAATCGCGCTGACCTTCGGCTACCTCACGCTCGTCGTCGGCCACCTGCAGTTGCTCTCGATTGTCTTCACCGTGATCCTCCTCGGGCTGGGCATTGACTTTGCCCTGCACCTGATTGCCGGGCTGGAGATCCGCAAGCACCGCCACGACGATGTGGTCGCCGCGTTCGAGGAGACCTTCGTCATGGTCGGGCCGGGCATGCTCACCGGCGCGGTGACGACGGCGGCGGCCTTTGCCATCACGGCGTTGACGGACTTTCGCGGCGTGGCTGAGATGGGGATCATCTCCGGAGGCGGTGTTCTGATCTGCCTCATCACCGTCGTCTCCACCTTCCCGGCGATGATTGCGCTTTCGCGGAAGTGGGATGAGGTCGTCGTGGCGCCGGAGACGCCCGATGAGCACGAGTTCGCCGGCGGCGCCCTGCACTTCACCGAGCATCATCCGAGAACCACGCTCGCAATCTGCCTGGCAGCCGTGGTTGCGGCGATCTTCGGCGGGCTGCGCGTGACCTATGACCCCAACATTCTCAACCTGCAGCCCCCCGAGATCGAGTCGGTGCGGTTCGAGCATCTCCTGATTGCCGACAGCCGATCCTCAGCCTGGGCCGCGCTCTCGACGGCCGATGATCTTGAAACGGCCCGGCAGCGCACGCTGGCCTTCCTCGAACTGCCGGAGACGGCGGCAGTGGGGGGCGCAGGACTGCTCTTTCACCCGCAGCGCGAGCAGCGCCGGGAGGCGTTGCGTGCCCTGCTCCCGGAGTCGATCGATTCGGCCGCGCCGGGTTCACTCGATGAGGCGCGGGAAGCGCTGGCCCAACTTGGCGCGAGCCTGCGGCTGCTCACGCTGACCGAGCACGCAGCCGCGACATCTGCATCGGAGTCTGCGGCGTTGTTGCAGGAGATGCTTGTGCACCCCGATGCCGGGGAGACCTGGGCGCAGCTGGAGCGCCTCTACGCGCGGGACCGTGCGCTGCTGGTCGATCGATTCAATATTCTCCTGTCGGAATCGACTCCCTCGGTTGATGACCTTCCGCCGACGGTGCGGGAGCGTGCCGTCGGCACCGACGGGTCGCTCCTGCTTCGCATTCAGCCGGCCGATGCGGCCTCCGGCGCGCACCTGTTGGACCCGGAACGACTCAGCGGCTTCGTCGAGGCGGTGCGGCATGTGGATGCAGAGGTCTTCGGCCCTCCGGTGCAGATCCTGGAGTCCTCGCGGCTGATCGTTGCCGCCTACACGCAGGCGTGCATCCTGGCCGTTGCTGTCGTCTTCATCCTTCTGGTGCTGGACTTCCGAAGCATCGCCGACGCCCTGTGCGCGATGCTGCCGGTGGTGCTTGGGTTTGTCGGCATGTTCGGCGTGCTCGGCGTCGGAGGTCTTCCGCTGAATTTCGCCAACATCATCGTCCTGCCGCTGATCTTCGGCATCGGCGTCGATGCCGGCGTACACATGGTGCATCGCTGGCGATTGCATGAAACCGGCGTGCCGCGCGGACTCAGCGACGGAACGGGCCGGGGGATCACCCTGACGATGCTCACAACCATCATCGGTTTCGCCTCCATGATGGTCGCCCATCATCGTGGCATCTTCGGCCTCGGGCTGACGATGACCGCCGGTCTGTTCTGCACGCTGCTGGCCTGTTACACGGCGCTGCCGGCCGTGCTGGCGCTGCGCAGCGCTGCCGGAGTCAGGGGCGACCGGCCTCGGTGAGCATGGTGCGAGCCAGGTCGCGCAGCGCCGCAAGCGGCAAGGCGGGAGTCTCCTTCCACTCGACGCACGACCGCCCGCTGCGGAGTCGGCCCAGCACCTTCTCATGGCGGTCCAGCACGCCGCTCTTCATGATGTAGAGCATCGGACCCTTGGAGCGATACGCAAAGCCGGCCCTCCACTCTCCGTTGATCGTGTAGACGGGAAATCCTGAGGAGCCGATCTGCTCCTGCGCGTGCGCCGGCAGCGACTCACGGATCAGACGGCGCAGGTCGTGCAGGGTGTCCTGCAGAGACTGCGGTGCGGAGTTGATGTACTGCTCTACGTCGGCGGCTGCCGGCATGGGGGGTCCTCCGAAAGGGTCTTCTGATCATTCCGGCGGCAGTGGGCGCAGGCAAAGGGCCCGCGCCCTTTGGCGCGAGCCCTGTCGCCCGTGTGAGTGAGTTGTCAGGAGGAGATGCGCTCAGCGACCGTTGATCTCCCACACCGAGACGCTGCCGCTGACCTCATTGCCGACGACCAGCAGCGGGCTTCCCGTGGGGCTGTCGGCCGCGCTGATGAAGAGCAGACCCTCCGGCCCGAGGTCGCCGGCCGTTCCCAGCTCCGCATCGCCCGTGAAGTCGCGGCTGCTCAGGTAGGCGGTGAAACGCGGCTGCGTCGGCGTCGTCAGGTCCAGCACGACGATGGCGCTCTGCCGCTCAAGACCGATGAAGGCATACGTGCGCCCGTCGATCTCGGCGGTGATGACGGCCTCCGGCTCCGGTCCCTTGGCGTCGCTTCGGCTGTCGAAGGAGCCGTTCTCGTCGTTGTTGGAGTTGAACTCAGCCGGCTCGAAGTTTGCAACGATCCGCTCCAGCGCATCGCCCGAATCCCAGACGCGCCGACCGTCGGTGGTCAGGAGCGTGACAGAGCGTCCGCCGAAGACGTAGAGCTCATCGAAGTCGCCGTCGCCGTCGGTATCTCCGCTGACGGTCGTGGCGGCGAGGCGGCCGATGGCCTCATCCTCCTGCAGTGCGGCGGCATCGGGGAAGGCGACGGGGTCGAGGGTGAGGTCCTTGATGCGTTCTTCCTCGACGAAGGTGTCGTACTCGCGGGCATCGCCCTCGTTGGCCGTCAGCAGGTATTCCTGCCCATCAATCATGAAGGAGGTGATCGCATCGGGCAGGAACATGCCGCGAACGGGCCAGTTGGCGATGTTGATCACGCCGTCACGATCGCTGGCGTCCAGCCCGAAGCCCGGACGGAGGTGGTCCTTGAAGCCCAGCCCTGCGATCGCGAAGACCTTCGCATCAAGGATGTCCACAGCGGCGATCGCGTTGTTTTCCTGCAGCGTCACGTAGGCGTAGCGGGAGTCGGCAGAGACGGCGATGTACTCCGGCTCCAGGTCCTGCGCCACCGTCGCGCCGGGGCCGAAGATGCGCACGCTGCCGTCGAGATCGGCCTCGTTGAAGGCGGTGAAGCGGGCGAGACGGACATCGCTCTGCGTGGCGGCGGCCGGGCCCATGGAGATATCGATTACCCCGATCGAACCCTCAGGGTCGATCGAGTAATCGTCGTTGGGCTCGCCCTCGTTGGCGCAGAGGAGCCAGTTTCCGTCGGGTGTGAAGGTCACCATGTCCGGAAGCGCACCAACTGTAAAACTGTTGACGAAGTTCCCGTCGGCGTCGAAGAGCACCACCGAGCCGGGGTCGGTCTTCTCCTCGGCTTCGACGGCCGCAGCGAGAGTGCCGTCGCGGAAGGCGACGCTGTTGGCGCCGCCGCCGAAGGGCGAAAGGTCGATGCTGAAGGCGAGTGTGGGCGTGGTGGGGTCGGAGAAGTTCAGCACGTCGATGTCGCCCGTCGACCCGTTGACGAAGAAGACTCGCTGAGTCACCGCGTCGAAGGCGCAGATCTCAGCGGCCGATTCGTCAAAGACTCCCGACTCATAGCGTCCGATGAGCTCGAAGGCCGGCTGCGCTGTGCAGAGACCTGCCGTGCCCACAGCCAGCATGACGCCCGTGACTCCCGCCGATCTCTCCATCCGACTCCTGCGCTGCTGCATCGATTCAACCCTTTCGTTGCGCGTCCCGCCTCGCCGCCTGCCGGTTCCTCCGGCATGTCGTCGTTGAGGTCTGTTGACGCGGTCGCTAGTGAAATCGCCGCAGCCGCCTCATTCAAGCCCGACCCGCCCGGCTGAACCGATTCTGAACGGTCTTGACAGGAATCAAACCGATCAGCGGGCGCTTTGCCCCGGGCCGGGCCGGTTCTATCGTCGCATCATGCAGGAACCGACTGACGCAACCCCACAAGCCCCCGCCCAGCACCGAGCGATGTCGCTGGGTCAGAAACTCCGCCTCATCACCGCCGGCCTCGGTGTGCTGCTGATGCTCATCATCGCCCTGCAGAATCTCGACTCGGTTTCGATGCGCATCCTCTTCCTGAAGGCGACGATGCCGATCTGGGCGCTGATCCTTCTCTGCCTGCTCGCCGGATACGGTCTGGGCGTCCTCTCCGCCTTTCTCTTCCGCCGCCGTCGCGGGACGTAGGCCCCTACGCTTTGCCCATGAGCCAGCAGCGCGACCTCACTGTCCTCCTGCGCGCCGTCGAGGCCGGGGAGCCGCGCGCCCTCGACGACCTCATGCACGCCGTCTACGACGACCTCCACCGTGTCGCCGAGAAGCACATGCGCGAGCGTTTCGGCCCGGGCATGGCCGGCGTCACGATGGAACCGGCCGCGCTGGTCAATGAGTCGTTCATGCGCCTGATCCGGCAGCGAAACGCCTACGACAATCGCGGTCAGTTCTTCGCCATTGCCACGCGCGTGATGATGCGCGTCCTGCTCGACTATCAGCGTCGCCGCAAGGCCCTTCGCCGCGGTGGCTCCGCCCAGCGGATCACCCTTTCGCTCGCCGAGCCGGCCGCTCCGACCGACTCCGGCTCGTCTGCCGCATCGGCCATCGACCTCGAGGACCTCGCCGAAGCGCTGGAGCGGCTCGACGCACTTGACGTCCGCAAAGCGGATGTGGTGAAGCTGCGTGTTATCTGGGGGCTGCGGATGGATGAGATCGCCGAGTCGCTTGGTGTCTCCGTGGCGACCGTGGAGCGGGACTGGGCCTTTGCCAAGGCCTGGCTGGCCCGGGAGGCTCGCGATGCCGCCGCACGGCACGACGCCTGACGCCCGTCTGCACCGGCCCTGAGGGAGGAAACCGGCCCCGGTCGCGTCTGAGCATGACGGGCGTGTGTCCCATTTCAATCTAGAATCGTGCCTGGAACCCTCAGCGATGAACAAGGCCGACACAAGCCGCTTTCAGCAAGTGGAAGAGATCTTCCACGGCGCCCTGGCGCTGGCACCGGCTGAGCGGGCCTCCCATCTCGATCGCCACTGCGGCGGCGATCTGGAATTGCGTCGCGAGGTTGAATCGCTGCTGGCCTGTTCTGACCGAAACACCGAGGACATGAGTCTTCGGCAGGGGGTGGATGACGCCCCGACCATCGTGGAGCGCGGCGCGCCCGCCGAGGGACCCGGCACGCGCATCGGACACTACAAGATTCTCCAGCAGATCGGCGAGGGCGGCTTCGGGGTCGTCTACATGGCCGAGCAGACCCACCCGGTGAAGCGCAAGGTCGCCCTGAAGATCATCAAGCTGGGCATGGACACGCGACAGGTCATCGCCCGCTTCGAGGCCGAGCGGCAGGCGCTGGCGCTGATGGACCACCCCAACATCGCGCGCGTCCTCGACGCCGGCGCCACCGAGACAGGCAGGCCCTATTTCGTCATGGAGCTGGTCAAGGGAATTCCGATCACGGATTACTGCGATCAGGCCCGGCTCTCGACGCGCAAGAGACTCGAACTCTTCATCGATGTCTGCCACGCCGTGCAGCACGCCCATCAGAAGGGCATCATTCATCGAGACATCAAGCCGACCAACGTGCTCGTCACGCTGCATGATTCAAAGCCCGTGCCCAAGGTCATCGACTTCGGCATCGCCAAGGCGACCAGTCACCGGCTGACCGAGAAGACGCTGTTTACCGAGTTCCGCCAGTTCATCGGCACGCCGGAGTACATGTCCCCCGATCAGGTGGAGATCTCCGGCCTCGATGTCGATACGCGAACCGACATCTACTCCCTCGGCGTCCTCCTCTACGAACTGCTCACCGGGACGACGCCCTTTGACTCCGAGACGCTCCGCAAGGCCGGTTACGGCGAGATTCAGCGCATCATCCGCGAGCAGGAGCCGCAGATTCCCTCCACCCGCCTCCAGACCATCGTCTCCAGGCGCGGCTCGACGCAGGAGGACCTCGCCTCGATGGCGCGGCGGTACTCCGAAGACCCGGCGCAGATTTCCCGGTCGATGCGCGGCGACCTCGACTGGATCGTGATGAAGGCCCTGGAGAAGGATCGCACCCGCCGATACCAGACTGCCAACGAGCTCGCCGACGACATCCTCCGACACCTGAGCAATCAGCCCGTCAATGCCGGCCCGCCAAGCGCCGTCTACCGCCTGCGCAAGTTCATGCTGCGCAATCGCGCCGCCGTGACCGGCGCCGGACTGGTCGCCGCGGCGATCGTCGTCGGCCTCTCGCTGGCGACTGTCGGCTTCGTCAACGCCCAGCGCGAAGCCGCCCACTCGCAGGCCGTCAGCACCTTTCTCCAGGAACTGACCACCCGCACCGAACTGTCCAACAACGAGGGTGCGGAGATGAGCGCCGATGACATCATCCGCCGCGCCCGCGAACTCTTCGGCGACGACCACGGCATGATCGGCTCGCTCCTGATGAACCGCGCCTCCATGCTCGCAGCCGTCGGCAACCTCGCCGGGGCGCTGGAATCCGCCACCGAAGCCCTCAGTCTCTTCCAGTCGGCCAACACCGGCGACAGCGCCACCGTCGCCGCCGCGCTCTCCATGCTCGGCAAGATTCACGATGAACGCCGCGAACTGCCCCAGGCCGAAAGCGCCTACCGCGATGCGCTGGCGATGAAGCAGCGTCTCTACGGGCCGAAGTCGAAGCTTGTCGGCGACGCCCTGGCCAGTCTCTGCACTTTCCTGAAGGAGCAGTTCGAGCAGTCCCGCGATCCCGAGGTCAAGCAGCTCTGGCAGGAAGCCATCGACGCCTACACCGCCTCCCTCGGCCCCGACCACGTCACCACCGTGGAACAACTCTGCGGATACGGCGCCTGGCTCTATCAGAACGGCGGCTCCGTCGAGGAGGCGGAGCCGGTGCTCCTCGAGGCCGCCCGTCGCGCCCGCAGCGTCCTGCCCGGCACGAGCATGAGTCGCTTCTACGTCCTCAACTGCCTCGCGCAGCTGGAATGGCTCAATCGAGGCAACGCCCCCGGCGCATTGCCCTACATCGAAGAACTGATCGAGATGGTCCACGTCATCTGGGGGCCGGACTCCATCGTCAACGCCTCGCTGCTCCTCCAGACCGCCTCCATCATGGCCCAGGGCGGCGACTTCGAGGCCGGCGGAGAGGCCCTCACCGAGTACATGGAGATCCGCGGCCGGATCGCCTTCCCCTCAAACGCCATGCTCACCGCGTTCTCGCAGCAGGTCCGCCGCGGACTCGACCCCTGGCTCGACGAGCGCCCTGAGTTCGCCCGCGAGTTCTTCCTCCTTCTGCGCAGCGATGTGCTCGCCTCCATGCAGCCCGGAGGCCGCGAGATCATCGCCGCCCTCGATGACATCGGCGACTGGTTCACCGAAGCGGGATTGCACGCTGACGCGCTGGAGACGTATGAATCGCGCCTGGAGATGGTGCGGATGGCGTCCGCGCCGACGCCCGATACGACCAGCGCTGCCCTCGTCGATCTGGGCTCAGCGCTGTGCGCTCTCTCCCGTGATATGGAGGCGCAGCCCCTGCTGCGCGAAGCTCTCGACCTCCGTGTTGCCTCCCTTCCCCCCGAACACGTCAGCATCGCCTCGGCCCAGGGGGCGCTCGGTGAGTCGCTGGCCGTCCCGGGTTCGTTTCAAGAGGCGGAGTCGCTGCTGCTGGAATCCTGGAACGTCATCTCCCGCTCCGACCAGGCAGGGCCGGAACTGCGTCGCCGGGCGCTGGATCGCCTCGTCTCGCTCTACACCGACTGGCAGCGCCCCGACGAGGCGCAGCGCTGGATCGCCATGGGCGAGACCTTCGGCATCCTCCCGCCCCCGCCCCGGCCCTGAGCCGCGCCTTACTTCTTCCAGGGGTCGGCAATGTGGCAGGGCCGCCCCGTCTTCACGACGTAATCCTGGTGATATTCCTCGGCCGGCCAGAAGGTCTTTGCTTCTTCGACCTCCGTGACGATGGGCCTGCGATACGTCCCCGACGCCTCGAGTTCGGCGATAAACGCCTCCGCCTCGGCCTTTTGCGCCTCATCGGTGACGTAGATGCCCGAGCGGTACTGGTCGCCGACATCGGGTCCCTGCCGGTTCAGCTGCGTCGGATCGTGCATCGTGAAGAAGGCCTCGAGGAGACGCCGGTAGGTGATTCGATTCGGATCAAAGACGACCTTGACCGCCTCGGCATGCCCCGTCTCTTCGTAGCACACCTGCTTGTACGTCGGTTTCTCCACCCGGCCCTGCATGTACCCGCTCACCGCGTCAATTACACCTGGACCCTGCTGAAAGTAATGCTCGATGCCCCAGAAACACCCGCCGGCAAAATACGCCGTCTGCATCTCCACCGGCCGGCTCGCCTCCGGCAGGTCCTGACCCTTCTCATAGAAGGTCAGCGAGGCGGAGTTGAGGCAGTGGCGCTGCCCCGTCGGGGGCGGGCCGTCGTTGAAGACGTGTCCGAGATGCGCCGTACACCGGGCGCACTCGATCTCCGTGCGCACCATGCCGTAGCTGCGATCCTCGATTTCTGCGATGTGTTCCGGGTCATACGGCGAGTGGAAACTCGGCCAGCCCGTGCCGGAGTCGAACTTGTGCTCGCTGGAAAACAGCGGCAGCCCGCACACCACGCAGACGTACGTGCCCTCCTTCTTGTTGTCCAGCAACGTGCCGCAGAAGGCCGGCTCCGTCCCCGCCTTCTGTGTGATGCGATAGGTCTCTTCATCAAGCGCCCCGGCCAGCTCCTCGACCCGCTCGCGGCTCAGCGGCGTGATGTCATGCCCTGATTTCGAGTAGCGGGGGGCCGTCGGGTCCGATGCCGTCTTCATCGTCGTTGTGCCTTCCTGAGACTGAGCCCATACCTGCGTCGAAGCCAGGCGCAGCAACCCTGCCGACGCCAGCACCGCCGCTGTAAACCCCGTCAGAAACCACGCCGTGCCGGATCGCCAGGTCAGCATCTTTGCCTCGCTTCCTGAAACTCTATCACCCCGATCACCCCGCCTCCGCCCGCCCTCCCTCTACGCCGCCTCGCCCCGCCCTGTTCGATGCCTCAAAGGGCCAGGTAATCAGGATGAACACCAGACACCCAGCCGCCAGAATCACCGGAACACGCCACGGCCACGGACCCAGCACGTCGATCAGCGTCGGGTGCTCCGGCGTCGACCGTCCGAGGTAGCAGTAGTTCACGTCAAATACGAGATTGAAGACAAAAATCGCCCCCATGTATGCCAATCCCACCCCGATCGCCCGGCGGCAGTCGCGCCATGTCGGTCGATACCCGCTCACCGCGACCAGGTGTACCGCCGTCCCGACGGCAATCGCATGACCGCCCCAGAAGAACCAGAAGCGCGGGTCGGCCGGCCCCTCCTGCAGCGTCGGCGTAATGAAGGCCTGCGTGCACAGGCCGATGCCGAGATACCACGTCAGCATCGCCGCGCCCCGTCCGGCCCCGCCCGGTCCCAGCAGCAGCGCGATTCCCGCCAGCAGCCCGGCAAGATCGCAGACGTGCAGCGGCAGCGAGGCCCGCAGCGTGAAGTTGGCCGGATGAATCCACCACGCCCCCTGCCCCAGCCAGAAGAGCAGAAACCCGATCCCCGCCGCCCGCTCCGCCCGACGCCGTGCCTCCGGCCGCATCCGCCCGGCGATGACCGTCTCCGCCCACAGGGCCGCCGCGAACCCGAGGACGATTGCGCCGTGCATCACGCTGAAGGGCGTGAAGACGGAGAGGTCGTTTGCACTCTGGGCAGTAATGGCCGACATGCAGGGAGTGTATCGACGCGGTCGCCCGATCGTTGCTGGACAGAATGGCTGAGAGCAGGTAATTTGGTCTGTGTGGTCGAGTCCGAGTCAGCGGTGGGGGTGCGGGGGAGGCGGCCAGCCTCCCCTGCAGTGTGAAGAATGATCAGAGGTGAAACTTCCGACGCAACGCCGAGTTCGACATGACCCCACCGCTCGACATCCTCCGGCAGAGTATTGAGCGAGCAGGTCTCTCCACGACGATCATTCCCGATGCCTCCGGCAACCGGTTGGTGTGCGCGAAGGAATCGTCCGCAGAAGGGCTCAGGGGCAACAGCGTGTGGATCGCCTTCCGAGCGGGCGAATGGTATCTCTCAACGTGGACGCCTGCGATCTACCGCGTGCCCGTTGGGTGCGACCTCGCGTCGCTCATTTGCGACATCGTGGCCAGTTCTGAATCAGTGATCTACCGCGTCTCGAAGAGATTGATCGACGCGTACGGCCTTGTCGAGATCGATCCGGAAGAGTTCCCGGAATAGCCAATACCTGCTGCATCACTGAAGCCAACGGCCTCGAATGTGCCTCGTCCCGGCACGGTCGATCAAGTGAAGCCTCGATTCGCGTCCACTCACCAAGATCGAAAGAGTCCCGCTTCCCCTACGATCCCTCTGCCCGACATCCAAAGCGGAGGGATACACCACATGCTCTCAATCACCCTCATCGCCGCAGCCGGCCTCTCACTCGCACAGCCGGAAGCGCCGGTTGCCGCCCCGCAGGAGCCGCAACTGCAGCGCATCGCCGTCTCCGACGACGGCCAGGACCTCATCCTCACCCCATCAGGCGAGCGCTTCCGCATCTGGGGCGTCAACTACGACCACGACGGCCCGGGCCGCCTCCTCGAAGATTACTGGATCGATGAATGGGACACCGTCGTTGAGGACTTCGGCGAGATCCGCGACCTCGGCGCCAACGTCGTCCGCATCCACCTCCAGTTCGGCCGCTTCATGACCGCACCCGAGACGCCCGATGAGCAGTCCCTGGCACGATTGGGTGACCTGGTCGAACTTGCCGAATCCACCAGCCTCTACCTCGACATCACCGGGCTTGGCTGTTACCACAAGGCTGATGTTCCCCCCTGGTATGACGCCCTGCCCGAGCAGCAGCGCTGGGAGGCGCAGGCCCGCTTCTGGTCGGCCGTCGCTGAGACCTGCGCCGGCAGCCCCGCCGTCTTCTGCTACGACCTGATGAACGAGCCGATCCTCCCCGGTGAGAACGGCGATGTGCAGACCGACTGGCTGGCCGGCGATTTTGCCGGCAAGCACTTCGTCCAGCGCATCAGTCTCGATCTCAGGGGTCGCACGCGCATCGAAACCGCCCGCGCCTGGGTGGAGCAGATGGTCGAGGCGATCCGCGAGCACGACGCCGAGACGTTGATCACCGTCGGCGTGATTCCCTGGGCGCAGGTCTTCCCCGGCGCAAAGCCCATCTTCTACGCACCCGAAGTGGCGCCGCTGCTGGATGTCGTCAGCGTCCACTTTTATCCAAAGAGCGGCGAGCTCGATCGGGCGATCAACGCTCTGGCCGTCTACGACATCGGCAAGCCGCTGGTCGTCGAGGAATTCTTCCCGCTGGCGTGCAGCTTCGAGGAGATGTTCGAGTTCATGGAGCGCGTCGAGTCGCAGGTGGATGGGTGGGTGTCCTTCTATTGGGGCACGACGGCCGAGGAGTTGCGTGCCAAGGAGCAGCCGACAATCTCGGAGGCGATCCTGGCGCAGTGGTTCGATGAGTTCAGGAAGCGGGCCGAGGAGATGACGCGGTAGATGCGGTCGATCGAAGCGCGGTGAGGAACATTCCTTCGCCTTTTCGCGGCGAAAGCACCTCCCACGCGATCATCTCCGTACGCCCCGCTCACGAAACCCCTCGGCTACCATTCCCGCTTTCAGGCAACACCATCACCATCGCCGTCCCCTTTCCGGAGGGTCGCACCATGTCAGACATCCCCCGCTGGGAGCCGCAGGCCGCGGCCCAGGCCGTCGTCAACGACTGCATCGTCGAACTTTTTGCCCACTGCCCGGAAGCGGCCAACCTCGGCCGGCGCATGCTCCGGGAAACCGGCACGCGTTTCCTCGACTGGATCGATTTCATCGCCATGCCCGCAGGCGACAAGCGCGCCATGCGCGTCCGCTCCTCGGGCTTCGTCACCGCACGAACGCAGGAAGATGCCGAGATCCTCGAGCACCCCGGCGGCCTCTTCCCCATGATCGTCCTGACCGGCGGCGATGAACTGCAGGTCGGCATCCGGGCTGACTCCGTCTCCGACTGCCTCGCCGCCCTGCACATCACCAACGACCACCTCATCGTCGGCGAGCCCTGCTCGCCGTTGCGCAAGGCGCTGGTCTACCGGGGCGACGGCGCCTCCCTCTGGGCCGTCGAGCGCCACGGCAGCCGCCTCTTCGATCCACAGCCATGTGACCCGACGCGCTGCGTCAAGGCGCTGCACCACTTCGAGTGTTTCCGCCGCCGCAAGCGTGACTGGGCGACCGAAGCGCAGGGCTGGGCGCGCGTGAACGAACTGGTCGACCGCGCTGTGGCCGATCTCGGCGTCGATCACGCCGCCGACCTCTTCTTCGCCGCCGAGCGCGATTACTGGCAGCGCCGCAACCGCGCAGCGCGGGTGCAGAAGGCACGACAGGACTTGCTGGGTCTGGGCTGGGCCAACCACGACCACCACACCTATCGCTCCTCGCGCGAGGCCTTCAGCAGTCTCGTCGCGCTCCTTGAGAAGCTCGGAATGATCTGCCGCGAACGCTTCTATGCCGGCGCTGAGGCCGGCTGGGGCGCGCAGGTCCTCGAACAGCCCAACTGCCGCATCGTCGTCTTTGCCGACGTTGACCTCTCTCCCGACGAGGTGGCCGGAGACTTCTCCCACGAACCCCTCAGGCCCCGCGACTTCCTCGGAACCGTCGGCCTGTGGGTCGGCCTGCACGGCGAATCCATGCTTGAGGCAGGCATGCACCACCTCGAATGCCAGTTCGACCACGAAACGCTTCGCGATCAGCTGAACGCCGCCGGCGTGGAGATGATGCAGCCCTTCACCGACCTGCCTTACCTGCGGCAGGCCTTCACCGTCGGCGAACGCTGGAAGGTCTCCGAGGAGCGCATCCGCCGCCTCGTTGAACGGGGTCTGATCACCTCCGCCCAGGGCAACGACTTCCGAATGCAGGGGGCCATCGGCTCCCACCTGGAGAACCTCCAGCGCGAAGACGGCTTCAAGGGCTTCAACCAGAAGGGCGTCAGCGACATCATCGACCGCACCGATCCCCGCAAGCAGGGCGAACTGATCGGCGCCTGATCCAGGTTTTTGGGGCTGGCGCAGCAGGCGATTTCCGGTATGATGGCCCTTCCACCCCCGAGAGGAGAGACCCCGATGTCACCGCGCCTCCACACCCCCATCGCCGCCGTGCTGACCCTCGCCGCCGCCCCGGCCTTCGCCCAGCGCAGCCCCCAGGCCGCCCCCGCCGCCGGCCCCGTCGTCGGTGAACCCGTCATCGAAACCCACGATCTTTCCTACCTTGAGGATTCGGCGGGTCTGCAGTCGCTCGGCTGGGACGGCGGCATGACCGAGATCATGACCGCAGACCTCA
>CAZPFK010000026.1:0-7283 GCA_964585855.1 uncultured Vicinamibacteraceae bacterium
GGGATTCCCGGAATGTGATGAATTCCGGTGCTCAACCGGGTGGGTACAGGAAGCGCTGGGAGGATGGCCCTGCGGCTGACGCTGGATCGGCGGCAGTGAGGGGCTCCGTGACGACACTCGCGTCGATCGAGAACCCCTGACGCATCAGCCCTGCCCGAGCAGACCGGCAAGGCCGCCCATGCCCGGCGGCACCGGAATCCCCATCGCCTGCGCCTCCCGCGCCAGCGCCTCGGCCGCATACGCCCGCGCCTTCTCCAGCGCTGCGTTGACCGCTCCCGTGATGAGACTTTCGGCCATCAGATGATTGTCCGGGTCGCCCTCGGTCAGCGCCCCCATCATCGCCGGGTCGATCTCGATCCGCCGGACGCGAAAGCCGCAGGTGACGACGGCCCGCACCGCTCCGCCCCCCGTTTCGGCCTCCACCTCGGTCTCCTCAAGTTCGCGCCTGAACTTTTCAAAGCGGGCGGCGATCTGGTCGGCGTTCTTCATCAGACTGCCCAGGCCGGCGAGATTCTTCAAGTTGTCAAACATCGACATCCTCTCCTGCAGGTACTTCGGGAGCCGGCGCTGCCTCTTCCACGGCAATCACGCGCGCGTTGAAGAGTTCCATCGCTTTGCGGACAATCGGAATCTGCGCGGCCGCCTCGATCTCCTCGCCACGTGCTGCGGGGGCCGAGGACTGACTGTCGGCTTCAAAGGTGATGCGAAGATCGCGGCGACCGGCGGCCTCGCCGATCATCTTCGCCAGCGTCTCCTGCTGCGAGATGAGGTAGGCCCGCAGACGGGGGTTGGTGATGCGCACCACCGCCTCGTTGCCGCGAAGGTCCAGCAGCGACACCGAGGCGAGCATGGAGGCCTTGGGCCCGCCGTCGGCCCGCGCCAGAACCGCGCTCCAGACTGAGGCGGCGTCGGTCGGGTCGGCGGGCGTGGCGGCGGAAGGAACGGGTACAGCAGTCGGCGTCGGCTCAGCGGCCGGAGTCGCCGCCGGGGCCGGGCGTGCGGGCGGCGGCGCGGCTATCTCAGCGCTTTTTTTTTGAGGCGGGACCGTTTCGGGCTCCCGCTTCAGGAGCGTTGCGGCCTCGGCATACTGCTCGGCAAGCGCGAGCCGGACGACCGCGGCGTCGAAGAGGGCGCGGGCGGCGGAGGAGAACTTCAGCGTGCGCTGCAGGTTCTCCAGCAGCACGATCATGTGCACCAGGGCCGTCAGGTCGAAGCGCTGCGCCTGCTCCCGGAGCCGGGCCCGATCCTCCTCGTCCAGCTCCAGCAGGTCGCCGGGGTCGCGCTCTTCGCAGGCCGCGAGGATCATCAGCATGTGCAGATGCTCCAGCAGCAGTTCCAGCAGCTGGTCGTAGGACTGTCCGCGGCGGATCATCTCATCGGCCTGCGCCAGCGCGCCGCTGGCGTCTCCTGCCGCGATGCACTCCACCAGCGCCTCGACCAGGCCGCGCTCGGGCCTGCCCAGCATCGCCAGGAAGTCCTCGTGGGTGAGTTTCCCGCCCGTTGAGGTCGCCAGCAGCCGGTCGAGGATGGAGAGCGCATCGCGCATCGATCCCGCCCCCAGCCGTGCTACGTCCAGAATCACGCGGGGTTCGGCCTCGATCTTCTCGCGCTTGAGCACGTCCTTGAGATGGTCGGCGATCCGCCGCGTCGGAATGTTGCGGAAGTCGAAGCGCTGGCAGCGCGACTGGATCGTCGCCGGAACCTTCTGCGGCTCGGTCGTGCAGAGGATGAACTTCACGTGCTCGGGCGGCTCCTCCATCGTCTTGAGCAGGGCGTTGAAGGCGGCCGTGGAGAGCATGTGCACTTCGTCGATGATGTAGATCTTGTAGGGGCAGCGGGCGGGCCGGAAGACGCAGTTTGCGATCAGTTCGCGTGCTTCCTCGACGCTGTTGTGGCTGGCGCCGTCGATTTCGATGGTGTCGAGGTCGGAGCCCTCCATGATCGCCCGGGCGATTGCCTCGGCGTCGGAAAGGCCGTCGTGGACGTTCAGGGCCTTGGCGAAGATGCGCGCCATCGAGGTCTTGCCGACGCCGCGCGTGCCGCAGAAGAGGTAGGCATGGGCGAGGCGGTTGGAGTCGATGGCCCGCCGAAGCGTCGCCGCGATCGTCTCCTGCCCCACGACTTCGTCGAAGTCTCTCGAGCGATACCGCCGGGCGAGCACCGTGTACGAACCGGGCTGGGGGGTCGCGTCGGCCTTCTTGCTCATCGTCGCCGCCTGGAAGTCGGTAGGGTCGCTTTCGATGCGGGTGCGACATCGCCCGATCCGCCAGCCAGGTTGCCGATGCCCCGAAGGAATCCGCTTATGGCTGCTGCCGTCAAGCCCTGACCAGGTTCGCAGCCCTTTCGTGCGCCGGGCCCGGCTGACGGATCGGACGATGTCACCATGCAGACGGGTGAAGTTTCACCCGCAAGGGGATGGTAGGGGCCGCCTGCCTGAGGGTACACTATTGACGACCATGCTCCGCCGCTTTCCCATCCTCGGACCCCTCCTGGCCGGCCCCGAGCCCTCGCCGGACGACCTCCCCATCGCCGCCGACCCCTTCGCCGCCGACGACCGGCGACGCTCCCATGCCCTCCTGATCATCCGGGCCGTCTTCCTCGTGATGATCGCCACCGTCGTCCTGCTCAGTCTCCTGCGCGGCGGAACGACGGGCACGGCCTCGCAATCCGAGAACGTCTTCGTCGAGTGGTGGTGGATTCCCCTCCTCTTTGCCCTCTTCCTCGCCTCCGCCGCCATCACCGTTGACGCCCTGACCCCCCGCAAGAAACTCTCAGGACTCTCCGGCGCCCTCTTCGGCCTCATGGCCGGCCTGCTGGCGACCGTCGCGATCACCTGGATCATCGACCTGCTCCTCGAGGCCCACGACATCAACTTCTTCAACGAGGAGCCCGGCAGCCGGATCATGATCGCCGTCAAGGGCGCCATCGCGATCACCCTCTGCTACCTCGGCGTCTCGGTGGTCTACAGCACGCAGGATGAGTTCCGCCTCATCATTCCCTACGTCGAATTCGCCAAGGAAATCCGAGGCCTTCGCCCGCTGGTCATGGATACCTCCGTCATCATCGACGGCCGCATCAACGAGGTCAGCCAGACGGGCTTCATCACGGCCCCGGTGATCATTCCGCGCTTTGTCATCAACGAATTGCAGGCCCTGGCGGATTCGGCCGACCGGCTCAAACGCATGCGCGGCCGGCGCGGGCTGGACATGGTGCGGAAGATGCAGGCCAATGCCAATCTCGATCTCACGGTGATGGATGCGCAGGTTCCCGGCGCGGGGGTGGATGAAAAGCTCGTCGAGTTCGCCCGGGAGCAGCGTGCGCACCTGCTGACCACCGATTTCAATCTCAACAAGGTCGCCTCCATCCACGGCGTCCGCACGCTCAACATCAACGACCTCGCCAACGCCCTCAAGCCCGTCGCCATCCCCGGCGAGCAGATGGAGGTCGAGATCGTCAAGCGCGGCGAAAACGAGGGGCAGGGCGTCGGCTACCTCGATGACGGCACAATGGTCGTCGTCGAACGCTGCGCCGACCGCATCGGCCAGCGCGTCGGCTTCTCGGTTACCAGCAGCATTCAGACCTCGGCCGGCCGCATGATCTTCGGCGAACCCGAGTTTGACGCCGCCGCCTCCGGCTCCGAAGCCGACTCCGGGCCGAATGGATCGCCGGACCGCAGCGAGCCCTCGCGGGAGCGGGGGTATTCGGGCGGGTACCGGCGGAACAACCCCCGGCGCGGCGCCTGAGCCGACGTCGTCGCCTCACGCAGAGAGATCGTCGCGTCCGGGAATGAAGAGCGGCATTGAATGGTTGTTTCCCCGTTCCCCGTGGTGACCCCGGAGCAGGAGAGAGTCCATGAGCGTCCCATCTCGGTTCGCGTCGCCTGTCGGCCTGATCATCGCCGCAGCCCTGACCGCCCCCGCCGCCTCGCAGTATTCATCCGAGCGTATCTCGCTCTATGCCCAGATTACCCCCGGGCAGTTCGATTCCTCAGTCCGGGGCGGCAACGACTGCTGGGGCTACGTCTCCCCCAGCGGCCGCGAGTACGCCCTGATGGGCCTCGACAACCGCATGGCCGTCGTCGAGATCACCGACCCGTCCAACCCCGTGCAGATCGGCTTCGTCAGCCACAGCCGAAGCGACTGGGGCGACATGAAGGTCTACGGGCACTACGCCTACGTCTCCAACGAATCCGGCGGTGGCATCGACATCGTGGACCTTTCCCAGGTTGACAACGGGCAGGTCTCGCTCGTCCGCCGCATGACCACCGGCGGGGCATGGAGCACGCACAACATCGCCCTCGATGTCGACAGCGGCTTCCTTTACCTCTGCGGGTCCAACATCAGCGGCGGCTCGCTGGTCGCCTATGACCTCAACGTCAATCCCACCAACCCGACGCTGGCCGGGGAGATCGTCGGCTCCTACTCCCATGATGCGCAGGTGGTGACCTACGACTCGGGGCCGTACGCCGGGCGGCAGATCGCCTTCTCAGCGGCCGAGAACAAGGGCGTCGAGATCATCGACGTCACCGACAAGCAGAACAGTTTCATCGTTTCGCGCGCCATCTACCCCAACGTGCGCTATTGCCACCAGGCGTGGACAAACCCGGAGCGCACGCACCTTTACATCAACGATGAAGCCGATGAGAGTTCCGGGGCCACACCGTGGACGCGCACAATCATCTTCAACATCACCGACCTCGACAACCCCGTCTACGTCGGCACGGCGACGACGGGCCTGCCCTCGATCGACCACAACCTCTACTGGCACGAGGGCTTCGTCTACGAGGCCAACTACACCTCCGGACTGCGCATCTTCGACGCCACTGATCCCGAAGAGCTCGTTGAGGTCGGATGGTTTGACACCTATCCGGCCAGCAACGTCCCCTCTTTCAACGGCGCCTGGAGCGTCTACCCCTTCTTCCCCAGCGGAACCGTTATCGTCAGCGACATCAATCGCGGCCTCTTCATCTTCGACGCCTCCAACGCGAAGGAAGGCACGATCCGCTTCACCTTCCCCGACGGTCAGCCCGCCGTGATCGACCCCACCGGAAGCGACCCGATCCGTATCGTGCTCGAGGAACGCTCCACGCTGCCGATGCCCGGCTCGGCCGTACTGCATTACAACACCGGCTCCGGATTCCAGAGCGTCGGCATGGTGGAGACTTCGCCGAATCACTACGAGGCCTATTTCCCCGCCACGCCCTGCGGCGATGAGATCGAGTATTACCTCTCCGCGGAGACCATCGGCGGCGCAGAAGTCCGCTGGCCCGCCAACGCTCCCATCTTTACATTTACCGCACGCTCCGGCTCGGAGATGCGCCCGCTCTTTGCCGACACCTTCGAGGAGAACTCGGGCTGGACCGTGGAGAATCAGTCCCTCGACTCCGGCGCCTGGGAGCGCGGCACGCCCGTCGGCGGCGTCATCAATCCGCCCTTCCCGATCGTCGATGCCGACGGCTCCGGCAAGTGTTACGTCACGGGCATCAAGCCCGGCATCGATGTTGACGGCGGCCCGACCCGGCTGATCTCCCCGCCCTTCGATCTGGCTGAAGTTGAGAACCCGATGCTCTCGGTTGCCCTGTGGCAGTACTCCAGCGGATCCGATACGCTGCGCGTCGAGATCAATGACGGGAACTCCGCAGACTGGACGCTGCTGGAGTCCGTCAACCGCACCTATGACTGGGAGACACGGGAGTACATCCTCTCCGACTCGATCACCCCCACTGGGCGGATGCGCCTGCGATTCTCCTCGGCCGACAACCCCAACGACTCCACGACCGAATCGGGCGTTGACGCCTTCGCCCTTTCCTCACTGGCCTGCGCCCCGCGACTCGAACTCGCCCAGCCCACGCTTGTCGCCGGCGCCCCGGCAGACCTCAGCGCGGCCGGCGCCTCGTCAGGCGACCGGGTGTATTTTGTCTACAGTCTGGCCGGACCCGGCTCCACCTTCGTCTCGCAACTGGGCGTCATGCTCGACGTCGCCTCGCCGACGCTCATCGGCTCCGATACGGCCGATGCCACCGGACAGGCAGGTCTGACCGTCACCGTTCCGGGCGGAACCGGCGGGCTGGAGGTCTGGCTCCAGGCGGCGGCGTACCAGCGGCCCTCCAACGTCATCAGTGCGGTGGTTCAGTGAGCCGGCTCGGTCGGCGCGATGACTTCGTGGAGTTGCTTCCACTTCGCCGCGCACGTCGGGCACTCGACCAGGCCGCTCTCCGCATCGCCTGAAAGATGCCAGAGACTGCCGAGGCAGGCCGGGCAGATGCCGCGTTGGAGCAGCATGCGTTCGGGGCCGAGGGTGCTGTCGCGGAAGGGAGGCACGGCGCGGCGCACAAACTCGGGTTGAATGAGTACGAACAGCGCGGGGTAGGCGAAGGCGAAAAGGATCACAGACAGTGAGGTTCCCCATTCCTCCGGGGGCAATGACGTAAAGCCGGCGAGGTAGAGCGTTGCCGCAAGGCCGACGGCAATGATCGACAGTTGCAGGACCGGGCGACGTCTCCCGATGGGGGAAGACCCCGACCACGGCATCATTCGCTCAGCGGACTTGATGACGGACGGCCGGGACGATCCGCACTCAGGACACCGGACGCCGCGACCCCACGCATCACCGATGGCGCGCAGGTCGTAGGAGCACTCGGTGCAGTAACGCAGCACGACGTTGAGATCGCTGCGGGGAAGTCGCCACCGCTGAGGCAGGGGAAGGCCGCAGAAGGTCAGCATGTTACTGTCGCCATTCGTAGTGTTGCACATGGCCAACGCGATGAGAAGAAGTGTGATCGGGGTCCAGCCAGGAAGATTGGAATCGCCATCATGCCGAAACAGGATGGTCGTGACAATGAGAAACGGGAGAATGTAAGTAGCCAATGAGCACAGTGTGTAAATGAGAATCCACGGGCTTCGATCCGGTCCGTGCAGAGCCAGACAGCCGAGCACACCGTGCGCCGGTACCGACATCGTCGTCATGGAATCAGCGTCGTCACGCAGCTCGAAGTAGTCCGCCATGTGTTCGGCCATCGCCGTTCACCCTCCGCCGCGCACGCGCCTGACCGTCTCCGTCGTCGATCGCCCCTCAACGTGCTCCAGCACCACCACCTCACCGCCATATGACCGCACAAACTCATGGCCCACAACCCCCTCCGGCCGGTAGTCGCCGCCCTTGACCAGCACATCGGGCCGCACCAGCCGCACGACCGGCTCGACCGACTCCCCGCTGAAGTGCGTCACGACTGAGACGCCGCGCAACGCCGCCAGCATCTCCATCCGCTCGGCCAGCGGGTAGAC
>CAZPFK010000026.1:7383-31855 GCA_964585855.1 uncultured Vicinamibacteraceae bacterium
CTGAGACGCCGCGCAACGCCGCCAGCATCTCCATCCGCTCGGCCAGCGGGTAGACCGGCCGGCCCTCACCCTTGAGCGCCCGCACACCCGCATCGTCGTTGACGGCCACCAGCAGCACCTCGCCCAGCGCTGCGGCTGACTGAAGATAGCGCACGTGGCCGACATGCAGAAGATCGAAGCAGCCGTTGGTCATCACGATCCGTCGGCCCCCGTTTCGCAGCGCAGCCACGACCGATGTCAGCGCTTCGGGAGCGACGATCTGAGCCGGCGGGTTGCTCATCGACCGTCCTCCCGTGTGCCGACAGCGGCGCGGATGGCGCTCAGAAGTGCGGATTCACCCTCGACCGGCTCCAGTGCCAGTTTGGCACGGGCGATGATGAGGCCGGACTGCCTCAGGGGGGCGGACTCGCGCAGTTTCACCCAGTCCTTCTCCGTCGTCAGGATCGTGTCAGCCGAGGTCCGTTGAGCCGCCGCGATGATGCGGGCGACGGTCGCCTCATCGTATGGCGCGTGGTCGCGCAGCGCGATCGACTCGACGACCTCCGCTCCGCTTGCCCGCGCCTGCCGCACGAAGGCCTCCGGATTGCCGATGGCGCAGACCGTCAGCACCCGCCGCCCCGACAACCACTCCACCGGCTCGTGCGTCGCCGCCAGATTCACGCCGCGCCACACATGCCGCCCTACCCCCACCGGCGCTCCGGGCCGCAGGACGCTCGCAACTTCCCGGCGAATTTCTGCAATGGTCTCGGCCGGAACCGCCTCGGCATGCGTGAGCAGAACGCCGTCGGCCCGCGCCAATGAGGCGGGGGGCTCGCGCAGCCGGCCGGCAGGCAGGAGGGCATCGCGCCACGGTGAGCGGGTGGCGTCGATGACGACAAGGTCGAAGTCCCGGTGCAGCTGCCGATGCTGGAAGCCGTCGTCAAGCACGATGCATGTTCCCGGCGGCGTGTCATGCGCTGCAAGCCACTCGCTGACACCCCGGAAGCGATCGCGACCGACGACGACCGCCGCCGCCCGCCCCGTCTCCTCGTGGAGGATCGCCTCGTCCGAACGGCCGTCGGGCCCGGCGCGGTATCCCCGAAGGGAGATGACCGGGTGGAATCCGGCCTCAACCAGCGATTCGACGATCCAGGCGACGGCGGGCGTCTTGCCGGTACCGCCGACGGAGAGGTTGCCCACGCAGACAACCGGGACGGGAAGGCGAGCAATCGAGCGTCGCCCTCGGTCGTAGGCGCTGTTGCGCGACCCGATGATGCGGCCGTAAACCCCAGCCAGCGGTCGAAGCAGGATGTTCGGGACGCCCGGCAGCAGGGGGGAGGGGGCGTCGGGAGGGGGAGAGGCGTGAGCGGTTGCGGAAGCGTTCACGGCAAAGCGTAGCGGGGAGGCGGTGACCCGGGAGAAAAGGACGAATCGGCGGGCCGGAGCCCGCCGATTCGCAAAATATGCAAGGCAGTCAGACAGGTGCTGACCAATCAATCGGGATCATCCCAGACGGGGGTCGGGTCCTGACCCTCGTTGGCGCTGACCCAGATGGACAGCCAGATGTCGTTTCCGCCGGTGGTCGTGCTGCCGCTGCGGACGACGGGGTCCTGCTCGAAGAACAGGTTGTCCGGCACGTCCTTGTCAAGGGTGACACTGCGGTAGGTCACGCCCTCAGGGGCGAAACCGAGGTAGGCATCGTCCTCGCCGGTCTCAAGGCCGCGACGCTCCTGGAAGCCCTCGACGTGGCTGTCGTTGTAGGCCACGTTGCCCTTCCAGTCGTTCCGCGAGCCGTGCGTCAGGTACGCAATCGACTCGGGGTTACGCTCGCCGTCGCCGGGGCCCCGGTCTGAGAGCACCGCAAAGGAGGAGTTCAGGCTGTCAGCCCATTCCTTCTCGAAGCGGCCGCCGTAGGGAGCGCTGTTGGCAAAGGAGACGTTGGAGCCGTCCTGCCCGTCGTCGTCGATGTCGCAGAAGAAGTTATTGTCCCACGGAGCATCGTCGGGGAGGATGGAGTCCGACCCCTGCCCGTAGTCGTATTCCTCGTCCTCAGAGACGGCGCCGTTGGCCTCGCTGGGGCAGATGACAATTTCCGGGGAGTAGTAGTTGTTGAAAATCATCAGCGAGTGCACGTTCGCCGTGGAATTGCCCGGCTGAGCCGTGGTGCTCGCGTAGTCGTCGTCGTACTTGGTGGGCTTGGGGAAGGAGTTCTGATAGTCCTGTGCCCAGAGCACCCACGCGCCGTGAATCTGCTTCACCTGCGAAGCGCACTTGATGAACTTCGCCTGTGACCGGGCCCGGCCCAGGGCGGGCAGCAGAATGCCGATGAGCAGCGCGATGATCGCAATGACCACGAGCAGCTCGATGAGGGTAAACGCACGCCTTTTCATTCCAATGGTCCTCCTGTGATGAAATATGAGGAGAATAAGGAAGCATCCGCCGCCCTGCAGGCACATTGCCTGCAGAACACGACGAAAATTGTCGTTCCAGCACGAATGATACCGCCGACTGCACACCGGTTTCGACTCCGGCGCCGCGACGCACTCGCGCTGTGGTCGTCAAATTGTCTGATGGGTGGGGCTGATTCGGCCGGGGCAGGCCGCCGGGGCCGGAATCAATGCTCAGGTATGATGGCAGGATACGTCAGTCTTCAGCCGGACCCATCTTCAGGTTATCGGGTTCCGAGGCGGGATTCCGCAATGGAACCGTGTTCCGATACGTGCAGCATAACGATCCGGTTGCTGCTGTCAATCCGACAAACTCCCGAAATCCCTTCTTCCCCTCTCCTGACCACTCGCAAGATTCTTCCCTCTGTCCGACATCTTCTCCAACAGAAGCACCCAATGTCGCATCCGGCCCGGCACGTGGACGAAACCCCGACGGCCCCGACCTCGGAACCCCTTACCCCCGAGACCTTCGGGGATCGCTATCGCCGTTCCTACCAGGTCCTCTGGCTCGTTGCCGCCGGCATTGTCCGAAATCGCACCCAGGCCGACGACATTGTCCAGGAAGCCGCCATGATCGCCTGCCGCAAGCTCGACCAGTTCGACCCCGCGTCGAGCTTTAACGCCTGGATGGGCCAGATTGTCCGATTCGTGGCCTTCAACCACGTCCGCAAGGGTCGCCGCCGCAATACTTCCCCCTCCGACCCCCACACCCTCGACGCTGCGACCGCCGCTCCCGAATCCGCCGGGTTGCCCCAGGAAGGCCTCCACCGATCCCCCCTCTCCGCCGGAGGCAGCCTTCGCACCGACCAGCAGGACTTCGATGACCGAACCGTCGCCGCCCTCAATGCCCTCGGAGAGACGGCCCGGGCCTGCCTCCTGCTTCGCGTCGTCGGGCAACTGGAATATCGCGAGATCGCCCGAATCATGGATGTTCCCGAAGGCACCGCCATGAGCCACGTTCACCGCTCCCGGCAACAACTGCGGGAACGGCTGGGCTCGCCCGAGGGTTCTGCAAAAGGGGGTCAGCCGTGACGCAACCTCCCGACTCCCGCAGGCCGGGTGACGATCGCGACGACCGCCTCGAAGCGTGGCTTGACAGCCGCTTTGCCGCCTCATCGTCGGAACCGGCCCCCGATGAAGACCTCCACGAGGGGCTGGCCCTGCAGCGGCTCATCAACGACTCGCTGCGCCGCTCCTACGAGCCGCCACCGCCCCCCGCCCCGGAAGCGCTGCTCCGCGCTCTGGCGCAGGAGGCCGCAAAGGCACCGGTTGCCGGCTCGATCCTCCCCCGCAGCCGCACCTGGAGAGCGGCAGTCATCGCGGCATCGCTGGCCCTTGGCGCTTTCGGCATCTGGCGAATCGTCGAGACGCTCTCGCCGGAGGTTGTCGATCCCTACGCCCAGCCCTTCCGCACCTTTGCCGGCGTCTACGAGCATGAACTGGAGACGGGGTTTGAGCCGGCCTGGGTCTGTGAGAACGACCGGCAGTTCTTCCAATTCGTCTGGCCGTATTTCCGCCGCGGCATCCTCATGCAGCCGCCTCCCGAGGGAACGGTGGTGGCCGGTCTCGATGTGAGCAACTCCCTCAGCGAGGACACCCTCTACGTCCTCGGTCAGACGCAGGGACATCGCCTGCTGGTCTTCATCGACACTGCCGACCACGACCGTCCCGAAGCCGTGGACGAGTGGGCGGGGGCGATGAACCTCTTCCGCCGCGAACTCGACGGCTTCGTGCTCTACGAACTCTCGCCGCTTGCAGAGCCGACGCTGCTGAACACCTTCTACGTGCCCGACGAGGTGCCGACGGAGTGGATCCCGCGCGGAGCCCGGCCCGGTCCCGGCGAGGGTTGATCGACGCTACATCCCCGAAGCCGCAGCAGCCGCGCCGACAGCGGCCCCGACGAGGGCGATCTGGCCCAGCGCTGAGCCGCCCGACGCGCCGGTGAGCCCCGCGATGTTGACCAGCGCGGAGCGGTCGGCGGTGGAGATGATCACGAGGTCATTGCCCTCCATCCGTGTCACCGTCAAATGGGGTCGGGCGTCCTTGAGCAGCGCGTGATAGGAGGGCACGACAATGCCGGGATCGCGCGAGGGATCGACCGCCGAGCGGGCGAGGTTCGCCATCATGCTGCCGAGCATCGCCGCCGCGGGATAGCCCCGGTCGAGGCAGCGGGCCGTGTCCATGAACTTCACCTGCGTGACCTGGCCGTCAAGCAGCCCTGCAGAGGCCTCCGCGAAGGCGGTGTTGCGGCTCAGCCCGACGCGGTTCTCATCGGCAGTGAACTCCAGGGCGGCGGTCATCGCCTGTGGGGTGAAGGCAAAGACCGCAAGGTCGCCGCGCAGGCCGCAGCAGACTTCCAGGGGAATCGGCAGCCCGTTGAAGGTCAGCGTCCATGCCGCATCCGCCGCTTCAGTCTCGAAGGGTCGGCAGGAGACGTAGCCCATGGCGTACTGCCCCGCCAGCCGGTTGGCCTGGGCCGCAAGGGCCGCCATGGCGGAGTGCAGTCCGTCAACATCAGCCCCGGAATTGAGCATGACCGTGGAGATGAAACCGCCCCCGCCGGTCATATCCGAGGTGTAAGTCGCCCAGACGTCGCCGAAGTGATAGAGGAAGTCGTTGAAGAGATCGAAGCCGAGAATGTTCCGCAGGGTGGCGCGAAAATCGGCAGCGCCCGGGTTCTCCTCGGCCATCGCGAACTGCGCCTCGAGAGTGGCGCGGAGGTCGCTTGCCGCCAGTGTCACCGAACGGGCGTCGGCCGGGATGAGTTCGAGGTGAGCCGGCTCGATGAAGGGTCCGTCGGTGATGATGCCGTACTGGCCAAGCCCCATGGCACCGAGGCCGCGTACACGGAAGACCGATCTTGACTCCACAGGCCCGATCGTGGAGACGTACTCCATGCCCACCGGGACGGCGGGCATCATCTCCTGAACCATCGCAAGGGCGTCGATGACCTCCGGCTGCCCGGTCAGGGTGGCGAAGCGGGCCGCGACCTCGACCGCCGCGTGGGCATCAACAAAGGCGCGCGACTGAATTGTGCCGCCCTCAAGCCCCTGATCAACGGGCATCGTCGGGAAGATCAGCTCGCTGTGCAGGCCGTCGCCGCCGAAGTCCAGCCCCATGGCAAAACCGCTGCCGTCGGCAGTCGGACCGAAGAGGGCAACGCCCAATGGCGTGGGCACGTGGTACATGGAGGGGGCGATCTGCGACTTGTGGAACTGCGCCTGCGGCATGCCCGCCATGAGGATGTTGAGCAGTCCCTGGGTGTACTCCTGCGAGGCCTCCGCACTGCCGGTGCTGACCAGCAGCCGGACATCCAGATCTTCGACACCGAGCTCATTTTCCGGGTTTCGGATGACGGCAAACTCCGTCGGATGGCGCATCAGGGCCGTGACGAAGGGCAGCGCCGCCTTCAGCGCTGCGGCCGCCTGCAGCATCTGCTCGCGATCGTGCGGCCCGGCCAGGGCGGAGAAGCGCTCCATTTCCACGGGGATTTCATGGATCCGGTCGGCGATCATCATCACGGCGGCCCGTAGCCCGGCGTCCTTCTCATCGGGCATCATCGCCTCGACGCCCGCATGGCCCAGAACGACCACCGGCTCCGGGGCGGCCCAGAGCGAGGCGCTGGCAGGGAGGCAGAGTGTGAGAGCGGCGGCGAATCGGGGCAGGGGGGTCATGCTTCAATCTCCTTCAATGTTGTGCAGCGGCACGTGGCGTCGGTTGGTCCGCCCGGCGCGGAGCCCGTACATTTGTGGCGGCCTGAATCGATGAACGCACACCCCGCACGAGTGCTGATGATACGTCCAAGCGCCCTGGGGGACGTGTGTCGTTCGGTTCCGGTGCTGGTGAGTCTGCGGAAGGCCTGGCCTTCTGCGACCATCGACTGGCTGGTGCAGGATTCCTTCGTCGAGGCGGTTTCTGCCCACCCGGACGTCTCCAAGGTCATTGCATTCCCCCGTGCGAGATTTGCGCGCGTGGCTTCGAGTCTCTCGGCCCTGCGCGAGTTCCGCGCCTGGCGGCGTGATCTGGCTGCGCGGCGATACGACATCGTCTTCGACTGCCAGGGTCTGGCCCGCAGCGGCTTCTTCACCTGGCTGACGCGTGCGCCGCGCCGTATCGGCTACGCCGATGCGCGGGAGGGCGCAGGGCTCTTCTACACCCGGCGTGTTGCGGTTCCCGATTCGCTCCATACCGTCGAACGCATGCTCGCGCTGGTGCAGGCCGAGGGCGTCGAGCCGGTCCGCGACCTTCGCCTCTACGCCCCGTCCGAGGCCGCTACGCGGTGGCGGCAACGCGCACAGACCCTCGGGCTTCAGGGCACACGCACGCTGGTGCTCGCCCCGACCAGCCGCTGGCCGGCCAAGCGCTGGCCTGATGCACGATTCGCTGAATTGCTCTCCCGTCTCGACGGCGCACCCATCGACGCCGTTCTCATCGTGGGGGCCGGCAGCGAGCGCGAGCAGTGTCCGTGTCTCCTGGAGGCCGCAGAGTCCGGCTCGTCCCGGCTGCGGGTCGTGAATCTCACGGGAGAGACCACAATCGGCGAACTTATGGCAGTCATCGCCTCCGCGACGCTCGTGGTCGCCAACGATTCGGCCGCTTTGCACATGGCGGTCGGTTTCGACCGTCCCTACGTCGCCCTCTTCGGGCCGACGGAGACGGCGCGCGTCGGGCCTTACGGCGGGCGGGGGGTGGTTCTGCAGCATGTTGAACATGGGGAATCCCTGCATCACAAGTCCATGGAGCGCAGCGGCAACGCAATGGAGCGGATCAGCGTCAACGAGGTTCTTGGGGCTGTCGAGCGCCTGCTTTCAGAATCCGGCGGGTCCGGGGAGGCATGATGCAGCAGCGTCGGCCACTCATTCTCGCCAGCCGGAGCCCGCGCCGGCTCCTCCTGCTCCGGGAAGCGGGGTTCGCCGTCGAGGTCCGCCCCAGCGGCATTGACGAGGCCGCGCTCATGCCCGGTGCTGCAACGAGCATCGACGACCTGACCTGCATGCTGGCGCGACACAAGGCCAGGGCCGTGGCGGCCGGCGCGGATGCCTCGGCCGTGGTGCTTGCGGCCGACACGCTCGTCGAAGCCGACGGCAGCGTCATCGGTCAGCCGGCCGACCGGTCCGACGCCGAACGGATCATCCGCGCCCTGGCGGACCGGAGGCATCGCGTGGTCACGGGTGTAGCGATTGTTGATGCCGGAAGCGGTGCGGAGACGGTCTTTGCTGATTCGTCGGAGGTTGACGTCGGCCGGATTCCCGAGGACTCCCTGCGCGTGTACCTCGATTCCGGGCAGTGGCGGGGAAAGGCCGGGGCCTACAACCTCTCGGAGCGGCTGGTTGCCGGCTGGCCGATCCGGTTTGAGGGGGACCCGACCTCGATCATGGGTCTGCCGATGCGTCGGCTGGCGCCGATCCTGCGGGCGTTGACGGGGCTTGATGGCTGATCGCCGCAGTCCCGGTGGCGAAGGGCGGAAGGGGGGTCGATAGGATGGTGCCGGACCACACTCTCATGTCCTATGCCGCTGATCCAACCTCGTTGCTGCTGGCGATGAGTCTTGTGCCGACCTGGCTTGCAGGGCTCTGCGCCATCACGGGCTATCTTGCCGTCGGGCTGTACTGGCTACGCCTGCGGAAGCGCGGCGTTCCGCGAAGCCGGCGCCGGTTGCGCCTGGCCAACTCGGTGGTCCACGTGGTCCTCATCTTTGCGCTCTTCTACGGGCTGGGCGTTGTTGACCCGGATGCGAACTCGCGGCGCTTCGTCGTCACATGGATCGGGGTGATGCTGCTGACGATCATCTCCGTTCTCTTTGCCGCCGCCGACATGCTCAACAACCTCCGCCTCTACCGGCGCGACCGCCTGCGGGCGCAACTCGACGCCCACGGCGAACTGCATTCGCTGCTGCGGCGAGAGCCGGCCGGCCCCGAGCACGCCGACGAGGGGGCGTGACGGTCGCCATTGCGAGCCCAAAAAGCAAGCCGGCGGAAGCGTGTGGCTCCCGCCGGCGTGTCAGTCGATCAGGCGTCAGGCGGCCTGGGCCGCGTTGACGGGATCAATACTCGATTTCAGGGTCGTACTTCAGGCGCAGGTTGTTGCTGGCGCGATCCTGCAGCGAGAAGAAGCCCAGGCGGACGTCGAGCCCGTCGTTGCCGTCATCGAGCTTGAAGAAGTTGTCGGGAACCATCCGCAGGTCGACGACGCCGCCCTGACCGGAGATGGTGCCGGCCGCGTAGTACTTGCCCTGGGGGGCAAAGCCCATGTCGGTCTGGCCGTCGAGTTGGTCAATGTCAAAGCGCTCCTGGAAGCGTTCGACGTGGTTGTCGTTGTAGAGGAAGTTGCCGCTCCAGCGCTTTTCCGTGCCGTGGAGCGTGTTGGCGATGGTGGGATCGCTCTCGTTGGAACGCTGGCCGTTCTCCGTGCCGCGGTCGCCGAGGATCGCGAAGTTGGAGTTCTGGCTGGCGCTGGTCCATTCCTTCTTGAGGCGCTGACCGGTCAACTGCGACGTCGCGTAGGAAACGTTTGAGCCCAACGCGACATCCTCGATGTCGCCGTTGAAGTTCTCGTTGTCCCAGGGACCTTCGATGTTGCGGTCATAGTTGGCACAGACGCGGATGTTGGCGTTGTTCTCGCTCGGGCAGATCACCATCGGCGGATCGAAGTACTTGTTGGTGATCAGCACGGCCATGATGTTGGCCGTGGAGTCAAAGCGGTGATTGACCGTCGTGATCGACCAGTCGTAGTCGATCTCGGTCGGCACCGGGTAGCGGTCCTTGTGGCTTTCCGCCCAGAAGATCATCCCCTGGTGAACGCTGCGCAGCTGCGTGCCGCACTTCATGAACCGGGCCTGCGCCCGCGCCCGTGCCAGCGCCGGCAGGAGCAGACCGATCAGAAGGGCGATGATCGCAATCACCACCAGAAGCTCGATGAGCGTGAAGCCCGATCGACGGCTCCGTCCAATGCTCGTTGTCATGGCTGAGACTCCTCAATTGAAGAAGTGAAACTGACTCCCGATTCTTGCTCGCTGCGGGTCGTACATCCGGCACTTCTTCGCCGCCGTCAGCCGAACCTGCAACGTTCATACACCGACTCACGCAGTCCGATCCGCTTTCCGGATCGCCCTGCTCCGCGCTGAGCCTTCGCAACGCCCAATGAGGGGCGATTATTGAAGCGCTGACGCGGAATCCGTAGCTGGCACGCAGCCGCCGAATCGGCATCGAAACAGCCGGCATCGGTCTTCAGACCGCATAACCGCTGCGTGCTCTTCAGGTTGTCAGTGTGGGATTCGGGGAGGGATGGCCGGAGTCAACCGGCAAATGAGGGCATGTCAACGATGGCAAAATGTATGGAAATGCTCCCGGCGAATACACACCGTCTGTCGATACGCCTCTACGATACGGCCGGTTGCTTTCCTGTCAAGAGAAAAAGCACCCATTCGCTGCCCGGAATCAGACCTTTTTCAGGCCGGTCGCCCGCATCCGGGGCGTCTGCCGGGGCATCCCACGCGGCCCGTGTCATTCCTCGACGATCTCGCCATCCTCATGGGGAGAGGCCGGTGCCACAGTGACTCCGCTGGAGGCCAGCACCTTCTCGCGGATTTCCTTGAAGAGATCCGCGTTGTCCTTCAGGAACTGCTTGGCATTCTCCCGGCCCTGGCCGAGGCGCACATCGCCGTAGCTGAACCACGCCCCGGACTTGTCCACGATTCCGGAGGCCACGGCCAGGTCCACCAGATCGCCGGCCGCGGAGATGCCCTCGTCGAACATGATGTCGAACTCGGCGTCGCGGAAGGGCGGGGCGACCTTGTTCTTGACGACCTTGGCGCGAACGCGGTTGCCGACGGTCTTCTCGCCTTCCTTGATCGAGCTGATCCGGCGGATGTCCAGTCGTACCGAGGAGTAGAACTTCAGGGCCCGGCCGCCGGGAGTGGTTTCGGGCGAGCCGAACATGACGCCGATCTTCTCGCGGATCTGGTTGATGAAGATGACGGTGGTCTTGCTCTTGGAGATGGCGCCGGTGAGCTTGCGGAGGGCCTGGCTCATGAGGCGAGCCTGAAGGGCAACGTGGGTATCGCCCATTTCCCCCTCGATTTCAGCCCGGGGAATCAGGGCGGCGACGGAGTCGACGACGACGACATCCACAGCGCTGGAGCGGACGAGCATCTCGCAGATTTCCATCGCCTGCTCGCCGGTGTCGGGCTGGCTGACGAGCAGTTCGTCGATGTTGACGCCGAGGCGGCGGGCCCAGGAGGGGTCCAGGGCGTGTTCGGCGTCGATGAAGGCGGCGACTCCCCCGACCTTCTGGGCCTCGGCGATGACATGGAGGGCGAGGGTCGTCTTACCGGAGGATTCCGGCCCGAAGAACTCCGCGATACGGCCTCTGGGGATGCCGCGGCCGCCCAGGCCGATATCGAGACTGATTGAGCCGGTGGAGATGCCGGCGATGGGCTGGACGGTTCCGCCGTCAAGCTTCATGATGGCGCCTTTGCCGAACTGCCGCTCAATCTGGGTAATCGTGCGTTCCAGGGCGGCGGCACGGCCGCGATCATCGGCGTTGACGTTGACTTCGACCTTGGCAGATTTGGTTCTGGCCACTGATGCGCTCCCGTTTCGGCTTGCTGTGGTGGTGCTCATGGTAGGGCTCCGGTCCGTTTCCCTGCCTTCCCGTCTTCGCCGACTGCGGAGAAACCCCGGGGCAGCAGTTCGGGATGTGTTTGGACCGGTTCTATAATCGGAGAATGTTCGGGTTTGTCAACCCGAAAGTGAACAAATTTTCAGATTTTCCTGCAGAAAGCAGGGGGGAGAAAACGCGAACCGGCCACGGATCGAGGCGTCCGCGGTTGCTCTCTCCGGGGGCGTCCGGCACCCCCTTCTAGTGCCGAAGTCCCGTCAACCGCTGCGACGCACATGACACGCGGCCAGTCCACGGCCACAAAGTCATCCGACTCCGATGAGGGAGGCGGACACGCGCAAGCATTCCCGATCAGATTATGCGGTGGGCACTGTATCACCGGAACGCTGTTGCCGTTCGCACCTGTGCGTACAACCGACTCTGGCGTTCCCGTGCGGGCGACCCTGGCCTGTGTGCTCGTACCAGACGACCTGGGGCTGGCGTCCTTACAACCTAGCGACTTTTCAGGAACAATCAACCCGCGCGCCCTGACACGAGGCGCAAATACCACGAATTGCGAAATCTTCCCGGTCAGACTTCCGGTTTTCTGCCCGCGATCTACCCGATCGTCGGGTCAAGAATCGCCTCATACAGCCCCAGATGCCGCTCGAAAACCCGCTCCACCGAAGCCACGCCAAGAACGCGCGCCCGCCCACGGTCAGCCAGTGCCTGTCGTGCATCCGCATCACCAAGCAGATCGATCCATTCCCCTGCCAGACGCTCTACATCGCGCGGGTCGTCGACGGTGCGCAAGTCAGAATGAACATCAAACCAGTCCGCGATCCCGCCGACGCGGCTCGTCAGGCAGGGCACACCGTGGGCGCACGCCTCCAGCAGCGCGTTGGGGCAGCCCTCGCGCACCGTCGGAAAGACGAAGAGATCAGGTCGGAACTCCTCAAAGACCCCTCCCTCGCGTCGCCCTGCGATTCGAAGCGAGCCGCCGTACTCGGGCTGCGCCGCCATCTCCTGCAGGGCCTGCCGGGCCGGACCGTCGCCGACGAGCGTCAGCGTGGCGTGCGGGAAGCTTTGTCGCACCCGCAGCAGCGCCTCGGCGGCGGTAAAGACGCCCTTGCCCTCCACGAGGCGGCCGATCAGGATGGCGTCGGTCCCATCGGGTCGCAGGGGGAGGGGGTCCTCGGGGACGACCACGGCGTTGGGACAGTCGTGAATGCGACCCAGCGGGATCTGGCCGACGTTCTCGAGTTCTTCGGCGATCTCCCGTGACAGGGCAATCCAGACGTCGGCGCGGCTGAGGCGCTGCCATGCCTCGCGCATGGCGGAGCGCTGGAGCCAGGCGTGGAGGATGGAGCCCTCCATTGTGCTGTCCACATCCACATCACGCAGGGCCGGGGCGGTGTGGACGAATGCGGTGACGTCGCCCGGGGAGGCGACCGAGACCAGCGCGGGCAGGCCCAGTTCGTTCCATGCCGCATCGACGGCAGCGCCGGCGAGCACATCCAGGGCGTGAACGTGGAGCACGGCCCGCTCGTCGCGGGCCAGGTGCTGTCGGAGAGCGGCGGCGATGCGCGAGGTTGCGAAACGTCCACGTCGGGGTTTGAAAGAGAGCACCGTCGTCTCCGAGGGCCAGCCGGCATCCGGGCCGGGCGTGGCGTGGGAGTCGTGGGTGATGAGCAACGTGGGGATTCCGTGCGCAGCATGGGCCTGCATCAGGAGCCGGGCCTGATTCTCGTATCCACCCAGGCGCGCTGCGAAGGGGACCACGTGAATGACGCGCATGTCCGGGCATCGTATCACTGTCGATCCGCCCACGGCTTCTCAAGGAGCGACTACACTCCGACATGCGATGTGTGCTGCCGTTGATGCTCCTTGTCGTTCTGCTGGCCGGATGCAGCGCCGGCGCTCCGTCGGCTCGACCCGCATCGACCAATGGCGGCGACGACGTTCCTCTGGCACTTGTGCAGGGGCGGCCGATCATGCTCGAGGAGCTCAGCCCCATCCTGCTGGAGGTCGCAGGCGATCTCGCCCTGCAGGAAGCGGCGCTGGATCACCTTCTCCGGCAGCGGATGGAGGAGGCGGGCCGCTCGATTTCACCGTCAGATGCAGACGCGGAGTTGCGCCTGATCCTTGAGGCGCTGGACCCGGAGAGTCAGGATCGCGCGGCCCGGCTCTTCGAGGAGATCTGCATCCGTCGCCGCCTCGGCGATGTGCGACTGCGCCTCCTGCTGGAGCGCAACGCCATGCTCCGCGCCCTGGTGCAGGATGAGGTGGAGGTGACGGAGGACCTTCTGCGGGCCGAGTACGACCTTGCGTACTCCGTGCGCTACCAGACGCGGATCATCACACATCCGCAACGAGATCTTCTTGAGGAACTGCGCCGCCGGGCGTTGACCGGCGAGTCATTCTCCGACCTGGCCGCTGCCCACTCCACCGACTCCAGCGCTCCGCGCGGCGGACTGCTCGAGCCCTTCTCCCCGCTGGACTCACGGTATCCGGCGATGGTGCGGGCGACGGCGACCTCGCTTGCGATCGACGATGTCTCCGACCCGATGCCGCTTGAGGGCCAGTTCGTCCTCGTGCAGCTTGTGCGCATCATCGAGCCGCCTGCGGACCGCCCGTCGCTTGCCGACGTGCGCGATGAGCTGGAGCGGCAGACGCGCCGAACGCAGGAACGCCTTGCGATGGATGCACTGGCCTCCCGCCTGCTTGACGAGGCGGAACCGGTGATCATGAGCCGGCCGCTCCGCCAGGCCTGGGATGCCTCCCGCGCTCCCCGCCGCTGACATAGGATTGTCCGGCTCGCCGCACACTACTGCATCACGGGAGGATCGCACCATTATGCCCATGTTGACTGTCATCTTCGGGGTCCTTTTCATGCTTCTGGGCGTCGGTGGCTACATCGCCACCGAACGCGAGTCGGTCACGGCCCTGATTCCCGCGATCTTCGGCGTCCTTTTCATTCTGCTGGGCTCGATTGCCATGAAGCCGAAGTTTCTCAAGCACGCGATGCACGCCGCAGCCCTGCTGGCGATCCTGGGCTTTGCCGCCACAGTCCGCGCTCTGCCCTCGCTGCCCGACGCATTCGCCGATCCCGTCCCCGAAGGCGTTCGACGGCCGGCGATCATCTCGCAGTCGCTCATGGCGGGGCTGAGTCTGATCTTTGTCATCCTCTGCGTGATGTCCTTCGTGAAGGCGCGCAAGGCCCGGGCCGGGGCGTGAAGGCCTGTTACAGAGTTGTGACGTCACGGCCGGCAACTTTCACCCGACTGATACGTCTGATCCGATGGCGATTTGCTCCCATCACCCGCTTACAGGGGGTTTCATTCATGGCCGCTTCTTCGCTTTCAATCACGGCGCTTTCTCTTGCCGCCTGTGCCGCCGCTCCTGCCCTGCAGCCGGCTGAACCGACGACGACGCTGACGGTGTACTCCTCGGCCGATCCGGCGGGATTCAACCCGCAGCAGTTCATCAGCCAGCAGCGGGGGGGGTGGGATTCTTCGTGGATCTGGCAGGTTCCGGGTTATGCCGTCGTGAAGGAAGTGCGCGACATCGACGTGGACGCCGGAATCTCCGAGATCCGTTTCACTGATGTGGCGGAGTTTATCGATCCGACGACGGTCTCGTTTCTTGATCTCACCGACCCGGACGGCACGCGGGTGCTGGAGCAGAACTTCCAGTTTGACCTGGTCAGCCCGTCGAAGATTCTTGAGCGATACATCGACCATGAGATCACCATTGTCGAAGAGACGGAGATGGGCAACGGCGCGACGATGAAGTCGCACAAGCCGGCCCGGCTGCTGAGTGTCAATCAGGGGCAGGTCGTTCTGCAGATGGAAGATGGGCTGCGATTCCTCCCCGCCTCCGACGCCTCGCTGCGCCTGCCGGCGCTCCCCGAGGGCCTCATCACCCGGCCGACCCTGGTCTGGAAGGTCAATGCACGAACGGGCGGCCCGCGACTGGCACAGACCACTTACCAGACCGACGGCATGACCTGGCGCGCAGACTACAACCTCATCCTCAACGAGGATGACACGGCCGGCGACCTCGGCGCGTGGGTGACGCTGATGAACGTCTCCGGCGCGTCGTTCGATCATGCAAACCTGAAGCTTGTCGCCGGCGACGTCCAGCGCATCAAGTCCGACCGGAGCCGGCCGGCCGTGATGCGAGGAGTCGAGGGCGGGCAGTTCTTCGATGAAACGGAGGGGTTCGAGGAGAAGTCCTTTTTCGAGTACCACCTCTACACGCTGCCCCGGCCCACGGACATCCGCTCCAACACGACCCAGCAGATCACCCTCTTCCCGACGGCGCGCGGCGTCAGCACCGAGAAAGTACTCGTCTACTACGGCTTCCCCGATTCGCAGTATTACCTCGGCTCGGGCCGGGCCGTGACCGATCGCGATCTCGGCTCCGACTCCAACAAGAAGGTTGACGTCTACATCCGCTTCGAGAACGAGGAGGAGAACCGGCTGGGCGTTCCCCTGCCGGCGGGGAAGATTCGCGTCTACAAGGTCGACGAGGATGACACGACGGGGCGGGCCGGCGGCTCGCTGGAGTTCGTCGGCGAGGATGTGATCGACCACACGCCGCGCGACCAGGAGGTGCTGATCAAGCTCGGTCAGGCCTTCGACGTCGTGGGTGAGCGGAAGGTGACGAACTTCTCAGTGGACACCAACCGGCGCGTTCTGACCGAGACCATCGAGGTCACACTCAGCAACGCCAAGGATCAGCCGCAGCGTGTCATCGTGCGCGAGACGCTCTACCGCTGGACTAACTGCGAAGTGCTCAACAACTCCGACCCCTTTGAGGAAGTCGATGCACGCACGATCCACTTCCCCGTGGATGTGCCGGCCCGCGGAGAGAAGAAGGTCTCGTTCACCGCCCGCTATACCTGGTAAGACCCGGCAGGGAAGGGCTTAGCTTCGTGCCATCATGTAGCCGGAGTAACCCAGGCCCGCAGCGCCTGCGAGCAGCACGATCCAGCTGATCGGAACGGACACACTTTGCAGGGCATAGCCGATGAACATCGCGGCTGAGAAGACCACGATGCCGATCCAGGCCTTCCGATGGCGCTCGCGCCGCTCCAGTTCCTTGTTTGCCGCATGCCGATCCATCCTCAGTCTCCTTTCTTCGGGACCTGTTCAGCGGCCCCGGATGTCGCTCGAACACTGACGTCCCCGGCAGCCCCCGGCGCCTCGTAGCCCAGCCGCGCCGCCATCTCAACGACGGCCGGGGAGAAGGCCGTCCACGGCATCGGCTCGCGGCCGACTTTGACTTTGCCGCTGGTGGATTCGGCCGCATTGATCTCCCGGTCGAGATTCTTCGGCTCCATCAGCGAGAGTCCGCAGAAGGCGCACAACTCTCGCCAGAGCACAGCCGGCTGCGCTGCGGCATCTTCCTGTTTCAGCCGCAGGTAGGGCAGGCCCTTCGCTTCGATGGCCAGCGCCTCCTCATGGGCCGAGACGTATTCGTCCTCCACGTGCGGCAGGCGGCTCCAGGCGGGATTCTTTCGCCCGAGGTACTCCATCATGGAGGGCACGGCGGTGGTTGGGCAGCGGGTGATGTGCAGATAGCGGGCGTTCGGAAACGCTTTCTCGAAGAAGGCCCAGGGCCGACCCTTCCAGATTGCCTTCATCACCCACTGCGGCTTGGGGCTTTCAAAGAGGATGACCATGGTGCGGCGGACGGCGCGGATGGCACGGTTCTCCAGCTGGGCTTCGTCGCAGATCCAGTGCCAGTGGGGCGACCACCAGCTCTTGAAGATCTCATTGTGCATCGCGTCGACTAACTGGTTCTCGATCAGCGCCTGCACGTCCGGGTGCTGCTGCAGCGCGTGCACCAGCCATGACGAACCGGATCGGCCCGGTCCGATGACCAGCAGCGGTGAGGTGATGTTGTCCTGGTTGGGCATGACTCTGACGTGCCTTAAGTGCGTACCGAATTATCCTCGCTCCGACCGGCGATCCTTCGCGCCGCCTTGTTCAGGACCATCTTCATCAGCGTCCGGCCGCCGAGTTCGCCGGCCACCCTGATCTTGTAATCCACGGAGACATCGGGCAACGGCGGGCGCGGTGTCGCCGATGCCGGTCGCGCCGCGTGCTTCCGTTGTGGAGCGGCCTCCTCAGCCCCGAGTCCGGCCCGAAGTGCAAGGCGATGGCCGAAGGCGGCGCCGTGGCGGATGAGCAGCGAATGCAGCAGGTCAAACTCCGCATCGCCGAGGTTCGCATCGGGCCAGCGGCCCGGAGTGAGCATCGGCGCGGGTGAGATGACGCCGGGACCGATCTCCCCGATGAGTTTCCACAGGTAGGCGATCTCGCCGAACGCGCCAAGGTCGGACTCGAAGAGGTCCACCAGCAGCGTCCCCGGCGGCGTGCGCAGCAGGCAGCGCGTCGGCCGGCTGCCGTGTTCGAAGGGCCAGGTTTCCGGCGCGGCGTCGAGCAGGGTGGCGCGCACGCGCCCGGGCGCCTCGCCCCGTGCCCATGTGCCGGCAAAGCCGACATCGCCTCCGGCAGCCGAGAGGGCGTTGGTGCAACCTCTCAGCCAGTTCGCGTCGAGTTCGTCGCCAGCTTCAAGGATGACGAGACTGTCGCCGCAGGTTGCCTCGACGGTGCCGATGGGACGATCCGGACCATTGTCCTCTTCCGGGCTCACGCTTGTCAGCCGCCACGGACGCCCGAGCCACCAGGTGACCTCACCGGTTTCGGTCTCTGCGGCGACTGCGGCCTCAGTGCAAAGCAGGATGCGGTCAAAGGCACGGCGTTGCCGGCGCAGACTCGCAAGGGTGCGCTGGAGTTCGGAGAGCGCGGCCTCGCGGCGGACCAGCACGACGGCCATTGCATCGCGGGGGATCGAGGGCGCATCGACCTCCGGTATCCGGGGTGCGTCGTAGTACTCACCCAGGGGTTCCTGCGCGATCGGGTACGGGAAGGTCAGCCGCGCCCGCAACGCAGCATCATCGATGAGCCGCTCCATCGCGCGAGTGAGCGCAGCGGTTGAACCGTCGTAGACCAGCGCGTTGTGCTCGTGGACGAAGAAGTCTGACCAGCCGGGCAGGTCGCGCACGATCACGGGCACGCCGGCGTCGTAGACCTCGTGGGCGGCGTAGCAGAAGGACTCGAATCGATTGGGAAAAACGCCGAAGAGCGCGTTGTTGAGCCGATCAGCGATCGCCTCGTGGTCGAGATGGCCGGCAAAGCGGAAGCGGTCGCGCAGATCGGGGGGGATCAGCGTGCGGAGATAGGCGAAGTAGCTCTCGCCCAGCGGGCTTTCTTTATTGTCCGGGCCGATCAGTTCGATTGTCGCCGCCACATCGGGGCGACGGCGGAAAAGGGCGGAGGCGGCGTGGATCAGCTGATCGACACCCTTGAACTGATGGACGCGGCCCATATAGACAATCGTGAACGGATCGCCGGACTGCGGATCGGGCCTGCGCGTGACCTTCGGAAACTCAAGTTTCGGCGATTGCGAGACGACGACGCGGCGCGGGTCGAGGCGATACTCATCGCGGTAGTAGGCCTCGAAGTAGGTCGGCGTCGGGGTGAGGATGACCTCTGACCGTCGCAGCGCCGCCCGCTCCAGGGCGTAGAGGGCGAAACGGTCCGCGCTCATGTTGTTGGTCGCCCCGTGGCGATCGATGAGTTCGATCGAATTGTGCAGGCGCGACCCGACGATCCGGGAACGCGGCCGCTCCGGGTTCGACCCTTCAAAGAGGCGCTCGGCCAGCGCGTAATGAGCCGGCCCGCAATACTCGAAGAACTCGACGAAGTCTATGTGCTCATGCTGCTCGATGGTGCGCAGGGCGTGGGCGAAGCGAAGACTCTTCCACGCGGCGGTGCCGGGCACATCCTCGGGGGAGAACGAAAACTCCTCCTCGCAGAGGGTGTCCACGTGGTAGGCGCGGCAGAGGTGGGCATTGGTGAAGCGCTCGCGGTCCTCCCAGTTGAATCGCTCGAAATAGGCAATCGGAATGTCCAGCAGGAAGATCACCTCGTGGCCGGCGCGCAGCAGGCGCTCGGACGCGTGGTGCAGCAGCACGCCGCAGCCGCCCCAGGTGGTGGGGTGAATCTCGTAAGTGGCAAAGCAGATTACCGACATGCTGCGGTCTCGCCCGCTCCAAGAAATGCCTCGACCGACGCCCGCGCCCTCGCCTCGTAGCCCGGCGCCCAGGCCGCGTACGCCTCCACAATCCGCTCCCGCTCCGCCAGCACCCGCTCCAGATACTCCGCGATCACGTCGGCCCGATCGGGGAAGGGAACGACCAGCCGCTCAAACAGATAGGGATCGTCCTCGAAGAGATGGCTCGTCGGCCCCGTCAGGCAGGGCACGCCCGCGCTCAGACTCTCCAGCGGAAGCATGGGGCAGCACTCCGAGTACGTCACGTACATGGAGGCGTGCGTCTTGCGGATCGCCTCGGCCAGATGCTCATGCGGAACCGGCCGCTCTTCGATGCTGCCTGTGTCGATCTCGAAATAATCCAGCACCTCCCGAGATCGCCGGTCCAGACCCGCCGCATGGAGCCGGACGCGTGGAACCAGTTTCAGGGCCGCGAGCATGGCGTGCGGAACCTTGCGGTAGTTGGCACCGGAGATCCACATGCCTACATGCCGCAGCCCATCCTCCGGCAGCGTCGGCGGCGATTGCGGCGGCCCGGGGATGAAGTTGAGCACGAGCGCTGAACTCACCCCTGAGGCCTCGAAGAACTGCTCCATCCCCTTCTTGACGGTTCCAATGCGCGCAACCTCGCCGCGCCGCGCTGCGTTCATCCAAAGTTTGAGAATCTTCCAGGCGTAATCCTCGCAGAACTGCACGTACGAGCCGTGCCAGAGCAGGTCGAAGCGGATGTCCCGCCCGCGATTCCGCAGCGCCTGCATCAGCGACAGGTTCGCCTCATCCCCGCCGGAAAAGACGATGTGCTCCACCCCCGCCTCGGCCAGCACCTCGGCGTGATGCTCGATGACGCCGGCTTCGAGGTGGAAGGGGTCCTCCCCAGCCGTGGAGGGAAACGCCCAGGTGTGCGAAAAGAGTGTCCGCGTGGCGCTGGAGATGCCCAGCCATCTCGGACAGTAGACGGCGACCGCCGCAGGCCGCTCCTCCCGGATTCGCTCGATAAACGCCTCTTCGGCCTCAGTGAAGCGCCGCGCCTCGACGCCGGCGCCGCTGCGGCCCCGGGAAACGTCTTCGACGGTCTCAGAGGAAGTGCCGAGGCCCGACGGCTTGATCTCCACGACCGCCATCGGCGAGCGGCCCGGAAAGACGGTCAGATTGCCCGTCGAGGGCGAATAGAGGTCAAACTCCTCGCTTCGGCCCCGGAAGGTCACGCGCACCTTCCCGCTCCACGGATGCGTGATGAAAGATAACTTCGGGTCCTCGCCCAGCGGAAGCACGAGCCGGCCGCCCCGGCTCATCAGGCACTTTCCGTAAGGGGCCTTGTCGCTGAACTTCTCCTCCCATTCGGAGCGGTCGTAATCCAGGAACTCCCAGGGCACGGGCGGCTCGGTCTCGCAGCGCGAGGCGCCGACGAGCCAGACCTCCTGGCCCTGCGAGCCCTCCCCGGGCACCCCCAGGGCCTCGACCGTCGCCATGTGCGCATCGCCGGTGCGCAACTTCCGCACCGCGCCCCAGACTTTCGAAGAGCGAAGCCGCCGCGCCAGGCGATACGACGAGTGCTCCCGCAGGAACCTCAGGCCGAACTCATGCTCCGCCAGCCGTGCCCGCAACTGCTGCTCGATCGCCCTCGCTGCCGCAACGGCCTCTCCATTGTGCGCTGCCGAGGGTTGCGTCGCCGCCTCGCCGTAGCGGGCATGGGGTGAGAAGAGCGATTCGCCGACCTTTGCAGGATCGTGCTTTGAGAAGCAGAAGGAGCCGAAAGGCCGGTTCTGGAAATCGCGGAACATTGCCCGGCGCACCAGCGGCAGGTGGTCGAAGTCGTGCTCGCCCCACGTGGAGAGATGCCGTTCGTATTCGTTCTCGTAGAGCGCATCCTGCGGGTAGTCGTCGCCGAGCGGAATGTTCAGCAGGACGTACTTTGAGTAGTTGATGCTGGTCCGCAGCAGCCGGTAGGCCTCTTCCCTTTCGAAGTGTTCCAGCACATCGCCGTAGATGGTCACGTCCCAGGGCCCTGTCAGCCGCGGGATGAAGTGTCGCGCATCGCCGATGTGAATGCGGTTGTAGAAGGCGCGGTGATAGTCGGCGATGTTCTTCTCAAAACCCTCGATGCCCTCAATCTGCACCGCCCACTCGTCGGTGAGCACCCGCTGAAACCAGACGTCGCAGAACTCCCGCGTGATGATGCCCCACCGCCCGAACCCCACGCCGATGTCCAGCACGCGCCTGGGCGCGATCTTCATCAGCACGTCGATGCAGTACGGGATGCTCTGCCAGCTGCTCGTGCCCACCCTCAGCCTCCTGATCTCGCGGCCGTTGCGTCTCGATCCTTCATGCCCGAGGCGGCTCCCACCCCCCGTCGGGCCTCACGAAGCCCGCGGAGCAGATCCTGCTCCAGCCTTCGGAACAATTCCAGCGTTACCGGGTGCCACGCCGCCCCCACCATTTCTGCCCCGGTCATAGATTCTTGCCCTGAAACGCAAGATTTCGACATCACCGCCTCAAATGCCTCGTGGGCCACGTATCCCCTGCCCACCACGCGGCAGGTCGCCCCCAGTTCCGCATACGTCCCGATCAGATCGTGGACGTAACACCCATCGTGCTCATCGGCCTTCACCGTCCGGTCACGGGCTGTCTCCAGGTGAAAGACCCGTCCCCGGCTGACCCGCAGCAGTTCAGAGAGAATCCCAGGCAGGTCGTCCGGCCGCACGTGCACGAGCACCTCCGCCGTGTACACAAGGTCGAAGGAACCATCGTCCCACGGCAGCCGGCCCGTCGGATGGCCGAGTCTGAGGTGCGAATCGATCCACTCCTGCTCGGCCCACTCCCCACAGCCGGCGGCCATCGTCGGGCTCTGGTCATAGCCGAAGACCTCGATGCCTTCGAGTCGCACGAGGTTGCGCAGATGCCGGCCCGGCCCGCAGCCGAACTCCAGCACCCGGGCCGGTGAAAGCGAGCGGACGTACTCGACGAGCATGATCTCCTGAATGTGGTAGAGCGGCAGCAGGGTCTTGCGCCGGTCGTACTCGCGTGCCCACTCGCCGCCGTGCTCGCGCCAGTAGCGGTAGTTGGCCGCCACCGCCTCATCCGGCCTGCCGGCGGGCTCAGACCCTGGCTGCGGCTTCAACCTGCCTTGGCTCACGGCTCGCCTCCTCCACTTCAATGGTCATGGGCTGGAAAAACCGGTAGTGCACCGGACGTGACTCATCGTGCATCACTTCAAACACCGCGCACCGATCCACCTGGTCATACAGAATCACCTCCTTCGGCCGCGCCGGGTCCCGGCGCGTGATCGCCATGCACACGCCGTACTCCCCGTGCGCCAGTGCGTTCTCAAAGCGAAACCGCACGGTGCATGACTGGCCTCTTCGCAGATCGGGAAGCGCTGCCCCCTCGTCGGCCGTTGTCGTGCCCGTCAGGTCCACGCCGTAGCGGTCACGGATCAGCATTGAGGCCGAGAGGTGCACGACATCCCGATGCGCCCGGAAGGCGGCCTCGACGATGATCTCCTCCCCGAGATCGAAGTGGCTGCACGGTTCGCCGCGCCGATTCAGCACACGCACCTGCTCCAGCTGCACGTGCCCGCAGCCGTAGCGGAGCACGCCGGGAACCTCGACCGTCGGCGCGAGGCGCTCGGCGGCCAGCCCATGCCCGGCAAGGCGCTCGCTGTTGTCGGATTCGCGGATGAAACGCAGGTACTCGTTGATCGTCGACTCCGCACTGCCGCTGTGAATCACCCGGCCACGGTCCAGAAAGATCGCCCGATCGCAGACGGCCTTCACCGCCCCGGGTGAATGGCTCACAAACAGAAGCGTCAGCCCCTCCCCGCGCATCCGCTTCATGCGCGCAACACACTTCTGCTTGAACCCCGCATCCCCGACGCTCAGCACTTCGTCGAGAATCAGGATATCCGGCTCAACGGCCGTGGAGACCGAGAACGCCAGTCTCGCCCGCATCCCGCTCGAGTACGTCTTCACCGGCTGATCGATGAACTCGCCGATCTCGGAGAACGAGACGATCTGTTCGAACCGCTCCTGCATCTCCCGCCGCGAGACGCCGAGGATCAGCCCATTCAGGAAGACATTCTCCCGCCCTGTAAACTCCGGGTTGAAGCCGCTGCCAAGTTCCAGCAGCGCTGCGACGCGACCCCGCACATCAATCTCACCGAGACTCGGCGACATCGTTCCTGCGATCATCTGCAGCAGCGTGCTCTTGCCCGCGCCGTTGCGCCCGACAAAGCCGACACCCTCACCCCGTGCGACCGTGAAGGAGATATCGCGAACCGCCCAGAACTCGCGGTAATACTGCCTTCCGAGGCGATGCCCCCATAGCGCCTGTTTCAGCCGATCTGACGGCTTCTCATAGATCTGGAAGCACTTGCCCACATCGCGGGCCTCCAGAACCGTCGAGGATGGTGAGGAGTGCGACTCAAACGACATCGCTGAACCCCCGCCGGCTCTTCATGAACCACACATACCCGAGGAGGCAGATCATCGCAGAGACGCCCGTCCACAGCCCCCACCACTCCCAGTGCGGCATCCGGCCCTCCAGCATCACGCCGCGCGAATCCTCCACGATCATCGTCAGCGGATTGGCCAGCAGCAGCGCCCGGACTGCCGGCTTGTCGTCAAAGAGACTCAGCGGATAGATGACCGGCGTGAGGAAGAAGAGCAGGTTCCCGACGACGACCGTCGTCGCCTGGCGGATGTCGCGCAGAAAGACACCGAGCGATGCAAGAAACCACGCCGTCCCCAGCGAGAGCAGCAGCAGGGGAATCAGCATCACCGGCATCAGTGCTGCGGTTGCCGGCACTCCTCCCAGCAGAATCCACGATGTCAGCGCCACCAGCACCAACCCGACCGCGCCGGTTGCCAGAGAGCCCAGCGTCAGCGAGACCGGCAGGATCTCCAGCGGGAACTGAACGCGCTTGACGAGGTTCACCCGGCCCGCCACGGCTACCGGCGCCTTGGTCACCGTCTCGGAGAAGATGCCGAAGACGATCAGCCCGCAGAAGAGGTGTACGGCGTACTGCCGCGCAGCATCCGGCCCCTGGCCTCCAAAGCGAATGCCCAGGGCCACGAAGACCGTTGTGAAGACGATCAGTTTGCTCAACGGTTCGAGGATTGTCCAGGTGAATCCGAGCACTGTCCCTTCGAACCGGGCCCGAATCTCCCGGCGCGTGAACTGGTCGATTAATTCCCGCTGCCGCCACAGCCCGGCGATCATCGCGACGGGGTCGAAGAGTGTGCGCAGCGATGTCGGTCGTGCGTCGAATCGGCGCACCTCGATGACCTCAGGCGCTGATGCGGAGTTTGTCGCGGCTGTCTGCA
>CAZPFK010000026.1:31955-36167 GCA_964585855.1 uncultured Vicinamibacteraceae bacterium
CGGCGCACCTCGATGACCTCAGGCGCTGATGCGGAGTTTGTCGCGGCTGTCTGCAGCATCCGTCTCTCGATCTGTCGTCTCACACGCCGATCACCAGTCGTTGTTCGCCACGTACCCCAGACTGATCAGCAGGTCTCCGGCCAGTTCCTTGAAGAGCGCCTTGTCGTCCTCGGTGAAGTAGTTCTTCCAGTCGCCGACCACGCCTTTCCGTGTGAATGATCGCCGGTCCTCCTCACCTGGTTGCCGTCCCCCCGACTTTCGAGCAAAGGTGTTCTCCGCCACGCACTGCGCCACGATCGCAGGATCCGTCGAGACCCCAATCAGCGAAAAAGCCCGCTCAATCTGCTCGGGTCTTTCCAGCAGCGACTCATACCGGAGTTCCAGCAGAGACTCACCGTACAGCCGTTTGCCGCGTTCGACGCCGTCAATCGTCTGCCTCCAGTTCATAACGATCTGCTCCAGCGACTCCGGCGTGAACAGCGATATTGGCTCTCCCCGGCCTTCGACGAACCACTGACGTCGGGCTTCCCCAGCTTTGGCATCAGGGTAATACAGATAGTCTTCCAGACGGAGCATGTGAAAGTGGTGCGAGACCGCCACATCCCGCCCGTCACGGATCACATGGATGATCGCCGCATCGGGAAAGAGCGCGTGAAGGTCGTCGACGAATCGGGCGTAGTACATCGGTGTCTTGTCACCGACGGCGATATTGCCGGGCTGAACCTTTCGTCGCATGATCGATTCAATCATCGCCCGCCGCACGCCCCGCAGGACTTCATCGAAATCGACGGGGTGCAACCAATGCTCCGCGATCGCGCGATGGCTTGTCCAGCGGCGAAAGTTGTCCTCGTTGATCCATGTATCGCTTGAATAAGCCCACCCGACAAATCGAGCCGCCCCCAGACAGCATACTTCGGGGTGACTGTTGAGCATCCACGACACCCAGCTCGTCCCCGACTTGTGCCCGCCGGTTACGAAGAAGTAGCGCAGCGCCGCCGCCGCTCCGTTCCCTGAACGAGCCGCTGTTTGCGGCTCCACCGTGACTCCCGGTTGCCCGGCGACGACGCCTCGACCTGTGCTCATGTCCACGCTCCGTCTCGGCTCCTTGATGCACCAACGGCATACCCCGCCTCGATCAGCATCTCACCGGCGATGCGGCAATAGGTCTCGCAATCTTCCGGCCGGAAATACTGCCGCCACTCTCCCGGCATCGCCCGCCGATAGAACGATGAGGGATCCGCCTCACCCCGCCCCCGTCCGCCCGAGAGCACTGAAAAATCGTTGCGGCTGACTGCGCGCTCCACAATCTCCCGCTCATCGCGCACCCCGAGAAAGGCGTACACCTCCGCCAGCGTCTCCTCCGTCGACTCCAGCAGCCGTTCGTAGCGCACCTCGAGGAATCGATCGCCGTAGAGTCGCCGCGCCTCCTCGGCTGCGAGGCGGCACTCTACCCACCGCGAGGCGAAATGCTCCAGCGCCTTGCGGGAAAACAACGGCACCGGCTCGCCCCGGCCGAAAATATGGTGCTCTCGAGTGGCCCGGGCCTCGGCCGGATCGTCAAAGAAATTCGCCAGGCGGTTCTCTCGGAGAACATGGAACATGTGGGAAACGGCGACGTCTCGCCCGTCGCGGACCATCATCACGATTGAGGCGTCGGGAAAGAGCGAGGCGATTCGCGGTAGCCCCCGGCAGTAGTAGTAGGGCGTCCGATCGCCGACCCAGCGAACGCCGGGCCGCCAGTGCAGCCGCAGCACCGCCTCAGCCAACGCCCGGCGGAGCCGATCGGCGAGCTCGGCCGGGGCGTGCTCCATAACCGACGGTCCCAGCGGCAGTTGCATCCAGTCCCGCACGGCGTCGAGGTTGAGCCAGGTGTCCACATCACAGTCCGGGCCAAAAAGCCAGCACTCACCGCGGATGGCGACCTCGGGGTGGCTGTTGAGCATGCGCGCCAGCCACGTCGTGCCCGATTTCTGCGCCCCGGTCAGAAAAAGGTATGAAGGCCCGGCAGCGGCCGGCGTCGGCGGGGAGACGGTTGCAGTCGAATTCGCTGGACGTGCCAAGGGGGCTTCCTCGGCAAATCGTACACGATCGGCCTCGAAGTGACGAATCTGGGCGGCACACGGCCTCACACCGACCGGAACAGCGCCAGAGCCGCCGTGTGACCGTGCAGGTACGACCGCCCGCCCACAGGGCCGATCTCCCCGGCTGCGAAAAACCCCGCCATCGGCAGGTTCGGAAAGGTGTTCCCGATCGTCGTCACGTCGGTATGCGGTCGCGAAAACAGCCGCGACCCCCGACCGTTGCAGGTCAGCAGCAATGCCCCGGCCGGCGTCGAGTCCAGCTGCTGTGCCGCCAGCAGCAGTTCGAGGTCCTCAACGGCCGTCCGGGCATCGCGGACGTGGAACTGGATCGTCCGTCCCGTACGCACCTCGTCGGAAACCGCCAGGTACCCCTGGTTCTCATCCACGCCGATGACGTTGCGGATCAGGAAATCTCCCCGACCGAAACGATCCTTGTACTCGTTAACGACAAGCCCGACAAAGAGGCCCTTGGTCAGCAGCTCGCGGTCCCGGTCGTCCAGCCCCTGGATGATTCCCTTGAAGGCCGCAAGCGCCGGCTGCCCGCCCAGCGACTCAATCAGGTTTCGCCTCGCGCCGGTGACGACCATTGGCCGACCGATCGGCCTGCACCCCTGCGAGACCAGGGAATCGACGCGGAGACGGCCCGAGACCGTCAGCCCCGCAATTCCTCCCGTCCGCACCCGGTCCTGAAGGAAGAAGCGGTTCTGGTTCGGCTGCGCGCCTGCCGAGGCGACGCCTCCGATCAGGGGAATGGCCGGCAGGTCCGGCGGTGTGACCAGCGCCTCGGAGAGACTCGGCAGCAGGCGGCCCAGCGGCGTAAAGGGATCGGCAAGCAGCAGCACGCCGCGCGTGTCATCGGCCACATGCAGACTCTCGCGGATGGCCTCCCGATCGGCACCGAAGGCGAGGTCCTCCTCGGTGAACGATTCGATCCGGGCCCCCGGAAGTGACGCCGCCAGCATGGAGATGCCCGGCGAGCGCTCGATCTCGCGATCCAGCGCCAGCACGCTTTCTGCACTGTTGCCGATGAGCATGCCGGGGTTGAGCGTCTCATTGATCTGCCGTGAGATCGCCGACGCCGACGGCAGGTGGTGCGCCGTGAAGAAGACCATGCAGAGATCGGGCTGACCGGGGATCGCCTCGCGCACGTGTTCGCTCAGTTCCGCGATCGCCTCGGAATGGGACTGACGCGTGCTCACCGCGGCTGCGAAGCGGATCGGAGCCGACTCCACCTTTGATCGCGGTCCGGATTGTGATGTGTGATCGGCCATGGTTCTCCGTGCCGTGAAGGGTACGCGGTCAGTCCCGCTCCGGATGCCCGAAGTCACAGGTTTCAGTGTTCCGGAGGCGGCTTTCGTCGTCTCGCCTTCACCTCGCCGTGCCGCCGCTTGGCCTCAACGCGCCGCTTCTTCACCGCCGCCGACGGCCGGGTCTTCTTCCTGGGCCGGGGCGGGACCAGGGCGGCGAGGATGAGTTCGCGCAGGCGTTCCAGGCACGCCTCGCGGTTGCGCCGCTGGCTGCGCGATTCGTCGGCGGCGATGATCAACTCGCCCTCTCCGGTGACCAGGTGCGAGGCCAGTCGCGCCAGGCGCGTGCGGGCCGCCGCGCTCAGCACGCCGCGCTCTACGAGTTCCTCAAGGTCAAGGCGCAGCACGGCGCGCGTGCTGGTTTTGTTGACGTGCTGTCCCCCCGGACCGGAGGAGCGCGTAAAGGTGAACGACAGCATCGACGCCGGGATGACCACAGCGCCGCCGATGACAAGATCACCCTCGCCGGTGGTGCGTTCGGGTTGGGTCGGCTCAGAGGGCATGTTCGCCTTGTCCCGCTATGATCGGCTCCCGCTCAGGGCCTTGAGGGTGAATGGATGAAGATGAAACCGTTGCACACTCGCTCATCGGCTGCCGGTACATTCTCCGCGCTTCTTGTCTGCTTTTCCGCCGCACCGCTTCGCGCGCAGGATCAGCCGGCCACGCCTCCCGAACCCGATGCCTCGCCCTATCGCATCCAGGCGCGAGCATCTCTGTGGATTCCCTCGCTGGACGGCGAACTCCAGCTCGGCGGTGCCGGCAACACCGAGGCCGACCTCTCCTCCTTCTTCGATGTGGATGACAACGAGGCCTCCCTCAACGCC
>CAZPFK010000027.1:0-35687 GCA_964585855.1 uncultured Vicinamibacteraceae bacterium
TCGCACCATCGCCGCCGCGATCACCGCAGCCGTCTCCGTTCGAAGCACATGCGGCCCCAGTCGGAGTGTCTTACTGCCGGCTGCCGTCGCCAGTGCGACTTCCTCGCCGTCAAACCCACCTTCCGGTCCGATGAGAATGACGGTCTCGTCGGCCGTCACGTCGGGTGCCGTCTCACCGGCCGCATCGGCCAACAGCACGTCAGCCCCTCGCTCGACTGCTGACCTGACCACTCTCTCGAAGGAAGTGACCTCTGTCACCTCCAACAGCCACGGCCGGCCGCACTGCTTCATCGACTCCACTGCCGTCACTTCCCGCCAGCGTGCGACCTTCGAGGCAGAGGGCAGGGCAACTGACCGCCGGGTTTCCAGAGGAATGAAGTGGTCAGCGCCCGCCTGGCTGAGGCCCTCGACCATCGCCTCGGCCCGCGGACCTTTCGGACACGCCGCGGCGACGACGATCTGCCGTTGCGGACGAGGGTGGTTCGCAACCTCCAAAACCCGCACGGTCAGACTCCGCTTCGAGGCCGATTCGACCGTCGCTGTGGCGACCAGTCCCCGGCCGTCGAGCACTTCAACGCTCTGCCCGACGGCAAGCCGCTTGACGGCCACGGCGTGATGCGCTTCATCACCCTCGATGGTGAGGGCTCCCGGAGTCCCAGCCGGCGGCAGCAGCAAGGCCAGATCGGGAAGATGGATTCGATGGTGCGGCATGGGCGGGTGGAATTGCGGTCCGGGGCCGACGGCAGGTTCAGGGGAGGGGCCTGGATCACGATGATACTCGACGGTTGACCGCCAATGTCGGCAGGGAGACCCGATAAGCCCCGGAGGAATGTCATGGGTACTTCGGATTCCACCGCCCGCAGCATCCGCCTCGAAGCCCCGCCGAAGCCGAAGGCCGCCGAGGCCGCCACGGCCCCCGAGTCGGACAAGTTGCGAGAGATGGATCGCACCCTCGCCGGCGCTGCCGAGGCGATCGCCTCCGACGACCTGGATGCCTCACCTCAGTCGGAGAAGCGACCGACCTCTCCCGAGCCCGCTCCCGCGCCAACGCCGAGATCGGAAAGTGCAAGCGTCAGTCTCGCCGACCTGCTCGGTTCTGAGCAGGAGACCGCACCGAAGCCGGCCACACGGGTGGAAGAGGATGATCGGGCGGCTGCCGACGCTGAGCAGGACGCGCAGCCCAGAGGCGACGTCGTGACGACCATCGGCGACCCGCCGCCGGGGGTCATCCTCCGAACCTTTGATCGGATCAACCGTCCGTGGCATCGGCTCCCGGCGGAGCTGCAGCAGGCGCTGCTGATCGTCGGCGCGGTGACGCTGGCGATGTCGATTGTCAGCTTCGGAATCGCCTTTGTCAGGATGGCCTGACGACGCGAATGTCCGGGGGAGTCCTTGATTGCGCCCGCCCGGTCCGGATACTACGAATCGAGAGATCGTTCGTGGAATCCCCGGATGCCCCAGACCCGGCACAGCAGACATCGCCTCCCGCCCTCGGCGCGGGTTGCGCTGTGGCTGCGCCAATTGACCCGCAGCGGCAGACTTGAGAAGAACTGGCTGATCGTCGCAATCGCCGCGCTGATCGGAACCGTCACCGCCCACGGCGCCATGCTCTTTGCGTGGATGGTTCACCAGGGCGAAGCGCTCCTGAACACGCTTACCGCCGACACATCGCCCGTTCCGCTCTGGTTGGCATTGGCGCTTCCCATCGCCGGCGCGCTGGTCTGCGGAGTGATCGTCCACTTCGGCGCGCCCGAGGCGCGCGGGCACGGCGTCCCTGAGGTCCTCACCGCGCTGCTGACCCGCAAGGGGCTTATCCGGCCGCGGGTTGCCATCTGCAAAATCCTCGCTTCGGCCTTCACCATCGGCTCCGGCGGATCGGCGGGAGCGGAGGGCCCGATCGTGCAGATCGGTTCGACCATCGGCTCCAGTGCCGGCCGGGCGCTGCGCACCGGCCCGGACCAGACCTCGATGCTGCTGGGATGCGGCGCGGCGGCCGGGATCGCCTCGATCTTCAATGCGCCGATCGCCGGCGTCTTCTTTGTCGTCGAGATCCTGCTGCGCGATCTCTCGGCGCGAACCTTCGTGCCGATCGTCATTGCCTCGGTCTTCTCCACGGCCGTCACCCAGGCCTATTACGGACAGAACGAGGCGATTTTCTCCGTCTCCAACCTGATCGCGCACGACTTCCGCCTCTTTGAACTCCCCTACTTCATGGTGCTGGGCATTGTCGCGGCCGTCGTCTCCGTCGCCTTCATCGCTTCGCTGGACTGGATGGAGACCAACCTCGATCGTCTTCGGGTTCACGATGTGCTCAAGCCCGTCGTCGGAGCCACCGCTCTCTGGCTGATGTCGCTTGCCGTCGTCGCGACCGTTGGGGACCTCCACCCCACAGCGGCCCACCCGGCCTACTACGGCAACGGCTACGGCTTCATTGAGCAGTGCCTCACTCCGGACTTCTACACAACCGACGCCTCGACTCAACTGTTGCTGATCCTCGCAGGCCTCGTCGCGCTGAAAATGGTCGCCACGCTCCTGACACTCGGGACCGGCGGCTCCGGCGGTGTCTTCGCCCCCAGTCTCTTCCTCGGGGCGACAACCGGCGGGGCCTTCGGCCTGCTGCTGCACCACTCCTCCCTCCCGGGAGCCGGCGACGTCTCTCCCGCGGCCTTCGCCCTTGTCGGGATGGCCGCGATGGTGGCCGGCACAACGCACGCACCGCTCACGGCGATCCTCATGCTTTTTGAGATCACCGGCAACTACCGCGTCATCCTCCCGATCATGATCGCAGCGGTCATGGCGACCACGCTCGCGCAGGCGCTGCACCGCGTCAGCATCTACACCTCACGGTTGCGCCGGCGCGGATTGCAGCTTGGCGTGTCCAGGGATGTCTCAGTCCTGCGCACCATCGCCGTCCACCAGATTCCCCTCCAGCCGGCGACCTTCGTGCATCCCGAGGAGCCGGCCAGCCGCCTCATCGAAGTCGCAGCCCGGGAGGCGGTGGAGGAGTTCGTGGTCGTGGACAAGGACGATCGCTTCCTCGGGCTGATCCGCGACGAGGACCTGCGCACCGCGCTGATCGAGAACGAGGCCATGCCCCTGCTGGTCGTCGGCGAGCTCCTCCGCGAAACCCCGCCCACGACCTACCTCTCCGAGAAACTCGACACCGTCATGGACAAGTTCAGCGGCTACGGCGGATCGTGCCTGGCCGTGACCGCCTCCCGGGACTCCCGGCGCGTCGTCGGCCTGCTGACCCGGGGCGCGATGATGAAGCACTACCATCAGGTCATGGCCCGTGAGACCTGAGAGGCGGATCGGCAGCACTGTGGAGCGACCTGAACCATCACCGGCCCGCCACCCCTTCCGCCGGCGGCACCGCCTCTCGCTGGCACGTGATTACACGGCCGTATTCAACGCCCGGTGCCGCAGCGTCGAAGGCCCGCTGATCGTCCACGGCCGGGCCAACGGCCTCGCCCATCCCCGCCTGGGCCTCTCGGTCGGTCGGCGCGTCGGCCCGTCGACGGTGCGTGCCCGCGTCAAGAGACTCCTGCGGGAGGCATTCCGCCTGCTGCAGCATGACTTCCCGGTCGGCTACGATCTCGTCATCGTCGTTCGGCCCCACGAAGTGTTGACGCTGGCTGAGTACCAGCATTACCTGCATCGCGGCCTCCGCAGGATTCACCGGCAATGGCAACAACGGCAGGAACGCCCAACCCCGGACTCGCCGCCCGCCTCCTGATCCTCGCCGTACGCGGGTATCGGCGCTTTGTCTCCCCGCTGCTGGGAGCCCGTTGCCGATACCGCCCGACCTGCTCGGTGTACGCCATCGAATCGCTGGCAACCCACGGCCTGTTCCGGGGCAGCCTGCTCTCGGTTCGACGCATCCTGCGCTGCCATCCCTGGGGCGGAAGCGGCATTGATCCCGTACCGCCCCCGAGGCGAGACGACCCATGAGTCAGACCCCGGAGCCGATCGAAGCGACGGTCGTTGACGCCGCCCCCGCCCGCGCTGCCGAGCGGATCGAGACCCTTGATGTCATCCGCGGCCTTGCCGTGCTCGGCATCCTCGTGATGAACATCATCTCCTTCGGGAAGGTCGCGGCCGCCTACATGAATCCAACGGCGACGGGACCGCTCGAAGGCGCGGACTCGCTGGTCTGGTGGCTCAGCCATCTCCTCTTTGACATGAAGATGATGTCGCTCTTCTCGATGCTCTTCGGAGCCGGCATCGTCCTCTTCGCCTCCCGACTGGCTGATCGAGGCGCGCGTTCCGGCATCCTGCACTACCGGCGCATGGCCGCTCTCCTGCTGATCGGCCTGGCCCACGCGTATCTGCTGTGGCACGGCGACATCCTCGTCGCCTACGCCCTCTGCGGCATGGCCCTCTACCCCCTTCGCAACCTGTCCCCCCGCGTGCTTCTGGTCCTCGGCGTCATCCTGCTCTCGATCGCCTCCGGGATTTTCCTCGCTGCCGGCCTCTCCATGCAGGGAATCGAGGGCGAAACAGATGACCCCGAAGCGGTTGCCTTTGCTGCTGAAATGGAGGCGATGTGGACTCCGACGCCGCAGCAGGTCGAGGAGGAGGTTTCGGCGATACGCGGCTCGTGGCTGGACAGTCTGCCCTTCCGTGCTGAGTTCGCCTTCGAGATGCAGACGGAGATGTTCCTCTTCTGGGGCCTCTGGCGCGTCTCGGGACTCATGCTGCTGGGCATGGCCCTTTTCAAAGTCGGGTTCCTCACCGGCCGATGCAGCGGAGGAACGTACCTCGTCATCCTCCTGGCCTTCGGCCTCGGAGGCCTTGCGCTTGCACTTCTTGGCGCCTGGCAGAACATCGTTCGCGACTGGACCTGGCAATACTCCCTCTTTGCCGGTTCGCAGTTCAACTACTGGGGCAGCGTCGCTGTAGCTCTGGCCTGGGCCTCCGCCACAGCCCTTTGGGTCAACAGCGGAAAGCTTCGCGCCTGCATAACCACGCTCGCCGCCGTCGGCCGCATGGCCATGACCAACTATCTCATGCAGACGATCCTCTGCACCGCCTTCTTCTACGGCTGGGGATTCGGCTATTTCGAACGCCTCTCCCGCGCTGAACTCCTCGGCGTCGTCGGCGTCGTCTGGGCCCTGCAGCTGGCCTGGTCGCCCCTCTGGCTGCGATACTTCCGGTTCGGACCGGCCGAGTGGGTCTGGCGAAGCGCCACCTACGGCCGCCTTCAGCCGATGCGTCGCTGATGGCCCTCAACGACTCGAAACCCCGGAGGCAGATAGGGCAGCAGTTCGTGCGGCAACCCTTTGAGCCCGCGGCGAGCCGCCTTGCTGACGGCATACTGAAGCGAGGCGTGGACGCGCTGCTGAACTCGTGGCGTGATGGCAAAACCGTGCGCTTCCATCTGCTCCAGGGACCAGCGCCACGCGTGGTACTCCTCGAGACAGCGCAGGCTGTAGGTACGCAGCCCGATGGCGTGGTGGCCCACCTCGTGCAGAAAGACCGCAGCGCTCATCGGACCGCGCGGATAGGGCGACTCGATGATCCGCACCACCGTGCCGTCGGTGTACTCAATCTGCCAGGCCGCCCCGGACATCGAGCTGCGCCAGCGCCGAACTCGAAAGCGATACTTCGCTTTCATCTCCACGACAAGCGCGTCGTATCGGTCCTGCATGGACGTCGCCAAGGCCGTCGCTCCGCGATATCTGGGCCGAGCATGGTATCCCGACCCCGGAGCAGAAAGATCAGTCCGGACATCCCCACCAATTGGGGGAATCATCCCCGGGCCGCCGGAAGAGAAAGAACCGATCCTCCCGATAAACTGTACGATCAGAAGGACTAGGATTGTCCCCGCGATCGTCAGGACGGCGACGCGGCGTTGGATGGATAAACAGGGCTGGATGCCGGGCAGGGACCCCGCCCGGTGCATATTTTGACAGAAAGTACATTCTGATGACGCAAATGACGAGTTCGCCGGCTGCGGCCGCCGCATCGACGATTCTCGGTGGGGCACACGACGAGGATTTTCATGCCCACCAGGCCCCTCTGAGCGTTCGAATCGCAAATCTTCTGGCCATCCTGCTGCCGGTCGTCGGACTGATTGTCGGATGCGCCCTCCTCTGGGGATACGGCTTCGGATGGGTCTACCTCGGCCTGCTCCTGGGCATGTATGTCTTCACCGGGCTGGGCATCACCATCGGCTTCCATCGCTACTTCACCCACAAATCCTTCGAAACCACCCGGCCCATTCAGTATCTCCTGGCCTTCATGGGTTCGTTGGCGCTTGAGGGAACGATCCTCAGTTGGGCTGCCGGCCACCGCTGCCACCACCAGCACAGCGACCGCGATCACGACCCCCACTCTCCCCACCTCCACGGAGAGGGGTTCCGGGGCTTCATCCGGGGCCTTCTTCACTCTCACTTCGGCTGGCTGCTCAACCCGCCGATGCCCGATTTCAAGCGCTACGTGCCCGATCTGCTCCAGGACAAACTCGTCGTCCGCATGAGCGCCCTCTTTCCGCTCTGGGTCGTTCTGACGCTGCTGATTCCCGCCGTGCTCGGCGGCCTGCTGACGATGAGCTGGACGGGCGTGCTGCTCGGATTCATCTGGGGCGGCCTTGTCCGCATCCTTGTTGTCCACCACATCACCTGGAGCGTGAACTCCATCTGCCACACCTGGGGCAGCCGCGACTTCCGCAGCCACGACGAGAGCCGCAACAACGTCATCGTCGGCATCCTCGCCTTCGGCGAGGGATGGCACAACAACCACCACGCCTTTCCGAGTTCAGCCCGACACGGCCTGAAGTGGTGGCAGTTCGACATCTCCTACATCATCATCAAGATGCTCTCGTGGACCGGCCTCGTCTGGGATGTTCAGGTCCCCACCCGAGAGCGCATGGCGATGAAGGCCGTGAAGCCCGAACAGGCCGCCTGACCACGGCTCACGCCTTGCGGGCCCGGTCAGCACGGATCTGCTCGACCAGTTCCGCCATCGACGAAACCGTCAACGCCGGATGAACTGCACGATCCGGCGTTTTCGTTGCGCCGCCTGGGCGTCCCGCCCGGCGATCCACCCATACCGAGGGGATCCCAAGCGCTGCGGCCGGAACGTGGTCGTGGTAGAGACTCTGCGCGACATGCAGAATCCGCTCGCGCGACACGCCGAGGTCCGCCGCCGTCTCCACCGCACGGTGAAACATCGCATGATCCGGCTTGTAGGCGCCGACATCCTCAGCCAGGACGGCCGCGTGAAAGGGCGAGCCGAGCAACCGCTGCGTGGCCGAGAACGATCGGTGATCGACGTTGGAAACGACAATCAGACGATAGCGGTCGCGGAGTTCGCGAAGCGCGGCGACGGTATCGGGGAAGGGCGGCCAGCCGCCGACGGAGTCGGCGAATTCATCGCATTCCGAGAGCGAGGCCGTCAGCCCGAAGGCCGAGGCGATCTCCGCCATGACCAGTCTCAGAATCTCGGTGTAGGCGCGAAAGGGCGGCCGCGACTCCACCTCCGCCTCCGCACGGGCAAAGACGGCCAGGAGTTGCTCATCGGCGACAGTCAGGCCGTTGCGATCGGCCCAGGGACGCAGAATCTCGAGGATCCCGCGCTCCCAGTCAATCAGCGTGCCGTAGCAGTCGAAGGTCAGTGCGTCGAAGTCTGCGAGGTTCACGGTACCGGCCGAATGGTGCTGAAAAGCGACCCCAAGGGGATTTGAACCCCTGTTACCAGGATGAAAACCTGGCGTCCTAACCTGGCTAGACGATGGGGTCGGAAAGTCGCGTATTGTAGGAACCAAGCGGCGATTTGCAACCTTCTCACCCTCCTACACTCGATTGCAGGCGTTTTTCTGCAGCCGGGAGCCACGTGCCCGAACACGACATCATCATCGTCTGTCCCCTTCGAGTAGAGGCCCGCGCCGTGGAACGGGCATTGCGCCGAACCGGTCTCACCGGGATCGAGCTCCGCTGCTGCGGCATCGGCGCGCTGGCCGTGCGCCGGGCCCTGGCCACCGAATCGTCGCGGCCCGTGCTTCTGGTGGGCCTCGGGGGCGGACTCGATCCGGAGATGGCCATCGGGAACACCTACCTGGCTGAGCGCGTCGTCGATGAAGGCGGGCGAACCTGGACGCCCACCCCCCTCTCAACCAACGGCGCCATCGGCCGCTGCACGATCGTCGGCATGGATCGCATCGTCGAAGGCCCTGAGGATCGCCGCGCCGTTCGGGCCGGCACCGGGGCCGCCGTGGTCGACATGGAAGCGCACGCCCTGGGAGCATGGGCCGACGAGGTCGCGCTGCCCTGGCAGGTGCTGCGATCGGTCAGCGACGCCTCCGGGGATACGCTTCCGGCGGAGGCGATCGCCTGGTTCACTCCGCAGGGCGGCATTCGCGGCGGCCGCATCGCCTTCGATCTCATCCGCCGCCCCCCCCTGCTGCGACCCGTCCTGCACCTGCGACGCACCGTCGCTGAGGCGCTGCGAAGTCTGGAGGCCGCCGTCGGCCCGACCGTGCAGTCATTCCGGGAGGCCCTGCGATGATCCCCGCGACCGATCCGGCAATTCCGGAATCCGTACGATCAGTCCTCATTGTCGGGGGCACCTTTGATCCCCCTCATCGCGGCCATATCGAGCCGCCCTTCTTCGCCCAGCACCGCCTCGCCCTCGACTGGGTGCTCTTCGTACCGGCTGCCCGCTCGCCCCACAAGGAATCGCCCGCCGCCTCCGACGAGGATCGCTGCGCCATGCTCCGACTGGCGCTGGCGGGCCGCTCGGGGTGGTCCATCTCACGGCTTGAACTGGAGCGAGGCGGAGCGAGTTACACCGTGGACACGCTTGAAATCATCCGGGAGGCCGTCGGCCCCGAGGTGACCCTTCGGCTCTTCCTCGGCGCTGACCAGGCCCTGCGCCTCTCGACATGGAAGGATCCCAGACGCATCGCGGAACTCGCCCGGCCGCTGGTGTATCCCCGTCCGCCTGAGACCGTCGGCGACCTGCGGGCACGCGGCATCGCCTCGGAGTGGCTGGATGTCGGCGACGAGGTGCCCCTCTGCAACTTCAGCGCGACCGCCATCCGCACCACACTGGAATCAGGCGCGGACGTTGTCCCGGGGCTCTCTCCGGCCGTGCTGGAGTACATCCGCACGCAGGGCCTCTACCGCAAATAGATCGCCGCCTCAGGACCCGCGAGCTGAGCGCAGACGCGGACCTGCGCGGCCTCGTTCGCCGCCGGCATCGAGGAAGCCCGGATAGTTCCGCATCAGCAGGTTCGCCTCGACTCGCTGCACGAAGTCCAGCCCGACGCTGACGACGATCAGCAGGCCGGTGCCGCCGAGGAAGGCCGAGACATTGAACGGAATCTCCATCCCCGTCGCGACCACCGTCGGGATGACGGCGATCACCGCGAGGAAGCCGGCGCCGACATAGGTCACGCGCTCCAGCACCGTTTCGAGGTACTCGGCCGTGCGAGGACCGGGGCGCAATCCGGGAATGAAGGAGCCGTGGTCGCGCAATTGCTCGGCCATTTCCTTGGGATTGAACTGCACCGTGGTCCAGAAGTAGCTGAAGAAGTAGATCATCAGGATCTCAAGGACCACGTAGGGGTATGCCCCCCAGGTGAAGTTTTCGGCCAGGAAGGTCGCGACACCCTGAAAGACCGTTGAATTGGTCTGGTCGGCCCAGGACTGCACCGCTCCGAGAGCGACAGAGGGGAAGATCATCAGCGACTGCGCGAAGATGATCGGCATCACGCCGCCGTGGTTGACGCGAAGCGGCAGATACGCCTTCTGCCCGCCGTAGACCTTGCGGCCGCGGGTGTGCTTGGCCTGCTGAATCGGAATGCGTCGCTGCGCCACGGTCAGCAGCACCGCTCCCGCGGTAACACCGAAGAACGCCAACGCAAGGAAGACCACCGTCAGCGGGCCGTACAGGTCCCCCGAATCGGCGGCGAAACTGAAGTTCGTCGCGATGTGCGAGATGGCTCCGGGCATCGCGGCGAGAATGCCGGCCGTGATGATCAGCGAGACGCCGTTGCCGAGGCCGTACTTGTCAATCTGCTCGCCGAGCCACATGAGGAACACGGTGCCGGCGACCAACGCCATCGTGCCCTGGATGCGGAACGCCCACAATGAGGCGGCATTGCCGGTGATTTCCGCGTAGATCAGGCCCTGCGATTGCATGTACGTCAGCCAGCCGAATCCCTGGAAGATGCAGAGGACGACGGTGGCATACCGGGTGTATTCCTGAATCTTCTGCCGGCCCGACGGGCCTTCCTTCTGCAGCTTCTCCAGCGCAGGAACGACGGTGCCCATCAACTGAAAAATGATGGCCGCGGAAATGTACGGCATGACGCCGAGGCCGAAGATCGTGGACTGCCCGAGGTTTCCGCCGGTAAACAGCGCGATGTAGGAGGCCAGCCGTGCGGCCGCGCCGCCCTCGCGGCTGGATTCCTCAAAGGCCGTGATCAGCGCGGCCTGGTCGATGCCCGGCAGCGGAATCCAGAAACCGATGCGGTAGATGGCGAGCATCGCCACCGTAAACAGCAGCTTGTTCCGAAGTTCAGGGATTCGGAAGACATTGATAAAGGCGTTGAACATCGCACCGCTTTCCTGGTAACGCAGTCCGAATCACGGCTTGCTGGCCGGACCGCGGCTGGATCGCCTGCCTTACTTCTTCGCGGCTTTCGCCTTCTTGTCCGACACCGGACGAGACCACTTCGCCTTCACGATCTCGGTGATTGTTCCGCCCGCCGCCTCGATTTTTTCACGCGCCGACGCCGAACACTTGTTCGCGATCACCGTGACCTTCAGGTTGAAGTCGCCGTTGCCGAGAATCTTCACCGGATCGGTTGCCGTCCGGACCAGGCCCGCAGCGGCAAGCGTCTTGGCGCTGACCTCATCGCCGGCCTTGAAGTGCTTCTGCAGATCGGCGACGTTGACGATCTGGTACCGCGTCTCGAACTGGAAATTCGAGAAGCCGCGCTTGGGGAAACGGCGAAACAGCGGCATCTGCCCGCCCTCACGCGCCAGCTTCGTGCTGAAGCCTGAACGGGAGTGGGCGCCCTTGTGGCCCCGCCCCGAGGTCTTGCCGTGGCCGGACCCGGGACCGCGACCGATGCGCTTCCGCCGGGGATGCGCGCCGACCTTCTCAGTGATTTCGTGGATCATCATGGCGTCAAACCTGCCTTTACTGTCGCCGGCTCAACCGGCGACGGATGCGTGTGCGAATCGATCACTCCGCGGAGGACTCCGCGCTGGTGTCCACCCCCGCCGCTGCAAGGAAGGCCGCGTCGGCGGCGAGAATCTCATCCACGCGCGACGCCCCGATCTCGACGCCGCGCAGCGCGGCGATCTGGTCCTTCGAGCGCAGCTGCTGCAGACCGTCAAGCGCCGCCTTCACGAGGTTGCGGGCGTTGGTCGAACCGTAGGCCTTGGTCAGGCAGTCATGGACGCCGGCGGCCTCCAGCACCGCACGGACGGCAGCCCCGGCGACGATACCCGTACCGGGACTTGCCGGAACAAGACGCACCTTCGAAGCGCCGAAGCGGCCCAGCACGGTATGGGGAATCGTCCGGCCCAGCAGCGTGACGGGCTTGAGGCCCTGACGCGCTTCCTTCTCCGCCTTCTCGATGGCGGGGGGAACCTCGTTGGCCTTGCCGTAGCCGATGCCAACGCGGCCGTGCTTGTCGCCGGCAACCACCATCGCTCCGAAGGAGAAGCGGCGGCCGCCCTTGATCGTCGCAGCGGTTCGCCAGATGCCGACGGTGACGGTGTCGATCCCACCCGATTCGCGTTTATCAGTATTCGTGCTCATTGAGTCTCTCGCTAGTCGCCTGCATCATGCGGGCGGATCAGAACTTCAGTCCGGCTTTGCGCGCTGCATCGGCCAGCGCCTTGACGCGGCCGTGGTATCGGAATCCCCGTCGATCAAATGCGACGGCGGTCACGCCCTTCTCCATCGCCCGACGCGCCAGCAGCTCGCCGACGGCCGATGCTGCCGCCGTATTGCCGGACTTGTCACCTGAGAAGTCCTTGTCGCGTGTGCTGGCCGAGGCGATCGTGGCGCCCTGGAGGTCGTCGATGACCTGGGCGTAAATGTGCTTCTGAGAACGGAACACCGCCAGCCGAGGCTGACCAGGCGTGCCGAAGATCTTCTTCCGCAGGCCTCGGGCCCGTCGAACGCGTCGTGTACTTCTGATTTCTGCTGTCTGCATGGCTGTATGAATCCTCGGGGAGCCGGTCCCGGCCGAATCAGCGGCCGACGACCTGCTTGCCCTCCTTGCGGATGATCTGCTCGTTGACGTACTTCACACCCTTGCCGTTGTACGGCTCGGGCGGGCGCTTGGAGCGGGCCAGTGCGGCGAACTGCCCGACTGCCTGCTTGTCCACACCCTTGATCGTGACGATGCTTCGCTCCACCGTGACATCGAGGCCGGCGGGGATGGTCAATTCGACGGGGTGGCAGTAGCCCAGGGAGAGCACCAGCTTGTTGCCCTGCACCTTGGCGCCCCAGCCGACGCCGACGATCTCCAGTTGCTTCTGGTAACCCTTCGTCACGCCCTCAACCATCGTCTGCACCAGAGCGCGGGTGAGCCCCCAGTAGGACCGGTACACGCGGTTCTCCTGCTGATCCTCAGGGATCGAGCAGACGACGCGCTTGCCGTCCTCCACGCTCACCGAGACTTCCGGACGATGGCGATACTGCAACTTGCCGGAGCCCTTCTCGACGGTAATCGTGCCGTCAGCGACGGCGACCTTGACGCCGGAGGGAATCTCGACTGGTTTCTTTCCGATGCGTGACATGGTTTCTGCTCCTCATGCCTTCCGCAACGCGGAGGCACGGCTACACCCTGCGTGATTCTCAATCGATCGTGGCGAGCAACTCGCCTCCGATGTTCCGTTCCCGACATTCCCGGTCGCTCAGCACGCCGCTGCTGGTCGAGACAATCGCAATGCCCAGCCCCTCCAGCGGACGCGGCAGATCCGACACCCCGCGATAGACGCGCCGCCCGGGCTTGCTCTCCCGCGCGATGTGGTGCAGCAGAGGCTCCCCGCGCGAACCGTACTTCAGATCGATCTGGATAATGCCCCCGCGGCCGTCATCCCTGACCTGATAGCCGTTGATGTAGCCCTCGCGCGCCAGCACGTCGCAGACGCCGCGGCACACCTTGCTGTTGAGGCATTCGACAGTCTTACGCCGATTACGCGCCGCGTTGCGGATTCGTGTCAGCAGATCGGAGATGGGGTCATTGAAAGACATGGATCTTTATCTCACCTGGTGATTCGTGGACTGTGCCGGCAGACTCCGGAACCTGACGTCCGGATCGCCCCGGCCTCCTACCAGCTGGCCTTTCTCATGCCCGGAATCATGCCTTTGTGGGCCAGTTCCCGAAGCATGATGCGGCTTACCCGGAACTTCCGGTAGACACCGCGGGAGCGGCCCGTCAGCTCGCAGCGCCGGACCTTGCGGGTGCTGAACTTCGGGGGCCTGTGCAGTTTGGCCATTTGCGCCTTGGTTGCCATATCGCAATCACTTTCCCGGGCCGATGCGCCCGATGACTCACTTCGTCTCGCGCTTGAACGGGAACCCCAGTTCGGTCAGAACAAACTGGGAGATCTCCGGTGACGAGTTCCTGAATACAAGATTGAGGTTCATCCCGTGAACAAAATTCGCCTTCCCCATGTCGATCTCCGGGAAGACCGCCTGTTCGGCAAAGCCGAAGGAGTAGTTCCCCGCCTTGTCGAACGACTTTGGGGGCAGACCGCGGAAGTCCTTCACACGAGGGATCGCCAGGTGGATCACACGCTGGAGGAACGACCACATCCGATCCCGCCGCAGCGTCACCATCATCGCCGAAGGCGCCCCCTCGCGAACCTTGAAGTTCGAGACCGACTTCCGGGCCACAATCAGAATCGGCTGCTGACCCGTCACGGCCGAGAGCGTCTCATACACCGCGTCCTTGACGCCGGGACGCAACTTGTTGTTCTCAAGCTGCTTGCCGACACCGACGTTGACGGTGATCTTCTCCAGGCGCGGCAGCGCCATCTGATTCCGAATGCCGAACTTCTCCGATACCTTCGGCCAGATCTCTTTTTCGAGCTGGGCCTTGAGCGGATGTGCGGCGGCTTGCGTTTCTGCGACCATGATCAGTTCCGTTTCTTATCCGGCGTGGAGCCCGGGATTACTTCTTCTTTCGGCCCTTATGGAGGACAGCGAGTTCCTGACCGTTGACGGCCGCAACCTTCACCTTGGACCCGTCCTTCCTGGTCTGGAATCGAACCCGAGTGGCCTTGCCGTCTGCAACCGGGCTGACCTTCGACCAGTGGATCGGCATCTCCTTCTGGATGATGCCCCCCTGCGGCGAGGCTTGCGAGGGCTTCAGGTGTCGGCTCTTGACGTTGATGCCTTGCACGACGACCTGGCTCTTGCCGGGAATGACCTGCAGGATCGTCCCGGTCTTCCCTTTGTCGTCGCCGGAAGTGACCATCACGGTTTCGCCGTTGCGGATGTGGCGTGGCATGTCAGACGACCTCCGTTGCGAGTGAGACGATCTTGAGGTAATTGCGCTCGCGGAGTTCCCGGGCGACTGCCCCGAAAATACGCGTGCCGCGCGGATTGCCGTCGTCGCCGATCAGCACCACCGCACTGCGATCAAACCGCACGCAGGAGCCGTCCGGCCGACGCGTCGGATACGCCGTGCGCACGACGACGGCCTTGACCTTGTCGCCCGCCTTCACGTCGCCGCCGGGAATCGCCTTCTTGACGGTGCAGATGACCTTGTCGCCGATGCCCGCCGTGCGGCGGGTGAAGCGGCCCTTGGCCGTCGAGCCGCCCAGAACGCGAATGACCATCACCGTCTTGGCGCCGGTGTTGTCGGCTACGTCGACTCGTGTTTCCTGTTGAATCATGACATCACCTGTGAGTTCAGCCGTGCGACTTGCCGCACGGACGGAGGGTTATTGCGCGAGCCCCTGGTCGTCCAGCGAAGTCTGGACCGCCTCGGTTGCCGCCGACTTCTCAACGACGCGGACGAGTCTCCAGCGCTTTGTCTTGCTCATCGGCCTGCACGGAACGATCTCGACGCGATCACCCACGCCGGACTCGTTCTTCTCATCGTGCACCGTCAGGATGGTGCGGCGGCGGATGAACTTGCCGTACTTGGGATGTCGTGCCTGGAACTCGATGAAGACGCGACGGGTCTTGTCGGTCCTGGCCCGATCGACGACGCCGATGCGCGTTCCACGGACCTTGGCGGATTTCGTTTCAGTCATGGTCATGCTTTCACCTGGGCCTTCGTGCGGCGGACGCTGCGCTCCGTGAGGAGGCGGGCGATGTCCTTGCGGGCCTTGCCGAACTGGGAGGTATCCTCGATCTTCTCAGTCACCGCCTGCGTGCGCAGGTCGAAGAGATGGCGGCGGAGGCGCTTGACCTCGACCTCGATCTCCTCGTCGCTGAGCTTGTGTACTTCTTCAGCCTTCATGGGGCACCCTGAATCCTGACAATGTGGTTCTTCGTTGCGTCTCTGCTCAAACTCACTCAGACTCGAATCCGTCGGCGAATCATCCGGCAGCGGACCGGCATCTTCATCGCCACGCGCGACAGTGCGCTGCGGGCCGTCACTTCCGGCACTCCGGCTACCTCGAAGAGCACCGTCCCGGGCTTGACCCGTGCTGCCCAGTAGTCGGTGTCCGCCTTGCCCTTGCCCATTCGAGTTTCCAAAGGCTTCTTGCTGATGGGCTTGTCCGGGAAGACCCGAATGAAGACCTTCCCCGATCGCTGCAGATAGTGCTGCGCGGCAATTCGCCCTGCCTCGATCTGCCGCGCTGAGAGCCAGACATGCTCCAGCGACTGAAGACCGAAATCTCCGAAGGCGACATAGTTCCCGCGCGTGGCGTTGCCCTTCAGGCGGCCGCGCTGCTGCTTGCGATACTTCGTTCTTTTGGGCAACCGAGGCATGAATCACACTCCTGAACTGATACTGCGGCGATGACGCCTCAACGACGACCTCGCGCACGGGCCCGACCGCCGGCCGCCGTGCTCTCGGCCTCGTCCGCAGCCCCATACAGACCTTTGTACACCCAGACCTTCACCCCGATCACGCCGTACTTCGTCACGCTGGGCGCAAACCCGTAGTCCACGTTCGCCTGAAGCGTCTGCAGCGGAATCGACCCGAGGCTCACCGTCAGCGTCCGGCTCATGTCCGCCCCGCCGAGCCGGCCCGCGACCATGATCTTCGCCCCAAGCGCCCCGGCCTGCATCGCTCCCTCGGCCCGCATCTTCAGAATGCGGCGGAACGAGGCACGCTTCTTGAGCTGCTCGGCGATGCCCTCGGCCACCAGCTGCGCTGAGAGGTCGGGGTTCTTGATCTCGTGAACCTTGATCGAGACCTTGCGGCCCGTCATCAGCTGCAACTCGTTGGTCAGCTGCTCGACGCCGGAGCCCTTCGGACCGATGACCAGGCCCGGACGGGCCGTCTTGATCACGATCGTCAGTTCCTCGCGCGTCCGTTCAATATGAATGTCGGCCACCGCGGCAAAGGGAGGAGTGCGGTTGAGCCGCTTGTCGAGGAACTCGCGGATGCGATAGTCCTCAACGAGCAACTCGCCGTAGAGCGCCTTGGGCGCAAACCAGCGGCTGCGGTGCGGCTCGGTGATTCCCACGCGGAAACCGAATGGATGGATTTTCTGTCCCATAGGCTGGCGTTCCAATCTGGCCGCGATGCCGGAGCATTGCGGCGGGGTGAGTCAGTCAGTTCGGCTCAGAGCGCTTCTTCCTCAACGGCGACGATCAGGTGGCTCATGCGGTGCTTGTATCCGTGCGCCCGGCCGCGATCCTTCGGACGGAAGCGCTTCATGCGGGGGCCCTCATCAACCCGCGCCTCCGCTACGACCAGCGTGGTGATGTCGGCATCGCTCTGGTCTGCGTCGGCAATGGCTGAGTCGAGCACCTTGCGGAAGAGCATCGCAGCGCGCTGTTTGCTGAAGCGGAGCGTGCTCAGGGCCTCGTCGATCTCCTTGCCCCGGATCAGGTCCGCCACCAGCCGGGCCTTACGGGGGGAGATGCGGGCGAAGCGATGCGCGCTGTCAAAGCGGACGATATCGACAACCTGCACGCCCAGCACACCGGCCAGGGCGCGGAGATCATCGGGCGTCGGGCGGGGCTTGAAGTTGCCCTGCCGCCAGTTCCGGATCGCGCTGAGGGCATCGATGCCTTCGCGATCGACAGCGGCTGCGAGTGCATCGGAGGTGACTCCGGCGGACTCGATGGCGTCGTTGAACCTGGTTACGTTGAGCAGCATGTTGAGTGCCTCAGAGTTGTGTCGTCAAGGCGGCGGTCAGCTTGCCTTGATGCCTTCCTTCTTGTTCGTGTGGCCGCGGAACTGCCGGGTGAGACTGAACTCCCCGAGCTTGTGCCCGACCATGTCTTCCGTGATGTAGACGTCGAGGAAGGCCCGGCCGTTGTGGACCTTGAACGTGTGGCCCACGAACTCCGGCACGATCGTGCAGCGACGCGACCACGTGCGGATCGGCTCGTTGACGCCGCGATCCTTCTGCGCCATCACCTTGCGGAAGAGGCTTTCCTCGACAAACGGTCCCTTTTTGAGCGAACGCGGCATGTGACTTTCCTCTGGCCTTGATCAGTTTCACTTCTTACAGAGTCAGCTGCCCGTAGCGCACACTGCGCCGACGACGGATGATCCGCTTGTTGCTCGCCTTCTTCCGGCTGCGCGTCCGGCCGCCCTTGGCCGACGTTCCGGCTGCGTTCGCCGGCGCCCGACCGCCCTTGGAGCGACCTTCACCACCGCCCATCGGGTGGGTGTGGTGGCTGCGGGCCATTCCGCGATTCTTCGGACGACGACCCAGATGGCGGCTCTTGCCGGCCTTGCCGAGGCGGACCTGCTGATGGTCGACGTTGCCGACCTCACCGATCGTCGCACGGCACTCAACCGACACCTGGCGGATTTCGCCCGAGGGCATCACCAGCGTCGCCCACTGACCCTCCCGGTTAGTCAGACGCGCTGAACTGCCCGCCGAGCGGCACATCTGCCCGCCCCGGCCCGGAACCATCTCCAGGCAATGGACGTTGAGACCCGTGGGGATGTACTTCAGCGGCATGCAGTTGCCCGGCTTGGGCTCGATGCGGTTGGCGCTGCTGAGCAGAACTTCGCCGTCGGTCACCCCGCGCGGAGCGATCATGTACCGCCGCGTGCCATCGGCATACTCCAGCAGGGCCAGGTGCGCTGAGCGGTTGGGGTCGTACTCGATGCCGATCACACGGGCCGGCATGTCATCCTTCCGCCGCTTCCAGTCGATGACCCGGTAGCGACGCTTGTGACCGCCGCCGCGGCCCTGCACCGTAATTTTGCCCTGGCAATTGCGGCCGCCGGTCTTGCTCAGCTTCTTGAGCAGGGACTTCTCAGGCGTCTGCTTGGTCACCTCGGCATGGAGGTTGACCGAGGCGTTCCGCCGGCCAGCGCTGGTCCTGTTGTACACTCTGATGGGCATGGGTCGTTGTCCTCTGCAGCAGCCCTTCGGGGCGGCCGGCTCGGGTGCTTAGAAGAATTCGATCCGGTCTTCGGGGTGGACCTTGACTACGGCCTTCTTGATAATCGGCGTCGTGATATATCCGAAACGTGTGCGGCGTCGGGTGCCCTTCTTGCGCACCGTCGCGACGTCCAGCACGCGCACGCCATACAGCTCCTGCACGGCCTTCTTGATCTGGGTCTTGTTGGCCCGGCGATCCACCTCGAAGGCGTACCTGTTGTGTTCAGCGGCCTCCGTGCTCTTTTCCGAAAGCAGGGGCTTGCGCACGACGACAGTCGGTTCCATCACCGGCCTCCCTTCCCGGCGGCGCCGGTCATGTACGAGCCTTCGACGAATGCCTTGAGGCACTCGCGGTCGATCACCAGGTAGCGGTGGTTGAGCAGGTCGAAGGTATTGAGCTGCTCCCACCGGATGGTCTGCACATCCTTCAGGTTGGCCGATGAACGGCGACCGTTGACGTTCGCTCCGTCCAGAGCCACCAGGCAGGACCGATTAACGCCGACGGCCTCGAGCGCCTTGGCGAAATCCGCCGCTCGAGGCCTGTCAAAGTCCAGTGAGTCGAAGATCTTGATTTCCTGATCAACCGCCTTGGCCAGCAGGGCGTTGCGGTTGGCGAGCCGGCGCATCTTCTTGGGCATTTCCTGCCGGAAATCGTCGCCGGTGCGGGTCTTGGCGAAGGTCACGCCGCCGCCCTTGCGCAGGTTGGTGCGGACCGTGCCCATTCGGGCGTTGCCCGTGCCCTTCTGCCGATAGATTTTGCGCGTCGAACCTTCGACCATTGAGCGGTTCTTCGTCCGGGCTGAGCCCTGACGACGGTTGGCGTGCTGACGGACGTAGGCCTGCTTAAGCAACGCAGGTCGAACCTCGCCGCCGAGCGATTCCTCGCTGAGCGTGAAGGTGTCGACTTGCTTTCCCTGCCGGTTGTACACCGGAAGCTCAATCATGATGACTCACCTGTTCAACCTTGCGGGCCCGATCGGCCCTGATTCGCCTCATCCTCCGCCGCGTCTCAACCGTCACGCGGGGCAGGAACTCTTGACTCGGTTTCAAATCGAATTGTCGTCGCCGTGCAGTTCCCCAAAGCCTTGGGACGTCGAGGCTTACACGGCCCGGCTGGAGTCGCCTCCAGACCGGTTGATTCCCAATCCGAAACTCAGTTACTTCTCCGCTTTCGAAGCCTTCAGGGCTTTACTCTTGCCCAGCCGCTTCGAAGAACGCACGAACAATATCCCCCCGTTCGGTCCGGGTACAGCACCCTTGACCAGAAGCAGGTTTTTCTCAGCATCAATGCCGATCACGTCGAGGTTCCGGGCGGTTACCTGAACGTCGCCCATGTGGCCGGCCATCCGGCGACCCTTGCGGACCTTCGGACCCGTGCCGCGGTTGGTGCCGCCGCCGCCGATCGAGCCCGGAGAGCGGTGCTTCCGTTCTGTGCCGTGGCTGGCAAAAAGTCCCTTGAAGTTGTGGCGGACCATCGTGCCCTGGAAGCCCTTGCCCTTCGATCGGGCTGTGATGTCCACGTAGGGCACGCCCTCGAAGGCCGAAACGTTGACTTCCTGGCCGGGCGAATAGCCCTCGGCGTCCTTGTCGCTCTCCAGACGCAGTTCCTTGTGAACACGCTTGGGAGTGACGCCGGCCCGGGCGTCGTGCCCGATCAGGGGCATTGTCGACCGCCGGGGCTTGATATCCTCGAAGGCGAGCTGAACGGCGCTGTAGCCGTCGCTCTCTGAAGTCTTGACCTGGGTGACAAAACAGGGGCCTGCGGCGATCACGGTCACGGGTACGTTGGTCCCGCCTTCGATGAAATACCGTGTCATGCCGACTTTGCGGCCCAGAATCGCTGTGGCAGCCATGGTGTCTGCTCCTGACCTGGCCAGAGGTTGCATCCGGTCTTACGCACCGGGCGACGTGGCCGGAACTGGGGCCGAAGCCCCGGAAATGAGAGTCTCAGGCCTTGATCTTCACGAAGACGCCGGCCGGAACGATGTGACGGTTGAGGGACTCGACGGTGCGCTGGTTGGGGTCCATGATGTCGATAATCCGCTTGTGAGTCCGGATCTCGAACTGCTCGCGGGACTTCTTATCGATGTGCGGACCGCGAAGGACGGTATAGCGCTCGATCCGAGTCGGCAGCGGAATCGGGCCGGATACCACCGAGCCGGTCCGCTTGGCGTGCTCGACGATCTCGCGGGCTGATGCGTCAAGCGCCTGGTGGTCATAGGCTTCCATACGAATGCGAATCTTGGTGCCGGTCATGGTCCCGTGTGCCTCGCGCTGCGTTCCTGAGTCGTTGTCGGCGTACAAGTGAGGTCGGCGCGCCGAATGCGGGCCGTACGTCGGATGCCGGAATCCGAAGCCTGCGAGTATAGACGGGGTGAGGAAGTCGTCAACCGCCCTCAGCCGGCTCGACGGCCGGGGGATCGAGCAGGTCCCGGTCGGATTGCGGCTCGAGGGGCTCCCAGGCAACCTGGGCGGCGCCGAGCACCATACCGGTGGCGAAGGCGAGATCCACCTGGGCGATCTGGTACTCCACCAGCGCCTGAAGTTCATTGAGGCGGGCATTTGCGAAATTGGTCTGGGCGTCAAGCACATCGGTCGAGGTCCGAAGTCCGAGGTCGAACTGCCGCTGCTCGGCCTCCAGCGTCCGGGCGTTGAGGATCACATTCTGCCGTCCCGCAAGCACGCGCTGCCAGTTGCTCTCGATTTGGTCGATCGCGTTGAGCACCTCCTGGCTGATCAGCTGCTCCCGGGCCTTGCGCGATGCCAGTCGCTGAAATCGGCTGTAGACAGCCTGCTGGAGGCGGCTCTCGGCCGCTTCGTTGCCCAGCGGAACCTCGACCCGGACGCCGATGCGGTGATCCTCGAAGTTGCGGTCGTTGAGCAGGTCAAACGAGTCGCCCCATGTCGGGCCGAGGCCGTTGACGTTGTAGGTGTAGTCCAGCAGGACCAGCGGCAACACCTGGTTTCGGCGGAGATCGATGGTGCTGGCATCCTGGGCCAGTTGCAGTTCCAGTTGCAGCAGTTCCATGCGTCGATTCATCGCCTCGGAGAGCAGAACGGCCGGGTCAAGGCGGTACCGGACGGGGTTTGGGAGCGTTGCGGGAACGAGCACCTGCGCGGAATCCACATCAAGTCCCGGGGCGTTGAGCAGTCGCTTGAGTTCCCGTTCGCGATCCCGGACGGCGTTTTCAGCCAGGATGATGCCCTGCAGTGTGTCCGCCACGCCGGATTCGGCCCGGATGATCTCGACTTCGGCAACAGCCCCGGCATTGACCTGGCGTCGGGCACGATCGAGCTGGGAGACGGCCAGGTCGAACTCCTGCCTGCGGACGCCCAGGGCCTCCCGGGCGGCATAGAGCCGCCAGTAGGCCTGCTCGACGGCGGTGAGGACGCGGATGACCTCGAGTTTGGTCTGGGCTTCCGAGATCTGCGACTCGTAGACGGCCAGCCGGATGCCGTGGGTGTTGGCGCGGAGGCCGGCATTTCGAAGCAGCGGCTGGCTGAAGGAGATGCTGAAGTCGGTGGTGTAGGCGGGGTTGAGCGTTGAGAAGATGTTGTTGGTTTCTGTCTCGGTCAGCGGCATGTCGAAGGTGAGCGTGCCGCCGGTGCGCAGCGGGACGCGCACGCCGAGATCGGAGGAGAGGTTCTCCACCTGCGAGCCGGAGAGTGTGCTGGAGGTCGGCGTGTCGGTCTTGGTGTAGTCGGCGTTGGCGAAGAAGACGGCCTCGAAGGCGGCTTCCTCCTCAGAGACGCGTTCGGCGGCGATGGCCGGAGAGATCAGTTGGACGCGGAGGTCGAGGTTGTTTTCCAGGGCCAGGCCGCGGCAGTCGGCCAGGGAGAGGGGGACGGATTCGGCCCCTGCGTCGGCATATCGCGCGAGCACATCGTCCACGATGGAGCGGGAGTCTGGAGCGGCTTCGCCGACCTGGGGAGACTCGGTGAGGGTGAGCGAGGAGATGTTGCGGAGGCGTTCCTCGGAGGCGATCGGTTCGAGGAAGAGGTCCTGAGAGAGGGGATTTTCACAGCCGGCGGCGGCTGTGATTACGGCAACAACCGACACGAAGGGCCTCAAACGGAATGAGTGCATGCGAACTCGCCTTCAGGGATACCGGGGGATTACTCGTGGCGCAGGGCGTCGATGGGATCGAGCCGAGCGGCCTTGAATGCGGGAATGATGCCGAAGATGACGCCGACGGAGGCGGCAAAGCCGAAGGCGCCGGCGAAGGCCCAGAGGGGGATGAAGGCCTTCTCGAGACCGCCGAAGGACATGTTTTTCATGCCTTCGGTGAGCAGCTGGCCGACGCCGATGCCCAGGACGCCGCCGACGACGCAGATCATGACGGCTTCGACGAGAAACTGCAGGAGGATGGCCGAGGGCCTGGCGCCGACGGCCTTTCTGAGGCCGATCTCGCGGGTGCGTTCCGAGACGCTGACGAGCATGATGTTCATGATGCCGACGCCGCCGACCAGGAGGGAGATACCGACGATGCCGAGGGCGACGACGGTCATGACGCGGGAGACGTTCTTGAACTGGTCGAGGTGCTGCTGCATGACCTCGAGGCCGAAGGTGTCGGGGTCGTCGGGCCGGAGTTGCCGGTTCTTGCGGAGCATGGCGCGGAGTTCGGCAGCGGCTTCGGCGGATTCGTCGGCGGAGCGGCTTGTGGCCATGGCGTAGATCCATCCCTCGCTCATGCGCCAGGCAGTGCTGAAGGGGATGAAGATCTCGACCTGTGAGGAGGAGTCGCGGAACATCGACGACTGAGGCATGGGGGCAACGACACCGATGACGATGAAGCGGCGATCGTTGATCAGCAGGGCCTGGCCGGTGCAGTCGCGGTCCATTTTCAACTGATCGCGGACGGTTTCGCTGATGATGCAGACCTGGCGGGCGTTCTCCTGGTCGGCGACGGAGAAGCGGCGTCCCTGAACGACCTCCCGGTTCTCGATGTCGTGCCAGTCGGGCTCGATGCCGACGACGCTGGTGTTCTCCTCGACCTGATCCTGAAAACGGAGGCGGCCGCCGAGATTGCGTATGCGGGTAAGGGCAGAGACGGCCTTGCAATCACGTTCCCAGCCCTCAAAGTGCTCGGGCATGAAGCGAATGGTGCGCCAGGAGGCGTGGGAGTGGCGGCCGGTATCGGGCCAGCGTGGGAACATGAAGATCTTGTTGGTGCCGAAGGACTCGAACTCATCGAGGACGAAGGTCTGCATGCCGGTCAGTGCGGCGATGACGGCGGTGACGGAACCGACGCCGATGATGATGCCGATGGTGGTGAGAATGGATCGGGCCTTATTGGCCCAGATCTGCCCGCCGGCGAGGCCGATGCTCTGGACAAGGAGGCCGAAGAGGGTGAACGGGAAGAGCAGGAACTTCACACTGAGGCTCCTTGCCGGGCCTGGCGCTGAGACAAAGGTTGGGCGGTCGGGGATGCATCGCCATCACCGTGGGGTGAGGGTGCGGGGTTGTGCGCGCGCGGACGCTCCTGGAAGTCGCGATTGACGGGGTCTTCGGCGGTCGGGAAGTCGGAGAGCACCTTGCCGTCGCGCATGCGGATGATGCGGGACGAGCGGGAAGCCACATCCTCTTCGTGGGTTACGACGATGATCGTCTGGCCCTCGCGGTGGAGCTGCTCAAAGAGGTTGAGGATTTCCTCGGTCGTGCGGCTGTCAAGATTTCCCGTCGGTTCATCGGCCAGGAGGATGGCGGGCTCGGCAATCAGTGCGCGCGCAATGGCGACCCGCTGCTTCTGCCCGCCGGAGAGCTGGTTGGGCCGATGGGTCATTCGCTCGCCGAGGCCGACGCGCTGGAGGGCTCTTTTTGCAAGTTTTCGGCGTGTCCACCAGGGGGTGTTGGAGTAGATGAGGGGGAGTTCGACGTTTCGCAGGGCAGTGGCGCGAGGGAGGAGTTCGAATGACTGGAAGACAAAGCCGATGCGTTCATTGCGGATGTGGGCCAGGGAGCCGGCACCGAGCCGGCTGACCATCTTTCCGTCGAGTTCGTAGGTGCCGGAGGTGGGGCGATCGAGGCAGCCGAGGATGTTCATCAGCGTGCTTTTGCCGGAGCCGGAGGCGCCCATGACGGCGACAAACTCGTTGCGGCGGACGTCGATGCTGACGCCGTTGAGGGCGCGGACGGTCTCGACGCCCATCCGGTAGATCTTGGTGACGTCGCGAATCCGGATGATGACGTCGTCATCGGGTCGGGGGCTCGGGCCGGGGCGCGTCATCCACCTGCTCCGTTCACATCCGTCTCGCCTGACTCCTCGGATTCGGCCGCTGCGGCCTCCTCCGCCTTCTTCGCCTCGGCTTCCTGCTGAGCGACCTGCTCATCCTTGACGGCCTTCTCGTGGGTGAGCCCCTCGAGTTCCTTGTAGGGGCCGACGATGATGCGTTCACCCTCATCGAGGCCGGAGAGGATGACGGTGTGGGTGACGTTGCTGGCGCCGATGGTAACGGGCCGGACGATGGCCTTCTCGTTCTCGTAGACGTAGACGACTGTGGCGAGGGTCTTGGTCATGTCCACATCGGGGTTGTTGTTGCGGATCTCGTAGGGCAGATCGTCAACGCGGCGGGCGAGGACGGCCTGGCTTGGGACCTGCAGGACATCCTTGTGGACGAAGGTGTGAATCTCGACGTCGGCGGTGAGGCCGGAGTAGATGCGTGTGCCCTCGGTGTCGATGAGGATGTCGGTTTCGTAGTACTTGGAGCCGTCGCCTGCCTGCTGCTCGGACATGCCGATGGTTTCGACGACGCCGCTGAACTCGCGATCGCGGTAGGCGTTGATGCGGACGGTGGCGGGCTGGCCGATCTCGATGCTTCCGATGTTGGCTTCGTCGACCTGGGCAACCAGAAGCATCCGGTCGAGGTTTGCGACGACGAGGATGACGGTTCCGGGGTTGTTCATCGTGCCGGTCATCACCAGTTCGCCGACTTCGGCGTTGAGGCGGATGATGACACCGTCGATTGGTGAGCGGATGGTGGTGTAGCTGAGTTCGTCCTCAGCGCGGTCGATTTCGGCTTCCAGGGCGGCCAGGGTGTGCTCCATGACCAGGAGGTTCATCTCATCGGCCTCAACGCTGGAACGGGCGGACTCCAGCTGGGCGATGAGCTCCTTCTCACGGGAGACGGCGGTATCGACGACCGCCTGGCTGACGTCGGCGGATTTGAGGAGGTCTTCCTGGCGCTGACGGTTGAGGGTCGCCTCGTGGAGAGAGGCCTCGATGCCGGCGATGCTGGCCTTCTGGGCGGAGATTCGGGCTTTGGCCACCTCGATCCCGGCGGCTTCGGCCATCCGCCGTGCATTAGCGGCCCGGAGCCCGGCTTCGAGGTCGGTGGCGTCGAGGCGAACGAGGAGGTCGCCGGCCTTGACGGGATCGCCCTCTTCGAAGGGCATCTCGACGATGTGGGCGGAGACGCGGGCGCTGATTTCGACCATGGTTTCCGGTTCGATCTGGCCGGGGGCGCTGACGAACTCGGCGAGGTCGCCGCGGCGGATTTCTTCGAGTCGGACGATGGTGGGCTGTGAGCCGGGCATGCGGGCCTGGATCATGCCCTTGATTTTCGGAGCGACGACGAAGCCGACGCCTGCCAGGACGGCAAGAACGATGGCGACGATGATGATGACTTTTGCGAACCCTGCCCTGCGTGTCACGCGGAAGTCGCCTCCTGACGGGAACGGTGCATCAAGACGGAGAGAGCGTTCTCGCCCCTCTCCAGACGCGGCAAAGGGGCGATCCGGGCCTCAAATCGACGCCCGAATGGAAGGATAGCCGTCGGGGGCTGATTCCATATTGGGGAAATCGATCGGGGAGTTGCGAACGATCCGCCACGTCACGGTAGGATGATGCTTTCGATTCTGCCGATTGAGTTTCGCCGCCATGACTGTCCCCCGCATACTGATCACGGCCGGACCGACGCACGAGGCGATCGATTCGGTCCGCTTCATCGGCAACCGATCTTCGGGCCGGATGGGCGTGGCGCTGGCGCGGGCGGCGGCGGAGCGGGGGTGGGCAGTGACGCTGCTGCTGGGACCAGCAACAGTCGATCCGGCGGAGGCGGGTCCGGGGGTTCGGGTGGAGCGATTTGTCTCCTGCGCCGACCTTCAGGGGCTTCTGACGGCGTTGTGGCCTTCGGGTGCGGAGGTGCTGGTGATGGCGGCGGCGGTGGCGGATTATCGCCCGGTGCGTGCGGCGAAGGCGGGGACGAAGCTGCGCCGGAGCGGTGAGCGGCTGGTGCTCGAACTGGAGTCAACGCCTGACCTGGTGGAGGAGTGCTGCCGGCGGAAACCGAGCGGTTCGCTGGTTGTGGGATTTGCGCTGGAGCCGGCGACAGGACTTCGGCAGGCGGCGATCGGGAAACTGACGCGGAAGGGGCTGGATGGGATCGTGGCCAATCCACTGGAGACGATGGATTCCGCGACGGCCGAGGGGGAGTTGATCTGGGGGGATGGGTCATCGGAGCGGCTGGGCGGCGGGGGCGGGGCGACCTCGAAGGTGGAGTTCGCACGGGCGCTGATGGAGCGGATTGCGGGGCGGCTGGCGGGGTGAGGGCGGCAAAAAAGTCCACGGGCCAGAGGCGAAGGGCCGATAGAAGTCAGTCCCCGGAGCGGCTGTGCGCGCTTCGGGCGGAGGAATCGGCGGATCGATCGAGGGCGACATGGCTTCAGAGAGCGTCGTGCATGGACATGAAGCGAGGGCGGCGGGGGCATCGTCGCGCGAGGCGTGGGGGCGGCTTGCTGCGCTGGGCGCGCTGATTGATGACGGGAGCGCGGATGAGGCAGTGCGGCAGGCCTTTGCTGAGACGTGCCGGGCGGTGGGGCTGGAGGCGCTGGCGCCGGCGGCATTCGGAGAGAGAGTGTCGGGGGTAAACCGGCGGATCGTCGAGCGTCGGTTGATGAGCAACCTGAATGCACTCTCGGCGCGGCTGAGCGCTGAGGCGGGGGCGGCGCTTGCGAAGGGGGCGAGGGAGTGGCTTGACCGGCACACGGTGGTGCGGGACCGGGGCGGGCGGCTGTGGTGCTTTGACCTGGCCAGTTCGATCTGCCCGGTGGAGGGGTTCTGCGATCACAGGGGCCTCGGTGAGGCATTCACTCCGCCGCATGTGTCGGACCGGACGACGGCGACGCCGAGGCCATACACGTTCGTGGGTCTGACGCCTGCGGACCTTCTGCTTCGGGTGCATGAGTCGACAGGCGATGTGCTCAACGGGTACAGCCCGTGCCTGTTTGTCGTCGCTGAGTCGGATGCCTCGATTTTTCCAGCGCTGGCGACGGCGGAGTTGCAGAGCGTGCTCAGCGACCCACGGGTTCACCTTTTCGCGGGGGGTTGCGCGATTGAGGAGATGATCGCGTTTCTTGCAGCTCATCCGGACATCGGATTGCCGCGGTATCTCGTGGTCTCCCGGCCGGCGGAGGGGGCGTTTGCAGACCGGGTGGGGGCGGCGATCAACGAGGCGGACCGGGCGCGATCGTCGGCAGCGCTGGCGCTGCGGGCCGAGGCGCTGGGGGTGTATGAGTCGCTGAGTGCGGAGCGGTGGACAGCGCGGTACGAGGAGGCGCTGCGGCCGGGGACAGAGCGGCCGCTGCGGGTGATGATCCCGGTCAGTCGGTTTTCGACGTATCTGAAGCACTCGGCCCGGCAACTGGCGGAGGCGTTGCGGCGGAGGGGGTGCGAGGTTGAGGTCGTATCGGAGCGGTCGGATCATGAGCTTGTGGCGCCGGAGCGGTACTTCGAGCTGTACCGGCTGTGGCGACCGGACCTTGTTATCAAGATCGACCACCTGCGCGCGGAGTCGGAGCATCTGATTCCGACGAACGTGCCGTATGTCTGCTGGGTGCAGGATCGGCTGCCTGATCTCTTCTGCCCGGAGGCGGGGCCTCGGGTGACGGCGATGGAGGTGGTCGCGGGGCTGGGGGTGCGGCAGCTGGTGGAGCGATACGGGTATCCGGCTGCGCAGTGTCTGCCGAGTCTGAACGTGACGGATCTGAGCGTGTACCGGGATGAGGCGATGAAGGAGGAAGCCCTGGCCCCCCACCGCTGCGACGTTGCGTATGTCTCCAATCACAGCGAGCCGCCGGAGGCATTTGCGGAGACGCTGATTGCGCGACACGTGAGCGGTGAGCGGTCGACGGCGTATGCACGGTGGGTTGCGAGGCGGGTGCGGGCGGCGTTTGAGAAGCCGGGCGAGCCGACGTGCCGGCTGGGGTTTGAAACGCTGCTGATCGACCGGCGGCATGGCCGCCATGAAACCTTCGACGAGGCGGGGCTTCGGCGGTTGTATGACTTCTTCTGTCTGCCGCTTGCGGACCGGTGGTATCGGCATGAGATGGTGCAGTGGGCGATTGCGTACTGCGAACGGAGGAGCCGGCGGCTGCGGCTGTACGGCCGGGGGTGGGAGCGGCACGAGGCGACGGCGGCGTATGCGTGCGGCGAAGTTCGGAATGGGGAGGAGCTGCGGGCGGTGTACCAAGCGGCGGGGGTGAACCTGCACGCGTCGATCTTCGGCTCGCTGCATCAGCGTGTGCTTGACGGCTATGCCTCGGGGGGGCTGGTGCTGTGTCGGCGGCCGGTGTGCGACCGTGACTACCTGATCTACACGACGGCGGAGGCGGAGGCAGCGCGACTGGGGCGTCGACGGTTTACGCTCGGCGAGGCGGACCGGCTTCGTACGCTGCTGGATGAACTCTTCTGTGGCGAGGGACAGACGCACCCTGCGGAAGCGGAGTGGGATCTCGATTCACCTCGATTCGGTCAGTGGCGTGAACCACGGCCGCCGTTGATCTACCGATCGTTTGATGAACTGGCGCCGGAGGCGGAGGCGGTGTCGTTCCACGATTCGCCGAGTCTTGAAGCGCGGCTGGAGGCGTTGCTGGGGAATGAGGGAGAGCGGCGGCGGCTCATCGGGAGCATGAGGGAACGGATTGCGGCGGACCTGACGACCGATGCGCTGGCTGGGGAGATGATTGCTGCGGTGAGGCGTGTGCTCGGGGTGAGCGGTGTGATAAGTCGCAAGGAGGCGGCGTGATGAAACTGATGGCGCTGATGAAGGTGCGCAACGAGGAGTGGGTGCTGCGGGCGAGTCTCGAGGCGGCGCTGCGCTGGTGCGATGAGGCGCTGGTGATGGATCACTGTTCGGAGGATTCGACGCCTGCGATTGTCCGGGAGGCGGCAGAGCAGCATCCACATCGAGTGCACGTCATGCAATGGTGTGACCGGGAGTGGACGGAGGCGTCGCAACGGCAGGCGATGCTGGAGCGAGGGCGGCAGCTGGGCGGGACGCACTTTGCGGTGATCGATGCTGACGAGGTGCTTTCAGGGAACCTGCTGGAGTCGATCCGCTTTCATGCGCAGTCGCTGGCGCCGGGGCAGGCGGCGGAAGCGCCGTGGCCTGCGATGTGGCGGAGCGTTCGGGCGTACCGGGATGACGAGTCGGTGTGGTCACGGAACTTCATGACGTTTCTCTTTCGAGACGGGGCGGGGGTGACGTTTGCGGCGGCGGCGGACGGCTACGACATTCACGCGCGTCGACCTGCGGGGACAAGCGGGCCGATCCGGCGGATTGTGGATGAGCCGGCCGGGGGAGGGTTGATGCACCTTCAGTTTGCGAACTGGCGACGGCTGCGGGCCAAACATGCGTGGTACAAGATGACGGAGGCGACACGGTGGCCGGGCCGGCAGAGTGCGGAGGCGCTGAACTTCAAGTACGGCCGGGCGCTGGATGAGACGAACCTGGTGACGGCGACGGTGCCGGCGTCGTGGTGGGAGCCGTACGGCGGATTGGAGCAGGCGATTGATCTGAACGATGAGCCGTGGCACGAGAGAGCGTGCCGGGAGATGTGGGAGCGGCACGGGGCGGGGGCGTTTGCGGGGCTGGAGTTGTGGGGTGTTGTGGGAGTCGGGGCTGAGAGGAGGGCGGCGTGAGCGAGCTTCCACGGATCGGCATCTACTGCACGAGCAAGGTTGATGAGAATCTGGACTTTGCGCTGCGGTCGATTGCGTTGAACACGCAGTGGCGGGATTTCCGCTTTCTGGTCGGGGCTGATCCGGGTCTTGAAGGGCATGATCCGCGCGGGGTGCTGGAGGAGTACAAGCGTGCATATCCGTGGTTTGACTACGTGTACTACGAGGAGCGGCCGGCAGCGCTTCTGGGGCTGGGAAGCCCGAACGATCTGCTGGAGGACCTGTACCGGCGGCTGCTGGCGGCGGGGTGCAGGCGGTTCTTCCAGGTCAACGATGACATCTCGGTGAGCCGGTACTGGCTGCACTACGCGGAGTCGGCGATGCGAGAGCGGCTGGGAGGTTGCGGGGTGGTGATTCCGCACGACGGGCTGATGAGCGTCGATGACCGGGCGAACTTCTCGGGGTTCTACTACTTCTCGCAGGAGTATGTTGAGCGGTACCACCCGCACGGAACGGCGTACCGGACCGATCCGGTGCAGTGTTACTGGGTGGACACGGAGTTTGTGGTGCGGGCGGCCCATCATGGGCGGCTCTTCCGGGAGCCGAGGTGCTGTGTGCTGCACCTGCATCACACTGCGCTGCCGACGACGGCGGGGCTGCCGTCGGTGCGCCGGGCGGTGCGCTCCAACAGCATCACGGACGCGGCGGTGTTCTGCATGCGAATGCGGGAGGAGGGGATTGATCCGTGGCGATATCTGCCGGGTCTTGCGGCGATGACCCCTGCGGAAGCCCGTCTGATGGTGGAGGCGCTGCGGGGGATCGAGGCGCGGGCCGGGGAGGCGGCATGAGCGTTGAGAGTGCCGTGAAGGCGGCGGCGATCCCGGCGAAGGTGATGGCGGATCGATCGATTCCGTACCTGATCAGTTTTCCGCGCACGGGGAGCCACTGGCTGCGGATGATCCTGGAGCAGTATTTTGACCGGCCGCTGCTGACGCGATCGTTCTTTGCGCATGAGAGCAATGAGTACCTCCTGCTGCACCGGCATGATGAGCGGCTGGAGATCGGAGACTTCCGGGAGACGATCTACCTGTACCGGAGCGTGGTGAACACGGTCTTCTCGCAGTTGACGTATCTGTACGGGGAGGAGGCGGCGGCGACGGGGTGGGGGGAGGTGTCGGCGGTTGCGGAAGCGTATCGGGCGAACCTGCGGAAGTGGCTGCTGCGCGATGATGTGGCATCACGGCGGCTGGTGGTGACGTATGAGGGGATGCTGGATGCGCCGGTGGCGACGATCGGGTCGGTGATTGAGTTTCTCGGGGGCAGGGTGGAGCCGGAGCGGGTGCTGACAATCTACAGATCGGTGACGCATGGGAGCGTGAAGGCGGCGAGCGGGTATGACGCGCGGGTGCTGAACACCGACCGGGAGTACCAGTCGCGGCGTGATCTCTTCCGCTACCGACACGGGGCGGCGGTGATCGAGACCTTCATGCGGGATGAGGAACTGATGAACCGCTTTGACCGGCGGCTTCTCTTCTGAGGAAGTCATCGATGAAGGCGGCGAGTTCGCGATCGAAACGGGCCTCGCTGAAGCGGAGCGCGTTGTCGCGGCACTGTTGCGCACTCCAGGAGACATCCCCGGACCGGAACGCGCTGATCGCGTCGGCGAAGGCGTCCACGGTCTGCTCGGAGACGGCCATGCCGCACCCGGGGCGCATCCAGTCAGATGCGCCGCCCTGTGCGTAGGCGATGACGGGGCAGCCGCAGGCCATCGCTTCGACCGGGGCGATGCCGAAGTCCTCGCGGCCGGGAAAGAGGAGGGCGCGGGCGCGGCGATAGAGGGAGCGGACCTGCTCATCGGGCAGACGGCCGAGGAAGGCGGTTCTGCCGTTGCCCAGGGCGCGGAGGGTCTGTGCCTGGCTGCCGGAGCCGACGATGCGGAGGGGAACATCGCAGCGGTGGGCGGCGGCGATGGCGAGGTCGATGCGCTTGTAGGGTTCTAGGGCGGAGACGACGAGGAAGAAGTCGTCGCGTTGGTCGTCGCCGGGGGTGAAATAGTCGGTGCGGACGGGCGGGTGAATGACGGTTGAGTCGCGGTCGTAGCAGCGGCGGATGTCGTCGGCGGTTGCGGTGCTGTTGGCGATGAAGGCATCGATACGCCGGGCGGCATCTCGGTCCCAGTCGCAGAGGCGGGTGCGGAAGCGGCGCAGGCCCAGACCACGGAGACGGGCGATCAGGGATTCGCCGTCGTACTGATCGGGGATGGACCAGAGGTAGCGCGGGGGCGCGTGGCAATAGCAGATGTGGCGGGCGCGCTCAGGGAGGCGGATTCCCTTGATCAGGGCGCTGCTGGAGGAGATGAGCAGGTCGGTTCGCGGATCGACGCGCAGACTCTCAACAGCGCGGGGATAGAGGGGCAGGAGCCAGCGCCGGAGTCGGCCGGCAGCACCCGGAACTCGCTGGAGGGAGGAGGTGTGCAGGCGGCAGGCGTCGATGGCGGGGCCGTGGGAGCGTCCGTCGGCGACCATGACGTGGAGGTCGCAGGGGCCGAAGCGTGCGGCGAGTCGTTCGAGGACGCGTTCGCCGCCGCGCATGCCGACGAGCCAGTCGTGCGCTAAGGCGACGTGAAGGTCGCGGGGTGATTCGGGGATGGCGCGTGGTGAATCGTCTACCATGCCCTGTCATGACCACGAAGACCTCAGCCGCCAATCGCCTCGGCCTTGATTACCGGTTTGAAGCGCGGCGCCTCGGTGCGCCGCCGTGCCCGATCATTGATGTGCACACACACATCAACGGAACGGAGGCGGCGAAAGTCTATCGCGATGTCGCCGACCTGTTCGGCATCGGGCGAATCTACTCGATGAGCCGGTTCCAGAACATCGGCACGCTGCGGGAGATCCTGGGCGACCGGATCCGCTTCATCACGGTTCCGGACTACATGGCCGAGGACAAGCGGCACGCGTTCACAAAGGGGTGGTTTGAGCGGATCGGTCAGTTTGCGGAGGCGGGTTCGCGGCTGTGCAAGTTCTGGGCGGCGCCGCGCGCCCTGGATTACGAGCGCGAGCTGGATCTGCCGGGGACGTTTGCGATCGACAGCGAGCATCGGCGGACGGCGATGAACCTTGCCCGGGATGCGGGGATGATGTTCATGGCGCACATCGCCGACCCCGATACGTGGTTTGCGACGAAGTATGCCGATTCCTCGCGGTACGGGACGAAACTTGATCAGTACGTCGGCTTTGAGAAGATGCTCGATGAGTTCGGCGATGTTCCGTGGATTGCTGCGCACATGGGCGGCTATCCGGAGGACCTGGGCTTTCTCGATGCGCTGCTCTCGCGTCATGACAACCTGAACCTGGACACGTCGGCGACAAAGTGGATCGTGCGGGAGGTGTCAAAACACAGTCGTGATGAGGTGCTGGATTTTCTGAAGCGATGGACGGGGCGGATTCTCTTCGGGTCAGACATCGTCACGCTTGATGATCATCTGAAGGCCGGCTCGAATCCGGCGGCAGCCGCGGAGCTCGCCGCGGGGCGGGAGGAGGCGTTTGACCTGTACGCGAGCCGGTACTTTGCGTTGCGGACGCTGTGGGAGGGGGACTACGACGGGGAGTCCCCGATTGCCGACCCGGACCTGAAGATGGTCGATCCGGAGGCGCATGACGAGCTGTCGGCGCCGAGACTTTCGGGCAAGGCGCTGCCTTCGGGGATGCTGCAGACGCTGTATTCGGAGGCGGCGACGAACCTTGTCGAGTCGTGGTGGATGCAGCACGGGGGGCGGTGAGGCGGAGAATCGGCGTTCAGAAAAAGACGAATCGGCGCCGAGTGGGGCGCCGATTCGCGGAACCTGTCGCGTTGGGTGCGATCAGTTGATCTGCTCGACGTTGCTGGTCTCGCAGTCAGAGGCGTCGATGGCCTGGATGTATCCACCGCAGGCGGCGACGGGAGCGTTGCCGCTGAAGGAGGCGTTGCCGCTGCCGTCGGCGATCTGCGTATCGACGATGCGCAGGCCGGCATTGCTCAAGCCGAGGGTCGTGCCGGCGCAGGCGCCGCCGGGGATGACGTATGAGCCCTCGGAGGCGGCGAAGAGCAGTGCGACACGACCGCCGGGCTCAGCACCGGAGACGTCGGCGGAGACAGCGCCCGGGCAGGAGCCGCTGTATTCGAGGGAGAGGCCGCCGCCGCCCTCGATCATGTAGGTGTTGAAACCGTGGCGCCAGCCGCCATCGCCTTGGATGGCTTCGAGGAGCCAGAGGTCGCCTTCATAGAGCGGCTCGCCGGGAGGGGCGACGTAGGAGCCGTTGAGCCAGACACCCTGGTCGCGGCCGAAGCACTCGATGACGTAGGTGTCGCCGGCGGAGAGGTTGATGCCGGCAGAGGTCGTGTCGAAGAAGACGCGCTCAGAGCCGGTTGAGATGGTGCGGGTGTAAACGCCGCTCCAGACGGGGGCATCGAAGACCCAGGCGTCGCCGAGGCGGATCTGAATATCGACTTCGCCGCCGACGGGGCCCTGGCCGAACTCGAGTTCGAAGCCCTCGAGCTGGCCGTCGAGGCCGGAGATAACCTGCTGCTGCCAGACGAGGAAGGAGGCGTCAACGTTGAAGGAGGCGCCGGAGAAGGGGCTGGACTGGTCAAGGGTTCCGGTCTGGCCGACGGCGGCCCCTGAGAGGGCTGCTGTTGCCGCACAGGCTGCGATGGTGAGACACATACGATTCATGCTCGAAATCCTCCAGTAAATGGTCAACGGAATCACAAAGAGACAACGGCCCGGCTCCGTACCGGGATTCTGCCGTGATTTCTCCCTTCCATTCGAGCGTTCGAATGGATTTGCGGCCCACATCTGCCGGAGGCAATCGCGGGCCACACTGAGCATACCGACGGCGGGGCCGGGGTACAACACAAAAATGGTCAATTGGCGGCGAGGTTTTCGCATCCCTACCATGCCGCCCCCCTCAGCAGGAAGGCCCGAGTCATGAGCGAATCAGCCGCCCCGGTCGTGAAGTCGATGGATGAGATCGTCGCGTTGTGCAAGCGGCGGGGATTCATCTTCCAGTCGTCGGAGATCTACGGGGGCATCAACGGCTTCTGGGATTACGGGCCGCTTGGGGTGCTGCTGAAGAAGAACCTCAAGGATGCGTGGTGGCAGGACATCGTGCAGCGGGAGATGGACGGGCCGGACGGCAAGCCGGTGGAGATCGTGGGTCTTGACAGCGCGATCATCATGAACCCGAAGGTGTGGGAGGCGAGCGGGCACGTGGCGGGGTTCAACGATCCGATGGTGGAT
>CAZPFK010000028.1:0-33991 GCA_964585855.1 uncultured Vicinamibacteraceae bacterium
CGGGCGGTTTCACCGACTCAGGCAGGCGTCCCGGCTGCGGCACGAGTGCGTTCCCGGCGGTCCAGCGCCAGCAGCAGACCAAGCGAGCCGGCGGTGAGGATCCAGCCCGTGCCCCCGGAGGAGATCAGCGGCAGGGCGATGCCCTTGGTCGGGGCGAGCCCCGTGACGACAAAGAGATTCATCAGCACCTGCAGCGAGAAGGTGAAAATGACCCCCACGGCAATCAGCCGGGCTATCGGATCGGTCAGACGCTGCGCGATACGGACGGCTGCGCCGACCAGCAGCACATAGAGCAGCATGACGATGACGGCCCCGACGATCCCGAGCTCCTCGCAGATGACGGCGAAGATGAAGTCGGTCGTATCCTCCGGAAGGTAGTCGAACTTCTGGATGCCGTTGCCGAGGCCGCGCCCGACGAGTTCACCGTTGGCGATCGCAGCCAGCGACTGAATGATGTGGTAGCCGGTTCCCTGCGGGTCGGCGTAGGGATCGAGAAATGCCGTGATGCGGTTGAGGCGGTAGGGACTGTGGATGATGGCGGCGACGACGGCGGCCACCGGCAGCGGAAAGAGCAGCAGGATGTGCCACAGTTTCGCCCCGGCGGTGTAGATCAGCAGCAGGCCCGCAGCGGCAATGAGGACCGCCGTCCCCAGGTCCTCGATCAGCACGATCCCGCAGGGAAGAAAGAGCAGAGCGACGGTGGGAAGAAAGCCGCGGCCGAAACAACGAAGGTCGGGCCCGAGGCGCACGAGGTGGGCCGCGAGAATCAGCGGCAACGACCACTTGATGACCTCGCTGGGCTGGAAGGTGAACTGCAGCGAAGCCGGGCCGATGCGCACCCAGCGATAGGAAGCGTTGACCGGGTGGGCCAGCGGCGGCACATAGGCCAGCAGCAGCAGCACAATCGAGAATCCAAGCAGCAGCCAGGGCGCCGACGGCAGGCGGAGAATGCCGACGATCGGCAGGTGCGCGCCGATGAGCAGAGCCAGCCCTCCGAGGGCGGCATAAACGATCGTGCGCGTGTCAATGATCGACTCCGCACGGTCCGGCGTGACCGAGAGGCCCGCCGAGGTGACCATCACGACGCCGATGACAAAAAGCGAACAGACGCAGAGGACGATCGTGTCCGCGGCGGAGAGGATGGGCGGCTGGGCCGCGAGTCGGGGCGTTGCGGGGGCCTGCATCGGCGCCTCCATGCGCGGGTGCGGTGAGCCGGCCGGTCCGTGGCCGGTTCGTGATGCCCTATCTTGCGCGAGATGCGGACAGAATGCAAGGCCCGTCGGGCGGAATCAGGGATCAAATTGCGGCCCGAGGCGAAGGCCGTCATAGGCCGGTTCGATGGTCTCGGGCAGTTCCGAGGCCAGTTGCGCATGGGAGATGTCGTGAGTCATGTGGACCAGGAACGTCTGCTCGGCGCCGATCCGAAGGGCTGCCTCCACCGCCTGATCGATGGTGAAGTGCGTCGGGTGGTGGCGGTACCGGAGGGCGTCGAGAATCAGCGTCTTCAGCCCGGCAAGGCGCGGCCAGGTCTCAGGGGGAATGGCGGAGACATCCGTCAGGTACGCCAGCGGGAAGGGGTCATCCTCGTCTGATGCGGGTTCGAGGGCGTCGAAACGAAATCCGAGGATCGGCAGGCGACCGTGCAGCACGCGCAGCGGCTCGATTCGCAGGCCGTGGAGGGTCAGGGGCTGTTCGGGGCTGATCGGATGGGGAATCAGCGAGGCGACGAAACTCTGATTGATGTTCTTCTCGGATTCGAAGATGTGCAGAAAGACGCGGCGGAGGGCGTCCAGGGTGCGCGGCTCGCCGTAGATATCGATGGGCGCATCCATGAGGGCGTTGAACCGGCGGACCTCATCAAGCCCGAAGGTGTGGTCAACGTGATGATGGGTAAAGAGGATGGCATCGCAGCGGCTGAGGCGGTGGCGGAGGGCCTGCTGACGGAGGTCGGGCGAGGCGTCGATGAGGATCAGCCGGGGGGGCTGGTCGGGGCGGGTGCGGAGTTCGATCATGGCACCGCTGCGGGTGCGGTTGTCGCGGGGATCGGCGGAGGTGCAGACGACGCAGTCGCACCCGATAACCGGAACCCCCGCAGAGGTGCCCGAGCCGAGGATGGTGAAGGCGGCTTGCGGCATCAGCCGGTGATGGTAGGGAGTCGCCGCAGGCGGACGTAAGGAGTTTCGCCTAGGATTGCCGGCACAGGAAGTTGTCCGCGGGACAGCGCCCGACGGGAGAGGAGAGGGAGCATAGCTTCCGGGAGGCGATTATGAAGCGCACAGGGTCCGTACGCGTCCGGGCATTCACGATCACTGAACTGCTCGTCGTCGTGTCCATCATCGCTCTGCTCATCGGCCTGCTGCTGCCGACGCTCAGCCGCGCCCGGCGTGCGGCGCAGAAGAGCGCCTGCTACGCCAACCAGCGGCAGGCAGCCCTGGCGCAGATCGCCTACGCCTCAACCTACAACGATGCGCTGGCAGGCCCCAACACCTCCGGCGCCCACATCACCAACGGCTACTCCAACTGGCGTGACCGCCCGACCGAGCCGACGCAGAACATGGACTGGATCTCGCCGACGCTCGGCGAAGAGCTCAAGCTGCCCGGCGCCCAGGACACCGACGGGGCGATCCCCGAACTGCGCCTGCGCACCATCTTCGACAAGGCCCTCGCCTGCCCCTCCAACACCGAGTTCTACGATCGCGCAGAAGGCGGAGGCAACGACCTCGCCGGCAAGCCCGTCACCGAGCTGCGCATCTCCTCCTACTCCGCGCCGCTGGCCCTGCACACCAGCACCGACGACAGCGACCCCGTCAACACCTCAAACTTCACCGGCGGAACCTTCCCCGCTGAAATGGGAACCTATCGACCCTTCCTCTCCAAGGTCGGCAGGCCCAGTCTGAAGGCGGCGACGATGGAGGGGTCCCGCTATGTGGCACGGGCCGGCAGCGGCGACGCCTTTGAGGTCAGCTTCAACTGGTACCCCTGGCAAAGCCAGGGCGGGAACTTCATGACCTTCGGCCCCGCGATCGCCCGGATCACCGGCGACCCGCACACCTTCGGCCGTCTTGACGGGAACTTCACCGAGGGCGAACTTCGTTACCTCGACCGCATCTCCTACCGTCACGAAAGCCAGATGGTGGTCGGCTTCCTCGACGGCCACTGCGAGGAGATGACCGTGCAGAAGAGCCAGAACATCGATTACTGGTTCCCGCAGGGAACGCGGATCATCGGCCGGATGATGGACTCGACTCAGGGCGAGATTGTTAACTGAGACCGTTTGGAAGGGAGCAGGAATCGTGCAGTATCTGAAGTCGTCCGCCTGGCGGCCGGCCCTGACGGCAATCATCGCGGCAGCATGCGTCTCCACCGCCGACGCCCAGCTGCGCATCGTCACCTACAACATCGCAGAACTCCGGGGCGACGATGCCGCTGTTCAGGATGTCTTCGCCGCACTGGCTGATGACCCGACCGCCGACGGCCTGATCCGCATTCCCGATGTCTACATCTTCCAGGAGATGAACTCCGGCATCACCACGCTGGTGCGGACCTACCTCAACAACAACGCCCCGCTGGGCGTGCAGTACACCCTGGCGACCTTCACCGTCAACGGCGGCGGCGGCGAGAACGCCCTCTATTACCGCTCCGATACCCTCGCCGAAGACGCCTCCGGACATCGCGACATCCTCAACCACGCCGGACCACGCGCCACCGATCGCTGGAAACTGCAGCGCCTCGACGCGCCGCTGGAATCGTTCTACGTCTACGGTTCGCACTTCAAGGCCGACACCGGCGTGCAGGACCAGGCCGACCGCGAGAGCGAGGCCAACGCCATCCGCAACGATGCCGATTCGCTGGGCGAGGGCGTCCACATCATCTACGCCGGCGACTACAACGTCTATTCCGCCTCCGAAGGCGCCTTCCAGCGCATGCTCCAGGCCGGCGCCGGCCAGGCGCGCGACATCGGCTTCGGCGGCGCCTTCACCATTCTCAGCCACACCCAGTCGCCCTACGACGGCAGTCTCGGCTCGGAGCTCGTCGGCGGAGGCATGGATGACCGATTCGACTTCCTCCTCGTCACCGATGAATTCAATGACGGCAGCGGCTACACCTACATGCCTGGAACCTACCGCTCCTTCGGCAACGACGGTCAGCACTTCAACGAGCCGATCAACGACGGCTTCAACAGCTACTTCGACACCGACGAGCAGTGGAAGGCCGACGCCCTGGCCCGGGCCTCCGATCACCTCCCCGTCGTCGCCGACTTCTTCGTCCCCGGAAACCCCTTCCGGCTGACCGTGGACAATCTTGTCGCGGGCGAGAACGCCCAGCTGACCGCCGAGGGAGCCGGCCCCAACCAGACCGTCTACTTCATCTACTCCCTGAGCGGGCTGGGCGAGACCTTCGTCCCGCAGCTGAACGTCACGCTGCGGCTGGCAAACCCCGCCCTGGGCGTGCAGAAGCGGGCCAACGGGGCCGGCGTGGCGCTCGCCTCCGTGCCCGTTCCCGGCTCCCTTGCCGGTCAGGACCTCTGGCTGCAGGCGGCGATTCCGGGCGAGGCCACCGACGTCATCTTCCGGGTTGTGGAGTGATCCAAGGGCTTCGATGGCGATTTTCGTTGCTTTCCGAAACAGCAATGACATAATCCTCGCAGCCTGTGGGGAGTAGCCGCCCGCCGAAGCGGGGCTGCCATCGTCAGGACGGCGTCGATGAGACGCCCGGTGGCCGCGGCTGGTTTGCACGGTTCAGGCAAGACCAACTGGCTCGACCGCATTTCGGGGATCCGAACGCGGCTCGATGCTGTTGATCCGTGCGAGACTCCTTCGTGCTCATCCCATCCTCTCTCCCTCTGCTCGGCCTCGCCGAGCCGATCGAACTGGCGTACCTGATCTTCGTTCTGGTGGTTCTCGCCCTGCTGGCGCTGGACCTCGGCGTCTTTCACCGCGATGACCGCCCTGTCGCCATGAAGTCCGCCCTGGGCTGGACCGCGGTCTGGGTCGCCCTGGCGCTGCTCTTCAACGTCGCCGTGTACTTCCTCTACGAAAGCCACACGCTGGGCCTCGGCACCCGCGTGCCGGTCCTCGGAAAGCCCGGCGAGTTCGAGATCGTCTCGGGCGCGCAGGCGGCTCAGTCTTTCTTCGCCGGCTACATCATCGAGAAATCGCTCTCGGTCGACAACATCTTCGTCATCGCCGTGGTCTTCACCTCGCTTGGCATCCCCTCGGCGTATCAGCACCGTGTGCTCTTCTGGGGCATCATCGGCGCCCTGATCATGCGCGGAATCATGATCGCTCTGGGTTCGGCCATGGTCACGCAGTTCGCATGGACCACGTATCTCTTCGGCGGCATGCTGATCCTCACGGGCCTCAAGATGGGCTTCATCCACTCCGAGGGCGCTGATCCCTCGACGGGCCTGGCGGTCCGCACACTCAAGCGCTTCATCCCCGTCACCGACCGGTTCGACGGACACCGATTCTTCACCCGCCTCGACGGCCGACTCGCTGCCACCCCGCTCTTTGCCGCCCTGCTGATCGTTGAAACCACCGACGTCATCTTCGCCGTTGACTCCATCCCCGCCATCTTCGCCGTCACCGCTGACCCTTTCATCGTCTTCACTTCCAACATCATGGCGATCCTGGGCCTGCGCTCCCTGTACTTCTGTCTGGCCGCGATGATCACCCGCTTCCGCCATCTCCGCCGGGCGCTGATCGCCCTGCTGCTCTTCGTCGGAGTGAAGATGTGCCTCGTGCACACGCCCTACAAAATCCCCACTGATCTCTCCATCCTGATGATCGGCGTGATTCTCACAGCCGGCATCCTGACCTCCCTGCTGCCGGCCTCGGCGGAGCCCGGAACCTCCCATGCTTCCTGATGACCAGCCACGCTCACCGCTGCGGCGAATCGCCACGGTCACGGCCGGCATCCTCGTAGTGATCGCGGGCGTGTTGGTCTCCCCGCTGCCCGGCCCGGGCCTCTCCATTCTGGGGCCGATCGGCGTCAGTCTCATCGCAACTGAGTTCGCCTGGGTGCGGCGCTGGTCCGACCGGCTGCGGCGGCGAGAACGACGGCTGCGCCGGGGCCTCGAACGCCGGGTTCGCCCCATCCCCACGTCCGCAGCGCTTGCCGTGATCATCCTCTACTGGGTCGGCGCCGCCCTGCTGGCCGACAGCGAGCCCTGGCCGGACTGGCTGACCTGGTCTCTGGCCTCAATCGGGTTCCTGCCCGTCGGCTACCTCTGCGACCGCATCTGCTCGACAAGGCGGCGGATGCGGTCAAACCAGGACACTACTCGTCGCCGACGTCAATCCCCGTCGTCGCACTCGGCGGACTGAACACATCCAGCACCACCGTCTCCTCAAGCGCAAGCGCTGAGTGCGGCACGTCGGCCGGCAGGTGCAGCACCTCCCCCGCCCCGACCGTCACGCTCCGCTCCCCGCCGTCAGGGCCGTCCAGAATCCCGAACTTCAGCGATCCCGAGACCACGATCGCCATCTGCTCGTTGGCGTGATGGTGCATCGGCACGAAGGTCCCCTTCGCCAGCCGAACTTCTGAAATCATCACCTGCTCGCCGATGATCCGACGCCGCGTGATCCCCGGCATCGGGGCGTCAACGGCCAGTTCATCCATGCGAAGGTGTCGTGCCGCATCGCTCATGGGACCGCTACTCCAGAAAGATCCGCACGGCGTGCACGATGTTGTTCCCGTAGCCGTGCGTGTTCCAGACCTGCTGTGTCGGCTGCGTGTGACCCGCCTGGTCGGTCGCGCGAGAGAGAATCGTCAGCGGCCCTTCCCGGCCCGGCGCTGGCAGCGTCAGCGAAAATCTCGCGGGCTGATAGGCGTCGGCATGGGGCGGCTGCGTCACCTCGGCCGGCTCCCACGTCTCGCCCCCGTCGATTGAGAGGTCCACGCAGCGGATCGAGGCAATTCCCGAGTACGCGATTCCGCGAACCGTCAGCGGCTGCGATTTCGGGAGCGTGGCCCCGGCGCTCGGCTCGGCGATCAGGGAGCGCACACGGATGCGGCCCACTGGCGCGTTGTCGGGCGTGGCGGTGCGCTGCCCGTTGAAGGTCTCGCCGTAGTAGCGATACGTGCCGACCTGGTAGAAGCCCTGGTAGGGCTCCGGCGAGGCGGTGATCGTCGTCAGCCACTTGACGCTCGCCATCCCGTAGAACCCCGGCACGATCAGCCGCAGCGGGGCTCCGTGATCGGCCGTCAGCGGCCGCCCCCCCATCTCCCAGGCCAGCAGGATGTCCGGGTTCTCCGCCTCCTCAGGCGTCAGACTGCGCCCGTAGCGCTCGCGGCGGCCCGTCGGCACCTCGCCGGCGTCCGCCCCCTCGAAGACCAGTTCGGAGACACCCGGCTTCACCCCCACGCCCTCCAGCAGCGCCGTCAGCGGAAGACCCGTGAAGGTCGCCGTCCCCGCCGCGCCGAAGCCCCACGGCGTCCCCGGAACCGGCGGCTGCAGCGTCGTTCGACCGTTGCCGGCACACTCCAGAAAGAGCGAGATCGTCCGCGACGGCCCGAATTCCGACCGGATCTGCTCCAGCGTGAGTTCCCCGGTTCGCTCGAACAGACCCTTCAGCGAGAGTCGATATGAGCCGGCGTCGATCGACGGCACCGGGAAGTGGTTGCGGACGTAAAAGGCCGATGCAGGCGTCTCGGGACGTGCCATCAGCGGCATCGGCGTCTCGGCGTTGAAGGGATCGACCTCGACGGTCAGCGGCTTCTCGGGGGGGGCGGAATCGGGGCGGGTCATGACGAAAACATCTCACAGCGGGCGTCTCGGGGTCAAAGGCAATGATACGGGCGCGGCGGGGAGGGAATAATCACCCCGGATGCGCAACGTGGAGTTCAAGTGCGAACTGCGGGATGCCGACGCCGCCAGGGCCCAGTGCCGGGCGCTTGGAGCCAGGCTCTTCGAACGCATCACCCAGAAGGACACCTACTTCACCCAGGCCGACGGCCGCCTCAAACGCCGGGAGATCGACGGCGACGAGGTGGAGTGGATTCTCTACCAGCGTCCCAACCGCGCGGGGGCCAAACTCAGCGACTACTCCATCTACTCCGAGGAGGAGGCAGAGGCCCGCTTCGGCAAGCGCCTCCTCCGCCACCCCTGGGTCGAAGTCGTCAAGACCCGCGAAGTCTGGCTCTTCAAGAACATCCGCGTCCACCTCGATGAAGTCGAGGGCCTTGGCCCATTCCTCGAGTTCGAAGCCCAGGTCACCGACGAGCACGATGAGGCCTCCTGCACCGCCGAGGTCGCGGAACTCCGCGCCGCCTTCGGCCCCATTCTCGGCGAGGCCATCGCCGAGAGCTACTCCGACCTCATGGCCCGCAAACAGGATGAGGAACGCGGCGAACCCGGTTAACCGTAAACTTCAGAGTCGTTTATCCGTATAAATTAAGGCCCCGCACGCCGATCCTGCATCGCCCCGGACGGCCCGGCTACGATCAATTCGGAGCGGGAGCGTCAACGAACCGAGAACTTCCCAATCTGCGAGGAGAACCAGTGATGACACGAAACGTTGTATGGACCCTGATCGCCGTCGGCGCCGCCGCCGGCCTGACGCTCACAGGATGCAAGAAGGAAGACCCGGCCCCCACCGGCTCCGCCGCCGTCCAGGCCAGCATGAACGAGACCTGTCCCATCGAGGGTGGACCGGTTTCGGCCAAGGCCAGGACCGTGGAGTACGACGGCAAGACCATCGGATTCTGCTGCTCAGACTGTGCCGCCACCTTCGACTCCAAGACCGACGAAGAAAAGAAGGGCATGGTGGACAAACTCATCAGCGACGCCAAAGAAGCCGGTGAGGACCTCATGGATGAGGCCGCCGAACACCTGCCCGACGATGGCGGATAATCGACGAATCTTCAACTGATCCCAGCAAGGCGGTCGGAGCACTCCGGCCGCCTTTGTCATTTCCGCTGACTGCCCGCCTCAGGCGCGCAATACTTGTCCATGCTGGTGCTGAAAGTCGTCGCCGGGCCGGACCGTGGGAAGCGCTTCGAGGTTCCCGATGATGAACCCCAGCTGATCGGCCGATCCAGCGAGGCCCTCCCCTGCTCTGATCAGACCTGCTCCCGCCGCCACGCCGAACTCACCCCCGACGCCGGCGAGTGGTACATCCGCGACCTCGGCAGCGCCAACGGAACCTGGATCAACGGCCGGCGCATCGGCAGCGATCGCGTCAAACTCCACCAGGGCGACCAGATCCGCACCGGAGCGACCGTCTTTGTCATCGGCAACCGCCGCTTCGGGCCGCACAACAACCCCCTGCGCGCCTGGGGCAGCCGCGACATGGACGCCGTCGTCGAGAGTCGCCTGCTCTCCAATGAAGATTCCGTCATCCTGCCCTCGCCCGAGGATCAGTCGGCCGCAGCCGCCGAACACCTGCGCATCATCTACGAACTGACGCGCATCACCACGCAGGTGCTCGATCGCGACGCCCTGCTCGATCTCGCAATGGACCTCATCTTCGACGAGTTCGACCCGCAGCGCGGCTTCATCCTCATCCTCGAGAACGAGGAAGGCGGCATCGACTCCGAACTCATCCCCGCCGTCGTCCGCTACCGCACCCCGCCGCGAACCGAAACCGAGGGCGAAATCCACGTCAGCCGCACCATCATCTCCCACGTCCTGCGCAAGGGCGAGGGCGTCCTCTCCAGCAACGCCATGAAGGACCGCCGATTCGCAGCAGGCGACAGCGTCCGCAACTTCAACATCCGCTCCGCCATCTGCGTGCCCATCAACTACCACGAACAGATGCTCGGCGTCATCCACATCGACTCCTCGCTCACCACCACCACCTACACCGATTCACAACTCCGACTTCTCACCGCCATCGGCCAGCACACCGGCCTCGCCCTGACCAACCTCCGCCTCTACCGCCAGCAGGTGCAGAGCGAGCGGCTCGCCGCCATGGGCGAGACCGTCGCCTCACTCTCCCACTCCATCAAAAACATCCTCCAGGGCCTCCGCGGCGGGGCCGACGTTGTCGGCATGGCCCTCCGGAAGCAGGACCTCAACCTCGCCCGGGCCGGCTGGGACATCCTCTCCCGTAACCTCGACCGCATCTACGCCCTCACGCTCAACATGCTCGCTTACTCCAAGCAGCGGCGCGTCGAGATCGAACTCGTCAAACTCTCCGGGCTCCTCGGCGACATCATCGAACTCATCCAGCCGCAGTGCGATCGGCGGAACATCGCCCTGATTGCCGACTTCGACCCCGACATGCCGCCGATTCCCCTCGACCCCAGCACCATGCACCAGGCGCTGATGAACCTGCTGACCAACGCCGTCGAAGCCGTCGAGCCGGGCAACGGCGTCGTCACTCTGCGCTGCGAGTACGACCCTGAGGAGCACATCGTCGAGATTCAGATCAGCGACAACGGCGCCGGGATTGCCGCCTCCGAGATGGCGCGCATCTGGGTTCCCTTCCACTCGACCAAGGGCCTGCGCGGCACGGGCCTGGGCCTCGCCGTCACCCGACGAATCGTCGAGGAGCATCGCGGCCTGATCACCGTCGACAGCACGGAGGGCGAGGGCACGACCTTCACCATCCGCCTGACCACCGATGCCACGAAACTGACCGACCCCTCCGAAACCGTCGCCTCAGGCGACGAGCCCGCCCCGCCGGCTCACTCAGATTGACCCGAAGCGTCTACGGCCGCGGGATTCGGCCGAAATACTCCCGGCCGAGACTTCCGAGATACAGAAATCCCTCATGCTCGGTGATGCCCGAGACCTGCGCGAACTGCACGCCTGAGGGGTCCTGCAGGTTGTAAACGACCTCACCTCGGGCATCGATCCCGAGCACAAAGCCGTAATCGCGCACCGGGGGATGCAGGAACTTCGGCAGTCGCGACATCATCGTCTTGAGCGACGGGTGCGGGTGGATCGCATCCAGCACCCCCGAGCGCGGCGTGAGCAGCGAGACCCAGAAGACCTCCTCGCTCCCCGTTGAGATGCCGTCAGGGAAAAAGGGCAGGTTCTCAATCAGCACATCATCCTCACCGGCCCCGACTCCCGTCAGCCGATACCGCCGGACGCGGTAGGCCCCCGTCTCGACAACAAGCACGAACGACTCATCGTGCGCCAGCGCCACGCCGTTTGCAAACTGCAATCCGTCAAGCAGCGTTCGCGCGAGACCCGACTCCGGATCGAAGGCGAGCAGCCGCCCGTGCCCGCCGTGCTCCAGCAGATCGAGATTCGTCTCTGCCAGGCCGTAGCGCGATGAGGCATCAGAAAAGTAGATCGTCCCGTCCGAGGCGATCGCCACATCGTCGGCGTATCGCAGCGGCACGCCGTCGGCCTCCGTCGCCAGCACCTCAATCGCCCCCGACTCCACATCGCCGCGCAGCAGCCCCTTGTCCGCATCTGCGATCACCAGCCGGCCCTGCGCGTCAAACTCAAGGCCCAGCGGCCGCCCCCCCGTCGCAAAGAGCGTCTCAGGATTCGAGCCGTCCGGCCCGCACCGCACGATGCGGCCGTCGAGCATCCCCGCGTACAGACGACCCTGACTGTCGACAGCGATCGTCTCCGGTCCCACGCCTGCCCCCTCGCCCAGCCGCTCCACGCCCGCCAGTGCATCGTTTGGCGCAAACGGCCCTGTCAATCCGGGGTTGGCCGGCGGCGTCCACGCCCTCGGCTCCAGCGGCGTCGGCCACAGGAGCAGGTAGCCGGCCGCAAGCGCAACGATCAGCGCCACAGCCCGAATGAGGCGGCGCCTGCGTCGCGGAGCGCTCGGACTCAGTTCAACTGGAGGGAGATTCTGCGCCGTCATCGGGTGGCGGCTCCGGCAGCGGTTCGATGGTCAGCCCGACCGTAAAGGCCGGCGAGTCAACGGTAATCTGGTCCGGCAGATGATCGAACGTAACGGTCTTCTCCGCGATGCCTCGAGACAGATCATCACTGGACAGGCGCAGGTACCCGATCAGCCGCAAGTCACCCTCCGGACCGAATCGATCGATCAGCGCCTGCGGCCCGGAGACGGTGACCTCAGGAATGAAGAGTTCCTCCAGCACCACGCGATAGCGATTCTGCTCCATCGCCGGCAGCACGAGGTGAATCGGCACGGCCGAGCGTGTCACGGTGGCGCGACGGGAGCGGATTTCGAAGCTCATGAAGACCGAGGGCGCCGTGATCTCGTATTTCGAGGAATCCGCGATTGCGGGAATCGAAAGCGGAACTTGCACGGTGTGCCGCACCCCCGGCTGAATGTCCACAAGGTCACGCCGATTCGGGTTGGCCACCAGCCGCAGGGAGTTTGAATCAAGACGCGAGAGTATGCTCTCGGCGATCCGGACCCGCACCTGCACAGGGTTGAAGACGACCCCCGGGGCGAAATCCACGCCCGGTATCTCATCCATCTGCACCGTCAGATCAACCTCGCGCCACCGGTCCAGCGTCATCTCCAGCACCGGCGGATCAATCTGCACCACGCTCACCCGGCTGCCGGAGACCAGCGGCGTCTGCGGAATGATCGAGGCCAGGACCAGGTTGTGCGTCCCCGGCACATCCGGCACACCGTATTGCCCGACCGGCAATTCGATGGCGCGCAACTCCTGTCGCAGCGATTCAATCGTCTTGGCAGGCCCCAGAATCTCAAGGCGAATCCGGTCCGGCTCCAGTTCCACCTGCGGAATGAGGTCCGACCCCTGCGGAAGCAGGATGCGCACCGGCAGATCCGTCTTGACCAGCGAATCAAGCGTCTGCGCCTCGGCATAGAGCCAGACCATGACTGCAATCAGCGTGACGAGAATGAGATTCTGCACCGTCGTCCACATGATGATCCGCTCACGGCACCGGGGTCGCCGACGCCTTGGCCTCCTCTCCCGTTGCTGGTTCCGTCGCCCGGGTTGGGCTTGCAGGGGCTGCCGGGGCCTCGGGCTCCTCTTCCTGCACAAGTCGAGACGTGAGGTAGCGCCGCAACTCCTCGCCGGAGAATTCGCGTCGGAGCACTCCCCGCTCTGCCACGGAGATCATGCCCGTCTCCTCACTGACGACCACGGCAATGCAGTCGCTTTCCTGCGTGACCCCCACCGCCGCCCGGTGCCGCGAGCCGAGATTCACGGCCAGTTCGCCCGACTCCGCCAGCGGAAACTGCACGCCCGCCGCTACCACCTTGGCCCCCTGAATGAGAACCCCAAGGTCATGCAGCGGCGTGTTGGGCCAGAAGATTGTCTGCAGCAGCGGCGCAGAGACCTCGCCTCCGATCTGCGTTCCCCCCTCGCCAAGACCGCTCAAGCCGACGTTGCGCTCGATCGCCACCAGCATCCCGATCTTGTTCTTGGCGTTGAACTCCGCAGCTCGCACCACCGCATCGATCACCCGCTGCGATTCGCCGGTGGTTGAGGAAAACAGCCGCGCCTCTCCAAGTCGGATCAGCGCCCTGCGAAGTTCCGGCTGGAAGATCACCAGCAGCGCAAAGGCCGCAAACGCCAGACTCCGGCTGTAGAGGAAATACAGCCGCTGAAACCCCTCCCCATCCTGCCCCAGAACCCGGATGATCAGCGTCCCGAGAATCAGCAGAAAGGCAAAGCCCTTGAGGATCCCCGCCCCGCGCGTCCCCCGGAGAAACCGCACGATCAGGTAGACGACGATCCAGATCACCGCCAGTTCGACAATCAACTCGGCGGGCGAGTAGCCCGAAAGTCGATTGAGGAGCTGAACAAAATTGTCGTACACATCTGCCTCGCGCTGCTAGCCGGGGAACGTCAGCGTCTCATTATACCGAAAGCGCCCCTGCTATCCGCCTGGAAAGGCCGGTTGACGCCCTTTCGACGGGGCCGATGGCCCCCGGACCGCCCCGCCGCGGCCGCACTTGGCTCTGCCCGCAGGCCGCCTACACTTCGCCTCGTCCGGTCGGCCCGTCCGGACGCCGGTGGGATTTGACGGGCCTTACGGCAGGGTATCTGGAGACGCAGACGTGTACGCCATCATCGAAGACAGCGGAACGCAGATCAAGGTTCGAAAGGGTGAGAAGGTCGAGATCGATCTTCGCGAGGCAAAGTCGGGCGATTCCATCGTCTTCGACCGTGTGCTTCTCGTCGGCGAAGATGAGGGAGAGGCCACCATCGGTCACCCCTACGTCAAGGGCGCCAGCGTCTCAGCCACGGTGCTCGACACCGTCAAGGGCGAGAAGCTCGATATCGTCAAATATCGACGCCGCAAGAGTTCGAAGCGCAAGGTCGGCCATCGCCAGCCCTATCTCAAGGTTGAGATCACCGGCATCAAGGCCTGACCGCCGTCGCATACAAACAGGAACCGAAATGAACCGGAAGCATCGCTTCCGGTTTCTTCATGCCCGCACAGGTCTGGGTTTCATCTTAGTTAGCAGGATGTGCATGACCCGTTGTCGCACGCGTAAACAACGTCTACGATCGCACCCTCGTTGTTTCTACCTTGTCTGACCATCAACTATCTGTTATGTAAGGAATGCCATGGCCAAACGCGCTCTTACAGCCGTCTCGACACTCGACCTTCAGAAGGAACTGCAGCGCCGTCAGCACGACCTCGCCTCCCTGCTGGCCCGGCGGGAGACGCTGGAATCCGAACTCGCCTCGCTCAACGATGAGATCAACATGCTCGGCGGCGCCCCCGCCTCCAGCCGCGTCGGTCGTCGCGGCCCGGGCCGCAAGAAGACCGGACGCCGCGGCCGCCCCCCCGGAACGGGCAAGAAGATCGGCAAGCGCCCGAAGAACAAGATGACGCTGCAGGAAGCCATGCAGAAAGTCCTCAAGGGCAGGACGCTTTCTGTCACCGAGATCGCCGCCGCCGTCAAGAAGGCCGGCTACAAGTCCTCCTCCTCAACCTTCCGAACCATCGTCAACCAGACGCTGATCAAGAACCCCGGAACCTTCAGGAAGGTCGCCCGTGGTCAGTACACCGTCGAGTGATCCATTCACCCGATTCTGGATCAGCAAAGTCGAAAAAGATACCGACCTCCGGATCGCTCCGGAGGTCGGCCTGATTTTCTCAATCAGATTGCGTCGCTTCAATACCGGCGATCGCGGTTGTACCCGCCGCCGCCTCGACCGCGGCCGCCGCCTCCGCCGCCGCCGCCGCCCATCTGCTCGGTGCGGGCCTTCGCCTCATTCACCGTCAGCGTGCGGCCTTCGTACTCCATGCCGTTGATGGCCTCGATCGCATTCCGTGCAGCCTGATCGTCACTCATCGTGACGAAACCGAACCCGCGCGGCCGACCCGTTGCCCGGTCGGTGATCACCGCCACCTCGTCCACGGCTCCATGCTCCTCGAACAGAGCGCGGAGGGAGTCCTCGGTCGTTTTGAAATTCATGTTCCCAACATAGATCCTCATCGAAACGTCTCCAGGCACGTGAAGCCACCGAACGCCTGGGGCACTAGTGGGCATCACCGCAAAACCAGACATGGTCAGCCGACAGTGGCTGACCTCTTACCGACAATCATACCCTTCTCGACGCTTTTGCAATAGCCCTTTTGCCAAACCACCGCAGGAATCGCCCAGACGACCCTAAACCCAGCCCACGAAGCGACATAGCGACCCAACGCCCCCATGCCCGACCGCCTCATCCTCAACGAAATCTTCCACTCCATCCAGGGCGAATCCACCCGCGCGGGACTCCCCTGCATCTTCATCCGACTCACCGGCTGCCACCTCCGCTGCACCTACTGCGACACCGAGTACGCCTTCCGGGAGGGAAAACCCCGCGAGATCGCCGACATCCTCGCCGAAATTCTCGCCATCCCCACCCCCCTCGTCGAGATCACCGGCGGGGAGCCCCTCCTCCAGCCCGCCGTCCACCCCCTCATGACCGCCCTTTGCGACGCCGGCCGCACCGTCCTGCTCGAAACCGGCGGCGCCTGCGACATCGCTCCCTGCGATCCCCGTGTCATCCGCATTCTGGACCTCAAAACCCCCGGTTCCGGCGAGCAGCACCGCAATCTCCTCTCCAACCTCGACAACCTGCGACCCGCCGACGAAGTGAAGTTCGTCATCACCAGCCGGGCCGATTACGAGTGGGCACGGGACCTCACCCGCCAACACCGCCTCACCGAGCGCGTCGCCGCCGTTCTCTTCTCGGCCGTCTTTGAGCAGCCGCGGGGGCTGGAAATCGCCGGCTGCCCCGCCCTCCCGCTTCGGGATCTGGCGGCGTGGATGCTCGAAGACAACCTCTGGCAGGTCCGCCTCCAGCCGCAGCTGCACAAGTTCATCTGGGATCCGCAGACCCGGGGCGTCTGACCCCGCGCGTCCGAGAACCCCCTTTCCTCGCAACTGTGCGAATAAGGCTGGCGGTTTCCCGGTTCATCAGGTATAACCGCATGCCACACCGCCTCTGCGGAAATGTGTCTTTCTGGCCGGGTCCGCCCCGTCGCTGTCCTATCCGTCCCTGCAACAGGAGTTGAGCATCATGCGTGGAGAGAATCGATTCGAATTCACCCCCGGACGCACAAGGACACTGCTCCTTGGTGCCGCCCTCTCATCCCTGGCCCTCGGCTCATACGCCTCAGGCCAGTGCTGCGCCCACGGTGAGAAGACAAGGACCCTCACCGCAGCCGCCGACATCAACGACGCCGAGGCCGTCGGCGCCTCTGCCGCCTTCGAATCCATGAGACTCGTCGAAGGCCGCATCAACGCCTTCACCTCCAGCACCCAGGGCAACGCCACACTGGCCGCCTCCCCCTCCGGCGACTTCCTCGTCGCCTGGGACAGCCGCCGGCAGGAACGCGGAACCTACGGCGTCGTCGGCCAGTACTTCGACGCCCTCGGCCGCCGCGTCGGCTCCGAGTTCCGCCTCAATGATTTCGCCAAGGGCGGACAGACCGACCCCGCCATCGCCTTTGACAACGACGGCTCGGCCTGGGGCGTCTGGCAGAGCGACTTCCAGGATGGCAATCGCTCCGGCATCATTCTCCGCAAGTTCGGCGTCACCGCCGACGGCAGCTTCGGTCCCGTCGCTGACGAGATCATCGTCAACCAGCACACGCAGGGCGATCAGCTTGACCCCACCATCGCCGTCAACTCCGACAACGAGGTTCTCGTCGCCTGGCGCACGACCCGTGACGATGGAAAGGTCGTCGCACGGGCACGCCTCTTCAACGCTCAGGGCGAGCCGACGACCAATGAGTTCGACCTCGCCGAAGCCGACGGCCGCATGATCACCTACGTCAGCGCCGCCGCGACCGCCGATGGCCGCTTCCTCGCCGCCTGGTCCGGCATTGACGCCGAAGCCATGCCCGGCTCCCTGCACGCCGCCTTCGTCACCGCCGAGGGCGTCAGCCCGTCCTTCACCCTCGCCGAGGGCGCTTCGGGCGTCTCAGTGATGGAGCCGAGCCTGGGCGTGGACGCCAAGGGCCGCATCGTCGCCGCGTGGGTGCAGGTCATCAACGAAGCACAGGATGCTTCGGTCATGGCCCGCGTCTTCAACGCCGACGGCTCCCCCCTCTCTGAGGCCGTCGAAGTCGCTCACGAGGGCGAGTGGATGAGCGGCGCTTCGATCGCCGTCCAGCCCGACGGTCGATTCCTCGTCTCCTACAACGTCCACGAAGCCAAGACCACCGTCGAGAACGACGGGCGACTCTCGGCCCGCCGCAACGGCGACATCTACGCCCGCGAGTTCGACGCCTCCGGCGCTCCCCTGGGCGAACCCATGCAGGTCAACGGCTTCGCCACCGGCCAGCAGATGCTCGTCGCCGGCTCCAACGCCGTCCGCACCGCCTGGACCACCGACGGCCGCTATGCCGCCACCTGGATCGGAGACACCGACGGGGACGGCAGCGGGATTGCCCTCTCCGTCTACTCGCCCATGGAAATGGTCGTCGCAGAGCCCGCTCCCGTCGAGGCCCTTGCAGCCGGCTCCGACCTGACTCACGAGCAGGTCGCCCCGCCGGACTTCAACCCCGATTGGGTGCCCCAGGACCCCGAACTCGACCTGGCCGCCGCCGGACCAGACTTCGGCTTCCTCTCCTTCCAGACCACGCCCTGGCAGCCCCCGGACCCCGACCTCGCCGTCGGTCCGGAGCACATCGTCACCGTCGTCAACATGGAGATCAAGGTACACCTCAAGGACGGCACCGAAGTCTTCCACCAGTTGCTTGAAGACTTCTTCCGCCCCGTCGGCGCCAACAACTTCGTCTTCGACCCCGTCGCCGTATACGACCGCTTCTCCGATCGCTTCGTGATCGCAACGGCCGAGCACAACGGCAGTCTCGACATCCTCAACATCGCCGTCACCCAGACCAGCAATCCCCTCGACGGCTGGCACAAGTACGGCGTCAACGTTGATTCCGTCGGCGGCTTCGTGGACTTCGAGAACCTCGGCGTCGGCGAGGAGGCCTACTACATCACCGCCGATTACTTCGGCGGGGGCGGAAACGTCATCCACATCTTCGAGAAGGCCCCCATGCTCGTCGGCGATCCGGTCACCCTCCGGACCCGCCAGACCAGCAGCAGTCTGCTCTCCACCGCCTCGGTGAACTCTTCCTATGACGCCAGTGCTCCGGCGCAGTACTTCGGCACCGCCTGGAACAGCAGCAACAACCACATCCGCCTCTACGCCCTGCGCGATCCGCTCGGCGCACGCACACTCAACTCCTTCGAACTGCCCGTCCCCGGCTACTCTCAGCCCCCGGATGCCGTTCAGCTCGGCTCCAGCAACCGCCTCGACACCATCGACTACCGCATCAAGCACGGCGTCTACCGCAACGGTCGCCTCTACCTTGTGCACACCATCGGTGAAAACAACACCGCACGCGTGCGCTGGTACGAGATCGAAATGAACGGCTGGCCCGCCAGCGGCAGCAACCCCTCCCTCGTCCAGAGCGGAACCATCAACCCCGGTGCCGGACAGTACTCCTGGTTCCCTGACATCGGCGTCTCCGATGACGGCGACATCGTGATTACCTGCAGTCGCTCCTCATCGGCTGACTACCCCTTCATCTCCCGCTTTGTCCACAAGGCAGGCGACCCCGCCGGAACCGTGCGCACCGAGTCCCGCCTCAAGGAAAGCGACAGCTTCCACACCGGCGGCCGCTGGGGCGACTACTCCGGACTTGATGAAGACCCCGTTGATCCGGGCGTCTTCTGGAGCCACAACGAGTACAACCAGACCGGCACCAACTGGCGAACCTGGGTCGGCCGCGTGGATTCCGACAAGTCGATGGTTCTCTCCATCGATCAGATCGTCCGCGGACAGCAGAGCAACATCACCGTCGCCGGCGCCGCCGCCAACTCGACGGTTTACCTCGGCTACAGCCGCACCGGGCTGGGCAGCACCAACGTGCCCTTCCTCAACGTCACCGTCGATCTCGCAAACCCGCAGCTGGCGACGACCGCCGTCTCCAACAGCAACGGCGACGTCAACCTCACACTGCCCATCCCCAACGGGCTGGCAACCGGTCCCATCTGGGTGCAGGCCGCGGAAGTGAACAACACCTCCAACGTCTACACCGGAACCGTCAACTGATCCCGCCCGGCACGGCCGCCCTCCTGGCAGGGAGGCACGCCGGACGCTCCAACACCCTTGCGGGCTCGGCCAGGAATGGTCGAGCCCGCTTTCGCTTCGCAGGCCCCCCACTCGCTCACGACAGGAGCGCCGCCATGCTCTCCCTCCACCGCATTGCGCTGATGCTTCTTGCACCGGCTCTGCTCACTCCGTCGGCCGTCTCCGCACAGGAGTGTCCCCCCGACTGGACGCCCGCCTTTGAGGTTGACCGCACCCTCTACCCCTTCACCGACCGCTGCTTCGACTCCGGCTCGGGTCTCGTGCACTACTTCGACGAGGGGCCGACCGCGCATCCGCCGAAGGGAACCGTCCTCATGCTCCACGGCAACCCGACCTGGTCCTTCCTCTACCGCGACATCGCCCTCGGCCTGCTCAACGAGGGCTATCGCACCATCGGCGTCGACTTCCTCGGCTTCGGCCTCTCCGACAAGCCCGACCCGGACGGCTTCACCTACTCCGCCCGCTCCCATGCCGACGTCATGGCCGACTTCATCGAAGGCCTCGACCTCACCAACATCACCCTGATGATGCAGGACTGGGGAGGCCCGATCGGCCTGCACGCCGCAGCGCGCATGCCGGAGCGCATCGACGCCTGCGTGATCCTCAACACCTGGGCCTGGGTCATTCACAACGACCTGCACCCCTACTTCCACCACGCCGCCGACTGGCAGACCGACAACGTCGTCAACTCCGAGTTCTACCTGACCTCCGGAACCGTTCCGCGCGGCGTCGGCAATACCCTCGCAGGCCTCTACGGCCCGCCGGGCTCTCCCGAGTTCCTCGCCGTCCGCAATGCCTACTGGGGTCCCTTCCTGGACCTCAAGACCGGGGAGCCGCTCAGCCGCGACGCCATGCAGCCGACCAACCGCTTCTACCCGTGGATGGTCAAGGACCCATCCTTCATGGAGGAGGTCGAGCTCGCCCTGGACACGATGGCAAACAAGCCCGCGGCCTTCCTCTTCGGCGAGCAGGACAAGTGGTTCGGCACATTGATCTGCGATGAGACGCGCGTGCCGACCTGCCCCGATGATCTGGTCTGTGAGCGAGTTGACGGCCGCGACCTCTGCCTCGACAACGGCGAGAAGGTCTACCCCGCGCTTTCGATCTTCCTTTCCCGCTGGAATCCCGATGCCGTCGCGCACGTTGAGATCAGCCCGACCGGCGGCCACTTCGTGCAGGAGTACGAGTCGGCCCACATCATCGAGGCGACGCTCCAACTGCGGAGATGGCCCCGACCTGCCGCAGCGCAACCCTGAGATTCACGCGTCGATGGTTGCAATCACCTTCAGTTCGATGGCGATCGGCGTCGGCAGCGCATTGATCTCGATGGTCGTCCGCGTCGGCTGATTGTCCCGGAAGTACTCCGCATAGAGACGGTTGTAGGCGGCAAAATCCCGCTTCATGTCCGTCAGAAACACCAGCACATCGACGATGCGGTCCCACGAGGAGCCCGCCTCCTCAAGGATTGTGCGCACATTCTCGAAGACCGACCGGCACTGCGCTTCGATGTCGTAGGACTGAATGTTGCCCTCCGCATCGAGTGTTACGCCGGGAATCTCCCTGCTTCCGCGCTTGCGCGGCCCGACTCCGGAGAGAAACAGCAGGTCCCCGACCCGCCGCGCATGCGGGTATGCGCCGACGGGTTCCGGCGCGCTGGAACTGTCGAATCGTCCGTCACTGGACATGGGCGGAACCTCACCTACATCTGCACACAGACATTCCGCGCCTCGGTGAAAAACCGCAGCGCCTCCCAGCCCCCCTCCCGGCCCACCCCGCTCTGCTTCATCCCCCCAAAGGGCGTCCGCAGGTCGCGCACCAGCCAGCAGTTCACCCACACCACCCCCGCCTCAAGCACCCCCGCCACGCGATGGGCACGGGAGACATTCTGCGTCCACACCATCCCCGCAAGGCCATAGGGCGTCCCGTTGGCCAGCGCAATCGCCTCCTCCTCGCTCCCGAATGGTGTGATTGACACCACCGGCCCGAAGATCTCCTCCTGCTCAACCGCACAACCCGGGTCCAGCCCCGTCAGCACCGTCGGCTCGTAGAAGAACCCCCTTCGACACCGCTGCGGCAGCGACTCCGGGTCCGGCGCTGCGCCGCCGCAGTGAACCCTCGCCCCAAGCCCGCGTGCCCGCTCCACCGCAGAGGCCACTTTCTCGCGATGGGCCGCCGAGATCAGCGCCCCGACCCGGGTGGATTCCTGCATCGGATCGCCGACGCGCCACATCCGCGTCTCATCGAGAAACCGCTCCAGGAACTCCTCGAACCGTTCCCGTTGCACGTAGATCCGTGAGCCGCACAGGCAGATTTCCCCCTGATTCGTAAAGGACGCCCGAACCGCCGTCGGCACCGCCTTCTCGAAATCCGCATCGGCAAAGACGACGTTGGCATTCTTCCCGCCCAGTTCAAGCGACAGCCGCTTGAACATCGGCGACGCCACGGAACTGATCGCCCGGCCCGTCGCCGTCCCGCCCGTAAACGAGATCGTCGGCACCTCCGGGTGCGCCACGATCGCCGCCCCGACCTTCGCGCCAGTCCCATGCACGATGTTCAGCGCCCCTGGGGGGAACCCGGCCTCGCGCGTCAGTTGCCCGAGGCGGAAGGCCGTCGCAGGCGTCAGTTCCGAGGGCTTCGCAACGACGGTGTTGCCGGTCGCAAGGGCCGGGGCGATCTTCCAGGTAAAGAGATACAGCGGGAGATTCCACGGCGAGATGCACCCCGCAACGCCGCGCGGGCAGCGCAGCGTGTAGTTCAGCGCCCCGCCGGAGCCGGCCGCCGCCCCCTGCGGGCCGCCCGTGCGATCAAAGAGTGTTGCCTGCGATGAATCATGCAGAATCGCGGTGGCGAAGAAGCGAAGGTTCTCCGCCGCCCGGGGTATGTCCACCTGCCGCGCCAGCGCCAGCGGCTTGCCGGTATCCATGCACTCCATCAGCGCCAGCTCATCGAGATGGGCGTCGATCAGGTCCGCAAGCCGCAGCATCAGCCGGCTCCGGCCGGCGGCCCCCATCCCCGACCACTCGGCAAAGGCCTGCTTTGCGGCTGATACCGCCGCCTCGACATCCGCCGCATCTGAATCGGGCAGCGTTGCCCACGCCTCTCCGGTTGCAGGATTGATCGATGCAAGACTCGCACCGCTGCGGGCAGGCACATCCTCGCCGCCGATCAGATTCAGAGTCTCCGCCATCATCACCGCCTCTCAGAGGCTGCCCGTCCGGCCGCCGTCCACCGGCACGTTGATGCCGTTGATGTACCCCGCTGCCGAGGAGGCGAGAAACACCACCGCCGCCGCAACCTCATCGGGATGGCCGAATCGGCCGGCCGGCACCGAGGCGATCATCTCCCCGGCAACCTCCTCCGTGGATCGCTTCGTCTTCCGGGCGCGATCGTCAATCAATGATCGGAGCCGGTCCGTGTCGGTAAAGCCCGGCAGCACGTTGTTGACCGTGATGCCGAATGGGGCCAGTTCCCACGCCAGCGTCTTGGCCCAGGAGGCGACCGCTCCACGGATCGTGTTGGAGACGCCAAGGCCGGGAATCGGCTGCTTCACCGAGGTCGAGATGATGTTGATCACCCGCCCATACCCCGCCTGCTTCATGCCCGGTACCAGCGCCTGCACCAGCAGCTGGTTGCAGATCAGATGCGCCTTGAAGGCCGCCTGAAACTGATCCGGACCCGCATCCAGAACCGGGCCGCCCGGCGGACCGCCGGTGTTGTTGACCAGAATGTGCGCTGACCGTCCGGCCCCCAGCCAGTCCTGAACCGCCGAATGCACCTCTGCGGGGTTCGAGAAATCCGCCATCAGGGTGCTGTGACGAGCCGCTCCGGAGGGATTGGGAAGGTCCTGCCGCACCGCCTCCAGTCGCTCCAGATGGCGCGCCATCAGCACGACCGACGCGCCCGCTGAGGCCAGAAGCGTTGCCGAGGCAAGCCCGATGCCTCGCGTTGATCCGCAGACGATCGCGGTTCTGCCGGTGAGATCAAGATGCATGGCCAACTGTAGGCCTCGGAGACTCCGATCGGGCATAGACTCATTAGATGCACACCAACGGGCACGAGTCCTTCCAACCTGCCTGGTGGTGCCGAAACCGCCACCTGCAGACCCTCTGGCCCGTCGTCTGTCGACGCCGCGGGCCTCTCTCCTCCAGGCGAGAGCGCCTCGAGCTCCCCGACGGCGACTTCCTCGATCTGGACTGGGTAGAGCCCGCCGACGATGCCGTCGCCACCGTTGTCATCCTGCACGGGCTGCGCGGGTCGATCGAGTCGCCCTACGTCCGCGGCATGCTTCGCCGCCTCGGTTCCCTTCGCCTCCGGGGCGTCCTGATGCACTTCAGGGGCTGCAGCGGCATGACAAATCGCCTCCCCCGCGCCTACCACGCCGGCGAGACCGATGACTTCCGACACACCCTCGACCTCGTCCGCAAGCGATTCGGAGAGTCCTCACCCGTCGCTGCCATCGGCTACTCACTCGGCGCAAATGTCCTGCTGAACTTCCTCGGCCGCTTTGGCTCCGAGGCCGGGCTGGCTGCGGCGGCTTCGGTCTGTCCTCCGCTGGACCTGGCCCGGATCTCCGAGCACATGAATCGAGGCGGGGCGAAGTTCTACCAGTGGTACCTCATGCGCGCCCTGCGCCGCGCCCTGCTGGAGAAGATGCAGAACGTTGAAATCAATCTCGCCCTCGACGAACAGGAAGTGCGCACCTTGCGCACCTTTACCGACTTCGACAACCGCGTCACCGCGCCCCTCCACGGCTTCGCCGGCGCACACCACTACTACAGCGAAACCAGCGCCGGCCGGCTCCTTCACGGCATCCGCGTCCCCACCCTCCTCCTCCACGCCCGCGACGATCCCTTCATGCCCGGCGATCTGCCGCTGCAACTGGGACCTGCCTCCGACCATCTCGAACTTGAAGTCACCCCGGGAGGCGGACACGTCGGATTTGTCTCCGGCCGCAACCCTCTGCGGCCGCGATACTGGCTCGAAGAGCGCGTGCCCGCCTTTCTGGCCGATCACCTGCACCAGGCGCAGCATCCCGTTCCCGAACCGATCATCTGCAGGTCTCAGGGCTCATCGTCAAAGACGATGTCGTCAGCCGTCGGCGGCGGAGGGGCCTGACTTCCCTCCATCCAGTGGCGCAGATCGTCTGTACGCCGCCCGCGCGGCCCACCCATCCGTCCGGCACGGCGCAGCATCCACGAATTCTCCGGCGACATCGCATCGCCCCGAGTTCCACTCGGGCCCGGTTGCATCTGGTCGATCGTCTGCGGCATCATCTCCGGGCTCAGCCCCGCCCGCGCCATCCGTCGCTGCCGCTGCTCCTCCTGACGTTGCGCCAGAAACGCCTCGACTTCAACCTGCTGCTCAGGCGTCAGCAACGCCCACAGCTCCAGAATGTACGGCTCCTCCGGCGGCAGCTGCGCCTGCAGCGCCTGGTATCGGCCGCGCAGGTCGGCCATCTCACCGCCCTCCTCGGAAGGCGGCTCGGGCTGCCGATCGGTGACGGTTCCGTCCCGTGTCCTGCCGCGCCGCCGCGCCTCGGAGCGAAGAGCGCGAATCTCCTCGGCATGCTCGGCCTCGAAGGCCTGCCGCTCCTGTCGTGCCCGGCGGAGAACGTCAATCGCCGCCTCGCGCTGCGCCTCGGTCAGATCAATGGTCCGCAATGCATCCACATAGGAATACAGCGCCAGACCATCCTGAAGCCGGCGGCCCGGCGTCATCGCATTTTCCGCAAACTGCAGCGAAACCCCGGGGACGACCGCATCGCCCACCCTCGGCCCGGCCAGCGGCCCGCCCTGTGACGGACCGTCAACCGGCTCCTGTCCGAACCCAGTCAGGGCCATCGATGCAGAAACAAGGCCGGCAAGCAGAATCGGGCGCACGTTCATGACAGACCTCCGGGAATCGGGCGTGGGAGAACGCCACCTGCCGATCCTAACGACCGGGCGGGTTCCCGTATTGCCGCAATCGACGATCTCAAGGTCCAGGAGCGGTCGTCGCAACCCGCTCAGCCCTCAAATCGGGCAAAGATGTTCGTGCCGTTGGAGCCGCCGAATCCGAAGGCGTTGTTGAGCGCGAAACGGATCGGCTTCTCGCAGGGCCGGTCCCTGACGACGCCGATGTCCTTGACGAACTCCTCCGGATCGGTGAGGTTTGCAATCGGCGGAACCAGCCCCGATTCGATCGCCTGCACGCAGTTGATGGCATTGAGCGCCCCGGAGGCGCCGATGGCGTGGCCCATCATCGACTTCGGAGCGGAAACCGCGATCTCCTGCGCGTGGTCGCCGAAACACATGCGGATGCCCTCCGCCTCCGCCGCATCGCCGTCAGCCGTCGCCGTGGCGTGCGCGAAGATGCAGTCGATCACCTCCGGCTCCAGTCCGGCATTCCGAAGCGCCGCCCGCATCGACCCGTTCGGCCCGGCGCCGACCGGCTCGGGAGCGAAGAGACTGAAGGCGTTGGCTGATCCCCCGACACCGGCGACCTCGGCCAGGATGTTGGCCCCGCGCCGCTTTGCGTGCTGCAGACTCTCCAGAATCAGGATGCCCGCCCCCTCACCCAGCACGAAACCGCTCCGCCCCTTGTCGAAGGGCCGGCTGGCCGTTTCCGGGTCGTCCGCACCCGTCGTCAGGGCGCGCATGGCGTCGAGGAAGACGATGCCGCTGCGCTCCATCAGCGATTCCGTCCCGCCTGCGATCGCCATCTCGCACTGACCGTGGCGAATGTAGCGGACAGCCCGCTCCACCGCCTTCGCCCCGCCGACGCAGGCCGAGCAGACTGTAAATTGGGGACCCGTCGTTCGAAGACGCCTGCCGAGTATGGTGGCCGGAAAGTCCGAGTACCCGCGAAGAATTGGATCGCGGTCAACCGGGCAGCACCCTGCACGGGTCTGGAGGTACTCCAGGGTGTCGTGGACCATCTGGATGTAGTCCATCTTCTCATACCCGCCGTCAACCTGCATTCGCCGATAGGAAAGCGGCGTGAGCGGCTCCAGGTTCCCGTGCGCATTGGAGATGACCACGCCCGCCTCCGACGCCTCGCCGCGATCGTAATCGATTCCCGCATGCCCCAGCGCCTCCAGAGCCGCCGCCATCGCCAACTGGCAGAATCGCCCCCCCTGCCAGGCCCAGTGCGGGCCGAGCGCCAGGATCGAGTCAAACCCATGGACCTCGGCCGAAATACTGACGTTCAGCCCGGTCGTATCAAACGAGGTCTCCCGGCTGATGCCGACGCAACCCTGCAGCAGATTCGTCCACATCTCTGACGCGGTGTTCCCGAGGCAGGTCACCGCTCCGTAGCCGGTCACGACGACGCGATTGGCTTCATTGAGGTACCTGGGCACCGGATCACATCCTCAGGGCAGTCGGGCCGGAAACGTCGGCTGACGGCGGGGTTTCAGAGTAGGCGGGAAGGCAGTGGTAAAGTCGTCGTATCGGCGGTCTTTATCCAATAATAACTGAAAGAGTCGGCCTGATTCCCGCTTATCCGGTCGAAGATCGCTACCCTCACTCCGGCGGCATCTCCCGGCGCGTGGAGATTCGCACCGACTCGGCCAATGATACGGCCCCCTGTGGGTATCGGATTCCCCCAGGGCGGGTGCATCCTCGCGTGCCGCCCCTGCCGAACGCGGCCCCGGATCACACCTCAAAGGATGGCGCGGGGGCAAGATCGGGTGCTATCTGGACGATGTACGCCATCTGCGGGGCGCGTCTGACCCCGCCGCAAGCGAGCGAGTTTGAGACAAACCACAACCGGCCCCGGAGACGCGGGGACCGCTGACGGACTTCCCGAAAACGACGATGGAAAACTTCTGGTTCTTTGCCAGCTTCATGACCAAGTACAAGGCGCGGATGTACACCGCCATCACTTGCGCCATCGTCGCCGCATTCTTCTTCGGCGGATCGATCGGACTGATGGTCCCGGTGCTGCGGACTGTGATGGTGCCTGATGAGAGCAAGAATTTTCGAACCTTCCTCGCCGACGTTGACCAGAAACTGGCCAAGGGGCTGATTCCCGACTCCCTCATCGAGATGATCCCTGATGACAAGTTCACCGGCTTCATCTACCTGATGATCTTCTGGGTCGCGACGTCGGTGATCGGTTCTGCGCTTCGGATGGTGCACAACTACCTCTCCATGACGCTGATTGTCTATGCGGTCTCTGACATCCGCATCAAGATCTTCTCGAAAATGGTGCGCATGCCGATGGCCGAGGTCCTCCGCGAGCCAATCTCTGAAAAGATCAGCAAGGTGCTGCGCGACGCCAACCAGCTGGCCCGCGGCTACACCGCGATGCTCTCCAAGACCATGGGCGAACTCCTCAAGGGCATCGCCGCACTCATCACCGCCTTCGTTCTCGACTGGCAGCTCTCCGCGCTGGCCCTCCTCCTCACGCCCGTCCTTGCCCTCTACTACAAGATGCACGGCCGCTCCGTCCGCAAGAAGTCGCGCCGCGTCCTGGCTGAGTCCGCACGAATGCTCGGCGTCATCACCCAGTCCATGATGGGCATGCGCGTCGTCAAGGTGCATACCGCGGAACGCTTTGAGATGGGCCGCTTCCGGCGCACCACCCGCGACTACAACAACGCCGAGATCCCCCTGAAGTGGCGCAAGAGCGTCGCCTCGCCCACCATCGAGATCATCACCAGCATCTCCTTTGCCTGCCTGGCCGTCTTCGCCGCATGGAGAATCATCTCCAACCCGGATTCCGGAGGCGACGGCCTCCGCATGCTCACCGCCATCGCCGGGATCGCCATCGCCGCCGGCTCCCTGCGCCAATTCACCTTCCTCTTCAATGAAATCGCCGAGTCGACCTCTGCGGCCGACCGCCTCCGCGAACTCTACGAAACAGAGCCGGAGCGCGAAGACCCGCACGAAGTGCTCAAGAAGTTCCACCTTCCGGCCTTCACCCACACGCTGCAGTTCGAACACGTCAACTTCCAGTACCCCACAGCCGAACGCCCGACCTTGCGCGACATCAACCTCTCGATCGAGCGCGGTCGCATGTACGCCTTCGTCGGTCCCAACGGCTGCGGCAAGACCACCCTGCTCTCTCTCGTCCCGCGACTCTTCGATCCGACGACCGGCCGCGTCATGATCGACGGTCATGACCTCCGCCAGGTCACGCTGCGAAGCCTCCGCCGCCAGATCGGCGTTGTGACGCAGGAGACCGTCCTCTTCCACGACACGATCGCCAACAACATCGCCTACGGCATGAGCAACGTCAGCCGGGAGCAGGTGATCGAAGTGGCGCAGAGCGCCTATGCCGACGAGTTCATCCGCAACAAGCCCCAGGGCTACGACACATTCGTCGGAGAGCACGGCTCATCGCTCTCCGGCGGCGAACGCCAGCGGCTTGCCATCGCGCGCGCCATCCTGCGCGATCCCTCCATCCTCATCCTCGATGAGGCCACATCCATGATCGACGCCACATCCGAAGCGGCGATCTCGGCTGCCCTCGACGTCTTCTGCAGGGGACGCACCTCCCTGGTCATCGCCCACCGCCTCTCCACCGTCGTCAACGCCGACCAGATCGTCGTCATGGAGGACGGCGGCATCGTCGACATCGGCACGCACGATGAACTGCTCGAACGCTGCAACCTCTACATGCAACTCTGCAAGCACCAGCTGGTAGCGGATTCCAACGGCGGCGGCGATCATTCAGACAGTGACGAGAGTGATTGAGGCGAAAGGGAACCGAGATGGCCACCGAACAGGACGCCGCGCAGGAGTCAACGAGCCGCAAGATTCCCTTCAAGGAACTTGACGTCCGCATCTTCTCCCGCAATGACCTCCCGCAGATGCCCCGGCTCATGCTCGAGTGTCTCGGCCGTCACGTCACCGAATCCTGGCTGGACTGGAAATTCTTCCAGAGCCCCTTCGGAGGCGAACTCGGCTTCGTCGTGGCCTACCACGGCGACGACCTCGTCGCCTTCATCGGCGCCAACCCCGTTCCCTTTGCCGAAGACGGCGAGCTCACCCTCGTCTACCAGCATCAGGACACCGCCATCCGCGAGGACTGCCGATCGCTTGCCGCACTCAAGAATCTCACCGACGCCGCGGAGGCGGCCACCGTCCGGGGCGGCCACGACCCTCGCGTTCGCCTGACTTACTCCATCACCACGCCCCACATGCGCGCCCTGGTGACCAAGCGGATGAAGTACACCATCGTCTGGGAACGCCTCAAGATGGTCAAACTCATCTCCCTGCGCGCCTACGTCAGCAAGGCCACCCGCTCCGCCGCGCTGACCGCCATCCTCCCCGGCCCGCGCACCAGGTCATGGAAGGCCCCCTCCTCCATGACCGGAGACCTCGCCCCCGTCGAAACCTTCGGCCCCGACTTCGACCTCTTCTGGCAGAGCGCCAAGCGACCAGGAGACGAGATCGGCCGCATCTTCCCCTGGCAGGATTCGAAGTGGCTCAACTACAAGTTCCGCCAGGACCAGCAGGTTGAGTTCCACTGCTTCGCCTATCGCGAGGCCGGACAGGTCATGGGCTACCTTGTCCTGAACATCACCCGGCTCGATGTGCGCATCGGTTACATCGACGCCCTCTGGGCGCTTCCGGGCCGCGACGACGTCATCGACCTGCTCACCGATTTCGCCCTCCACGAACTGACGCGGCACAAGTGCGACCAGGTCAGCGTCTGGACCAGGCCCGAAACTCCCGTCGGCCAGGCCCTCGATCAGCGCGGCTTCGTCCGGCGCGATACGCCCCAGTGCTTCTCCGTCAAGCAGGTCTGGCCAGACATGGGCGACATCGGCCTCAAGTACGAACACTGGAACCTGCAGCGCGGCCACACCTATTACACCTCGCTGGGGCACCTCTCCACCGAGGAGGGAGCACTGCGACTCTACAAGGCCAAGCAGGCCCGCGATGAGGCCCGCAGCCAGGCCCTCAGCGAGTAATCCGCCGCAACCGCCTACTTCTTCTGCTCCTTGGCCCAGGAATCCTTCAGCGTCACCGTGCGGTTGAAGACCAGCCGATCCGGCGTCGACTCAGGATCGACACAGAAATAGCCGTTGCGCTCGAACTGCACCCGCGTCAGCGGCTCTGCGCGTCGCAGCGACGGCTCCACGAAGGCCTGCTCGATCACCCGCAGCGACTCCGGGTTGATGTTCGCCCGCCAGTCAAGCCCCGCCGCCTCCTGCTCCTCGCTCAGATCATTCGGGTCCGCCTTCAGGAACAGGTGGTCGTAGAGCCGCACCTCCGCCGTCAGCGCGTGCCGGGCTGAGACCCAGTGCAGCGTGCCCTTCACCTTCCGCCCGTCCGGCGCATCGCCGCCGCGCGTCGCCGGGTCATAGGTGCAGCGCAACTCGACGATGCGGCCGTCCGCATCCTTCACCACCTCGTTGCAGGTGATGAAGTACGCATACCGCAGCCGAACCTCCCGCCCCGGCCCGAGCCGGAAGAACTTCTTCGGCGGGTCCTCCATGAAATCTTCCCGCTCAATGTACAGCTCGCGACAGAAGGGAACGGGCCTCGTCCCGGCCGATGCATCCTCCGGGTTGTTCACCGCCTCGAGCATTTCATCTTTGCCCTCGGGATAATTCGTGATCACCACCTTCAGCGGATCGAGGACCGCCATCACACGCCGGCTTGACCGGTTCAGTTCTTCGCGCAGCACGTGTTCGAAGAAGGCCATCTCGATGACCTTGTCTCGCTTGGCGACCCCGCAGGCGCGGACAAACTCCCGGATCGCCTCCGGCGAGACGCCCCGGCGGCGGAAGCCCGAAATCGTGAACATGCGCGGATCATCCCAGCCATTGACGAAACCCTCCTGCACCAGCGCCAGCAGTTTGCGCTTCGAGGTGATCATGTACTCGACGTTGAGACGGGCGAACTCGATCTGCTGAGGGTGGTGAATCTCCAGCTTCTCGCAGAACCAGTCATAGAGCGGCCGGTGATCCTCAAACTCCAGCGTACAGAGCGAGTGCGTCACGCCCTCGATCGAATCCGACTGTCCGTGGGCCCAGTCATAGGTCGGGTAGATGCACCACTTCGCGCCGGCATGCGGATGCACCGCGTGCAGAATCCGGTACATCACCGGGTCGCGCAGATTGATGTTGGGCGAGGCCATATCGATCTTCGCCCGCAACACCCGCGCGCCGTTGGGAAACTCCCCGGCCCGCATCCGCTCAAAGAGATTCAGATTCTCCTCCACCGGGCGATCGCGAAACGGCGAGGCCTTCCCCGGCTCCGTCAGCGTGCCGCGCGCTGCGCGCATCTCATCGGCCGTCTGATCATCCACGTACGCCAGACCCTTGCGGATCAGGACCACGGCCCACTCGTACAGCTGCTCGAAATAGTCCGACGCGTAGTACTCATGTTTGCCCCAGTCGAAGCCGAGCCAGCGCACATCCTCCTTGATCGAGTCGATGTAGCGCTGCTCCTCCTTCAGCGGATTCGTGTCGTCAAAGCGCAGATGGCAGCGACCGCCGTACTCAGCCGCGATCCCGAAGTCGAGACAGATCGCCATGGCGTGGCCGACGTGCAGAAATCCGTTGGGCTCGGGCGGAAAGCGCGTGATGACCTTGCCGCCGTTCTTGCCGGAGGCGCGGTCCTGCTCGACGATGGTGCGGACGAAATCAAGCGATGGGCGTGCAGACGCGGTGTCAGAGTCATGGGACATGATCGAGAGGTCCTCTCGGTGGCTGTGTGTGAGGGTGGGGATTCAAGGCCGAAGTCGAGGCGATGTCAGGACGCCGTCTGTTGTCGCGCCTCGAAGGCGGCAATGCAGCGGCGGATCCGGGTCAGCGTCGATTGTCGGCCCAGAATCGCCAGCGTCTCGAAAATCGCCGGGCTGACCGTCGATCCCGAAACGGCGATCCGCAGCGGCTGCGCCACCTTCCCGAGCTTGCCCTCGGCGTGCTCGGCCGCATAGCCGTTCACCGCCCCCTCCAGCGCCTCGGTCGTCCACTCCGCAAGCCCTTCAAGCGTCGGGAGGAGATGGCGCAAGTGCGTCAGACCGTCCGGCTCGCCCCCGGTCATGGCCTTGCGGATGCTCTTCTCATCAGCAGGCCATTCGATCGACTCGTCAGGAACGATGAAAAAGCGCCCGTCGATGAAGGGGTCGTCGAAGGTCTTGGAGCGGGACTGGTTGATCCGCGCAAAGAGGTCAAACTGCGCTGCATCGAATCTCCGCATGAACTCGGAGTGATTCGCCTCGCCGTGGGCGCGAAGACCGGCCGCAAACGCCTCCGGCGGCAGTGCCGCGAGCGCATCAAGGTTGAACGAGAGCAGTTTCGCCCGGTCAAACTTCGCCGACGCCTTCTGCACGCGATCGAAGTTGAATCGCTCCTCGAGAAACGCCATGTCAAACTTCTCGATGTCCTCGCCCGGGTTCCATCCGTGCAGGGCCAGGAAGTTGCACAACGCCGACGGCAAATAGCCCGACCGGCGGAAATCATCGACGTTAATCTCAGGGAGATGCACTCCCAGCGCCTCGGCCAGCCGCTGCGATTCCTCGAACTCCAGCTGCCGATCCTTGTCCGCAAGCCACTCGGCAAAGAGGTCCGGGGCGATCGTGCCTGCAGGAGGCCCGGTCAGCCCATGCTCCTTCACCGCCGCCCGCAGCGCCTTGTCCTTGTCGCGCTTGGACATCTTCGAGCCATCAAGGTTGGTCATCACCGCCAGGTGCGCATACACCGGCCGCCGGAACCCCAGCGCATCCTGCAGCAGCATGTGCCGGGCCGTGTTCTTGTAGTGCTCCTGCGCGCGAATCACGTGCGTGATCAGCATCAGTTCATCATCGACCACCACCGCGAAGTGGTAGGTCGGATACCCATCCGCCTTGCGGATGATGAAGTCATCAATCTCCTCGGCCGGCACGACCGTCTCCCCCAGCACCTCATCGACGATCGTCACCGGCCCCTCCGGAGCCCGGAAGCGCACGACGGCCGGCTCCCCGCGCGCCAGCCGCGCCTCGACCTCCGCCTTCGAGAGCGCCAATGCCGACCGGTCATAGCGATAGGGCCGCCCCGCCGCCCGCGCTGCCTGCCGCTGCGCGTCGAGTTCCTCGGCCGTGTCAAAGGCGTAATAGGCCGTGCCCTCGGCGATCATCCGCTCAATCTGCGCGTTGTAAATGTCCAGCCGCTCCGACTGGCGGTACGGCCCCGTCTCTCCGCCTCCGCAGCCGGGGCAATCGGCAAACTCCGGGCCCTCATCCCAGGTCAGCCCCAGCCAATAGAGGTCGCGGCAGATGTTGGCGACGGCCGCATCCGAGGATCGCCGCTGATCGGTGTCCTCGATGCGCAGGACAAACTTCCCGCCCCGGCCCCGGGCATAGGCCCGGCAGAAAAGGGCCGTCCGCGCCCCGCCGACGTGCAGATGGCCGGATGGCGAGGGGGCGAAGCGGGTGCGAACCGGGAGACTGGAGGGCGATTCACTCATGGACGGCAAGGGTAGGACGATTCGGTCCGCAACGCGGCGATTCCGGCGCGCCGACGGTGGGATTTCGCCGCGCAACCGGGTACAATCTCCCACTCACTTGATCCATTCATCCGGATAAACGGATG
>CAZPFK010000029.1:0-30989 GCA_964585855.1 uncultured Vicinamibacteraceae bacterium
CACCTACCTCCTCACCTCAAACCCCGCACACTCCCCCGTCGCCTCCGCCCAGCGCACCTCCGCATCCGCGATAAACCCGCTCATCCGCTCCGCAATCGCATCCACGAACCGCTGCAACTCCGCTCGCTCCCCCTCCGCGACCATCCGCACCGTCCCGTCCGCCTCGTTCCGCACCCATCCCGTCACCGCAAACCCCCGCGCCAGCCGCGTCGTCGTGTACCGGAACCCCACGCCCTGCACATGCCCCCGGAAAATGCACTCGCATCGCTCCTTCATCCTCGCATCGTAGGTGTCCTCGGCCGCCGATCGCCGTACCGTTCTTCGACTGCCACACGGAGAACACCATCATGCCGCACGCCAGGGTCATGGCCGGCATCCCCGCCCTCAACAAGTCCCTCTATCACCGCATCCGCTTCGCCGTCGGCGATCCCGCCGCCCTCATCGAACTGCCCGGTGACGACGCCTCCACGCGCCGCATCCTCATCATCCGCGATATCGAAATGCAGCGCGCGCGGCAACACGCCCGCGCCGACGCCGTCGCCTGCCCGCGCGATTACGAACCCGCCTCCGGCCTCTCCGGCGATCGCGAGACCGCCACCGCGCAGGCGCTGGCCGAATGTCTCCGCCGCGAGCACGTCGACGAGGTCGTGGCCGACCGCACCTTCCCGCTCATCTTCGCACACGAACTGCGCAAGGCCGGCATCACCGTCGACTACGACGCCGCGATGGGTGTCCTCGATCGCCGCTCCAAGGACGCCGACGAGCTCAACGCCCTCCGCGCCGCCCAGCGCACCACCGAAGAGGCCATGCGCATGGCCTGCGAGCTGGTCGCCCGGGCCGATGTCGGCGACAACGGCCTCCTCCTCCACGAGGGCCAACCACTCACCTCCGAGCGCCTCCGAGCCGCCATCGACATCTGGTTCCTCGAGCGCAACTACGCCAATGAGCACGCATCGATCGTCGCCGGCGGACCGCAGGGTGCGGACTGTCATGAGCGCGGCTCCGGTCCGCTGCGAAGCGGTCAGCCCGTCATCATCGACATCTTCCCCTGCGATCGTGCCACCCTCTACAACGGCGACTGCACCCGCACCGTCGTCCACGGCCGCATTCCCGAAACCATTGCAAAGATGCACCGCGCCGTCGTCGAAGCCAAGGCCGCAGCCATCGCCGCAACTCGCCCCGGCGTCACCGGCCAGGCCGTCCACGAAGCCGCCATCGCCGTCATTCGCCGTCACGGCTTCGGCGTCGGCCTTGATGAACAGGCGCAGGGGAAGATCGCCATGGTCCACGGGACCGGCCACGGCATCGGACTCGATGTCCACGAGCCGCCGCTCCTGGATTTCAAAGGCCCGGAATTGATCGTCGGTGATGTGCTCACCATTGAGCCGGGCCTGTATGGAACGGAAGTGGGGGGGCTGCGCGTCGAAGACATGGTCGCCGTTACCGCGGACGGCTGTGAGAACTTCAACACGCTTCACGAGGGCCTCGACTGGGCCTGAGCGTCAGACGAAGGAGAACATCATGAGCGACTCACCCCACTGCGACTTCGAAACCATGCGGCGGCCCGCTCCGCAGCACGACCTTTTGAAACCCTTTGTCGGATCGTTCCGTGCAGAGGTCCGCATGTGGATGGCCCCCGGCGACCCCATGGTCTCCGGCGGAACCATGACCAACACGCTCGAACTCGGCGGCCTCTTCCTCCGCCAACACTACACCGGCGATGATCAGCCCGGCCCCGTCCCCGCCTTTGAGGGTCGCGGATATTGGGGTTTCAACAAGACAACCGGTCTCTTCGAGGGGTTCTGGATCGACACCGCCTCAAGCGTCATGCAGCACGAGACCGGCAATGTTGACGGCTCGGGCCGGGTCTGGACCATGGTCGGCGAGTTCACCGACCCCGGCAGCGGGAAACCCATGCGCAAGAAATCGGTGATCCGGCTCACCGATGAAAATCATCATTCGATGGAGATGTTCATGCCCGGCCCCGACGGACGTGAAGTCAGGACCATGGAAATCCTCTACTCGAGGCAGAAGTAACCGGCTCCGGAAGGCTGAAGTGATTCAGCACAGTGCGACGAAGCACAGGAGCGTCAGGAGGATGTATCGCTTGCGGTTCTGAGTTGGAGCCAATAATCTCGACATGGTCTTCTCTCCGCGTGTCGTGAGCAGTTCAGGGCTCGTAAGAGTGTAGTTCAAGACCCGTGCCAGCCCCGGAGTCCAACGTGCTTCGACCGAAAAAACACCCCTCTCATCCCCGCCAGGCAGGATTCGACCCCTATGCGGACCGCAGGCGGCCCCTGGCCGGTTCTGTCGCCCTGTGGCTTGCGGGCATCATCGCCGTTGTCCTGACGCAACACCCCCGCCCGGCACACGCCGCCGCAGACCCCGAGGCCTCAATCCGCGCCTTTGAGGCCGCCGCCCTCTGGTTGCAGGACTGGCAGACCCCGGAATCCTGGGACCTCGGAGAGGATGCCGTCGGCGTCTGGGTCGGCATCCGCTGGGGTGGCCGGCTGCTCGGCGAGGGAATCGACCTTCGGGCCGCCCCCGAGGGTTCCGCCTCCACGCAGGCCCTTCCCCGCGCAATGCGCATCGCCCTCGATCAGGCCGAAGAGGCCGCCGCTGCCGAAGCCGTCGATCGCGTGGACGCCGACGATCGCCTCCTCGCGCTCCACGAGGCCCCCACGACGCTGGAAGTGCAGATTGCCCGCGACTTCCGCCGCATTCGCGGCACCTCGCTCGACCGTGTCGTGGAGCAGTTCCGGCCCGGCCTCGACGGCATCTACATGCAGCGAGGCGCCGACGGTGAGCGCGCCTTCCTCTTCCCCGCGGAAATGCTCCGCGACAACCAGTCCCCCGCCCAGGCCTTCTCCTGGCTCACAACCCAGCTCGGAATCCTCACCGACGCCGATGCCGCCGTCGCCGAAGGCCGCCTCCGCATCTGGCGCTTCGAAGTCGACCACCTCGCGCAGATCCGCCGTGGCCAGCCCCCCGGCTTCCTCTATCGCGGCACCCTGACCGTCCCTGAAAACGACATCACCCGCGACGAGCTCATCCATTTCGCCGACGACCTCGCCGCCCACCTCTTGACCCGACGCTGGCCCGATTCGGTCGATGGCGTCGGAATGCTCGGGACCTACGTCGCACCCCTCGATCAGTACGACCCGCTCATCGCTGACGCGGCCGATCAGATGCTCACCGCATTCACCATGGCTCGCTTCGCCCGCCATGCCGACTTCGCCGACTCCGCCCGCCGTGCCGACGCCGAGGCCTTCGCGCTCGAGTTGCTCAACGCCATGCAGCAGCGGGAAAATGCCGACCTCGAGGGCGACCCCTCCATCGCCGCGCTGGCCGTCCTGGCCGCCTCCGAACTCCCTGCAGAAACCACGGCCCAACTCTCCGGTCTTCTCGCACGCTGCCGTGACGCCCTCAACGCCGTCTTCAGCGCCGAGACCGGCTTCCGTGAAGATCTCGGCCCCGCCGAACGCGCTGTCTGCGCCGCCGCCCTCGGGACACGCGCTGCGCTCGACGCCGCCTGGTCCTCCACCGACTTCCACATCCAGCCCTCGCTTCTGCCCTGGCTGGGATGGGCCGAACTGGAACTCGAACCAGACCAGCCCCTTCGCTCCGTTGACGGTCTCTCCGCGCTTCGGTCCCGACTCTGGGCCGTGCAGGTTGAACTCGGCATGCGGACCGGCCAGGAAGCGGACCTTCGCGGAGGCCTTGCATTCATGGGCGATCGCCCGCCCGACTGGAACTCCGCCCGACCCCTCGCCTTCCTTGCAACCGCCATGGGCGATCCCCGGCTCACGCCTCCGGACCAGGCGATGGCCGAACTCGTCCGCGTCGCCGCCGGGATGCGATTTCTCCGGCAACTCAGCATCCGCGAGGCCGATGCCTATCGCATTCCCGCCCCGGATCGGGCGCTGGGCGGCGTCCGCCTGAGTCTCTGGAGCGATCGTCTGCCCGTCTCCGCCTCCGCCATGAGCCTGCTGGCCGTCACCGAGGCCGTGCTGGCCCTCGACCGCGTCGCCGAGGCCGGAAACATCGCTGACCCGTGAGCGAACATTTTTCCCCCTCCGGCGTCTATCCGGGTACAACAAGGTCGATAAGATTGCAGCGGGCGGACTCACGCCCCGTCGACCCATGACCATCAAGGAGGCGCTCATGCGTGCACGTGGACTTCTGATTTGCGGCCTTGCGGCCTTCGGATTGGTGGCTGCCCCCGCCACCGCCCAGCTTTCCCGGACTCCGACCATCGAGAGCCGCGTTGATCCTCGCGCTGAGGTCTACGGCAAGATGCTCAACACGACGCTCACCGTCGAGTTCAACGAGAACCCCCTCCGCGACGTCGTGGAGTTCCTCGCCACCATCGGCGACGTGGACATCCTCACGCAGTGGCAGGACCCGACCTCGTTTACCGGCGACGGGCTTGATCCGGAACGTGCCATCACGCTGGTGCTCAATCGCCAGACTTCGCTGCTGACCGTCCTCGAACTCGTCCTGGAGCAGGCCTCTGACGATGAGTGCTCCTGGTCGCTGGGCGAGGGCTTCATCAAGATCGGCACCAAGGACATGCTCGACAAGGACCGCTATGTGATGATCTATCCGGTCCGCGAGCTCCTCCTCTCCGTTCCCACCTTCGACAACGCCCCCGAGCTCGACCTCAACGCCCTCCTGCAGGAGACCTCCAACATCGGTCAGGGCGGCGGTGGCGGCGGTGGTGGTCAGTTCTTCGATGAAGACGAAGAAGAGGACACCGCCCGCCAGAGCGAAGAAGAGGCGGCCGACGAACTCATGGACATCATCATGGAAATCGTCGACCCCTATCGCTGGGAACTCGCAGGCGGCACCGGCGGCAGCATGCGGTACTTCCGCGGCTCGCTCATCGTCAATGCAGCCGACTACCTGCATCGCCAGGTCGCCGGCTATCCCTTCGAGCCCGCTCCCCAGCGTCTGCTCAGCAGCGCCGGCGGCGGCACCGCTATGGCCTCGGCCTACAACGTCCCCCGCTACGTCACCCTCACCGGCGACTGGGGCATGTCTGAGGTCGTCGAGATCCAGCAGACCCAGATCCCCATTCTTGTCGGCGGCCGGGTCATCCTCTCCGGCGACGACAATCCCTGAGATGGACCTCGCAACCTGATCTTCTCGCGGGCCGTCGCCAGTCGACGGCCCGCGATCGTTTTCTCGGACTGCCGTCCTTCCCATCATCGCAAACAGGCCCCCAAATCCCCTCCGCCTCGGGAATGAATCCCCTCCCAACCCGGTTGGCAGGGCGATTCTCACTTTCTTCCCTATGAAAGGTCTGATCATGTTCTCTCGCGGTTTGGCCCGCCTGGCCATTTCCCACGCTCTGATCGCCCTTGTCGCCGCACCCGCCCTCGCCGACAAGCCCCACAACGCCCCCGAACACTTCCACGCCGATGAGAACGCCATCATCGCCGATGAGCAGGTCTTCTCTTCCTGGACTGCCTACTTCACCAGCGACTACTTCCGCTCCCGAGGCCTCCGCTGCGGCACCGCCCCCCTCGACCCGAACTTTCTCGATCCCCAGAACCCGGCCGACTGCTCCTACAACTCCACCAACCCGACCGACGACTACGACCCCTCCGTCCAGCGATACCGCATTCCCGTCGTCTTCCACGTCATCCGACGCTCCAACGGAACAACCGGCCACATCCCCGAATCGCAGATCAACAACCAGATCGACGTCCTCAATGAGGACTTCCTGGCCATCCCCGGCTCAAACGGAGCCCCCGGAACCGACATCCAGATCGAGTTCTACCTCGCAACGACCGACCCGGACGGCCAGCCCACCACCGGCATCACCTACAGCAACAACGACACCTGGTACAACGACAGCGGCCAGTACTACAACACCCTCGCCTGGGATCCCCACCGCTACCTGAACATCTACACCAATACCGCAAGCGGCGCCCTCGGATACGTCCCCTTCCTGCCACAGAACGGCAGCCCCGGCTCAAAGGCCGACCGCGTCGTTGTCCTCTGGTCCACCGTCGGCAAGAACGCCCCCTACGGCCCGCCCTACAACCAGGGCCGAACTGTTACCCACGAAGTCGGCCACTACCTCGGCCTCTTCCACACCTTCGACGGCGGCTGCGGCACCTCCTCCTGCTACACCACCGCCGACCGCATCTGCGACACGGAGCGCGAGTCGCAGCCGGCCTTCGGTTGCCCGACCAGCCGCTCCACCTGCAACGATCCCGATCCCGTGCGGAACTACATGGATTACTCCGACGACCTCTGCATGAACAATTTCACTCCCGAGCAGGCCCGACGCATGCGCTGCACACTGGAGAACTACCGCCCCCTCCTCTGGGAAGATGGGGCACTCCTGCAACTCTCCGCCGGGCCGCTGAACTGGGGCCAGAACGCCTCCTTCACCGCCGAGGGAGCCGCAGCCGGCGAAACCGTCTACTTCATCTACAGTCTCACCGGTGAGGGCTCCACCTTCGTGCCCTTCCTCAATGTCACCCTCGGGCTGGATCGCCCCGCGCTTGGCGGCACTGCCGTCGCCGATGCGGGCGGAACGGCGAATCTGAACACAACCCTGCCCGGCGGAAATCGCGCCACGCTGATCTGGCTCCAGGCAGCCCATGCGGGCGTTGCCTCCAACGTGCTGCTGACGCAGATCAATCCGTAAGTTTCGAATTGACAACATGATGTAGCCGTCATGCCCGACAACTCCCGTCCACAATGCGGGAGTTGTTCGCATGATGGCACAAGCCGCGCGCGCAATCGTGCTTCGCGGATGTATCCCCGTTTCCACGCTGATAACTTGACTGACCACCGTCACCCACTACCTTAGTGGTGCACGTTTGTGCGCAGAGTGTGGATGAGCCTTCATGCTTCGTCGGCTCTGTCGAATCGGCATTGAGACCGCAGATCGTTGTGGAAAGCCATTGCTGAACTGATCATGAACGTCATGTGACCGTCCCATCCGCAGCGTGCCGCGTCCCCCAACTCGGCGAGGTCCGGATTCGGGCCGTCGAGACGCTTAGGCTGAGTCAATCCGGGCCGATGCACAGGCACCGGTCGTTCCCCGGACTTGAAACTGGATCGTGAAACCTGTACCTGGAGGTCTTTATGTTTGCCACGTCAGATGCGAGCCGGATCGCGAAATCCGGAATCGCCGCCCTCTTCGCCGCCGCTCTGATCAGCGGTTGCGAAACCTATCGTGATCCCGGAACCGGCACCACTGAGCCGCAGACGACATCCTCTGACTGGTACGTCCCCGACGTGCCCGCCGGATGGCAGCAGTCAGGCCTCGCCTTCCCCACAGGCGATGTGGACACCAGCGCCCTGATCGTCCACCAGCAGATGCCCGCCGAGGTCCGCCGCGGCGCTGAGTACGACTACCGCCTCTACGTGACCAACCTCACCAAGGGCACGCTCCAGGGCGTCACGGTCAACCTCGAGAGCACCAACAACCAGCAGATCGTCGATTCCGAGCCCGAAGCCCAGAGCGGGACCAACAACACCTTCTGGAATCTCGGCGACCTCGGTCCCCGCCAGACCCGAATGATCACCATCACCGCCCGTGCCGATGACATCGGCGCCAGCGGCGACTGCCTCAGCGTTGAGTACAACAACACGCTCTGCTTCGCCACCACCGTCGTCGAGCCCGCCCTCTCGCTGGTCAAGACCGCCACGCCTGAGGTCCTCATCTGCGATCCCATCATCCTCACCTACGAGGTTTCCAACACCGGCACCGGCAGCGTTGATGATGTCGTCATCAGCGATCGCCTGCCCTCAGGCCTGACCACCACTGCCGGCGGCAACAGCGTCAACATCTCCGTCGGCACCCTCGCCGCCGGTGAAACCCAGCGCTTCACCCAGACCGTCATGGCTGATCGCACCGGAACCTTTGAAGGCGGCGCCACCGCGGCCTCCGGCGAACTCGAAGCCGAAGCCTCGGAGGTCGAGACCATCGTCCGTCAGCCCGTGCTTGAAATCTCCTCGGAGTGCACTGAACGGCAGTTCGTCGGCCGCAACGCCACCTTCGAGTTCACGGTTGAGAACACCGGTGACGGCAACAGCGTCAACACCATCGTGACCGCACCGATCCCCGGCGGCGCCACCTTCGTCCGCGCATCCGAGGGCGGTATGGTCGACGGCGCCAACGTCGTCTGGAACCTGGGAACCCTGGCTCCGGATGCCGAACGCACTGTCAGCGTCACCTACACGCCAAGCGGCATCGGGACGCTCACGGCCCGCGCCAGCGTGCAGGGTGTCTGTGCTGAGATGGTCAGCGATGACTGCTCGACCCGTGTCGAGGGCATCCCCGCCATCCTCCTCGAAGTGGTTGACGAGGTTGACCCCGTTGAGGTCGGCACCACCACTACTTACCTCATCCGTGTCACCAACCAGGGCTCCGCAGCGGACAACAACATCCGCATCGTCTGCGAACTGCCTGCTGAATTGTCCTTCGTCTCCGCCACCGGCGCGACGCAGGGTTCGGCCGCAGGACGCGTCATCACCTTCGCTCCGCTGCCCAGCCTCGCGGCCGGTGCTGCGGCTGAATGGCGTGTCACGGTGCGGGCCGAGTCGGTCGGCGACGTCCGCTTTGCCACGGAGATGAATAGCGACAACCTCACGTCCCCGGTGCGTGAGACTGAGGCGACCAACCTCTATGAATGATCGTCGCTGATCAGACAGTCTGACCCACGGTCAGACAACCACACACTCAACGGGCGGGTCTCTCCGGAGACCCGCCCGCTTGCTTTTCTCCGACACTTCAGAATCAGGAGCCCGCGAACCTACCGGGTCCGACTTCGTCAGACCTGATACTCTTCCTGTCGTGAGCGATGTATGAATGACTCCTGGTTCAACCTCAGCGGCTGGCTCCTGGCAGGTCTGGCCTTCGCGGGTCTTGCCTGGGCGTTGTTCAGCGATGCCGTCCGGCAGCGATTCCGTCGGTACAGGCGTTGCCCCAAGTGCTGGTTCGACCTCTCACACACCGCAGGCCTGCGCTGCAACGAGTGCGGCTATCTCGCCGGCACGGAACGCAGTCTCCACCGCTTTCGCACCCGCCGTTGCATGGCCGTGCTTTCGTTGCTCCTGCTCATCGCGGCAGACCAGGTCCGCCGAATCCCTGACATCCGCGATCACGGCTGGGCCGCAGCAGTTCCGACGACGGTGCTGATCTATCTTGTGCCCGCGAAGTTGACCCTGCAACCGCCGACCCCCGATTCCTTCGCCAATGTGAAGGACGCCCCCTGGTGGAAGCCGCCCCGATGGCTGGACAGTCTGTACCGCTCGCTTCGAGGCCGCGTCGGGCGGAATGAAGTGTGGGGCTGGCAGCGGACCATCCTTGTCACCCGATGTCTCGAAAGGACCAATACGGAGATCATCAGTATCAGAGGGGATCGTCATTATGGCGAAATCTACTATCTGCTTGAGACAGTCTACATTAATCTTCCAGCTAACCACCCTGACTCCCGCCGCATCTGCAGAGTGGTTGCCCATTCGTGGTCCACACGGCCACTGTGGCCGGAGAATGTTCCCATCTCGGCAACTGTGTGGCTGGAGCCGTTCCCCTGGACTGGTGAAACCAGACTGGAGTTGACACCGGCTGATGATCGCTTTCACCGAGTCGCCTATCTTCGACTCGATCCTCACGCACGCATTCCTCACCGTTGGTCAATGTCCCACGACGTGTGGGATGATGGTAATGTGACGCTAACGGATGCAGCCCCGCCCGGTGGTCCCTATTACTTCGACGCCCACTTCATTCGAAGCGGACATGCACAATGGCCCGTGAATCGGGTCCGGACTTTGAGTTGGAACTCGACAGTCATGCTGCCGATCGAGGTAAAGGGGACGATCGGAGATTACCTCACTCCAGTAAAAGATGAGAGGCTTACGGCGTCGATTCGCGACCTGTTGAAACCGCATATCAGCTTTGCGGCCGGCGAACCGCACCTTGTCGTTCGATTCGACCCGTTCTACTTCTGGAGCGACAATGGCAATCCGTTGACGGTGGCGCTCATCTTCAGCATCAGACGCAATGGCGTGGAGGTGGCGACAGCCTTCGCGTGGTGGAATGTCATCGGCGGATCCAACTTTGTGCTCCCGTCTGCCTCTCGAATCAGACTGACGCCGGCGCCCGGTTACAGCGAAGACATATTCACCCAGCCCGGTGAGTGGGAGGTTGAAATCCGCTCAGACCCCGCCCTTGCCCTGCGCAATTTCGACTGCGATCGATATTGGGATGGCAATCTCACACTGCCGCTTCCGATCCTCGACGATGCGCCGAAGGATGAGTAGAAGGGCCTATTCCTCCATCTCCAGAACACTCATGAACGCCTTCTGCGAGATCTCCACGTTGCCGATCATCTTCATCCGCTTCTTGCCTTCTTTTTGCTTTTCCAGCAGCTTCCTCTTACGAGTCACGTCGCCGCCGTAGCATTTTGCCGTCACGTTCTTCCGCACCGCCTTGATCGTCTCCCGCGCGATGATCTTCCCGCCGATCGCCGCCTGCAGCGGAATCTCGAACTGGTGCCTGTCGATCTCCTTGCGAAGTCGCCCCAGCAGCCCCCGCCCTCGCATATCCGCCTTGCTCCGGTGCGCAATAAACGAAAGCGCCTCCACCGGCGAACCGTTGACAAGAATGTTCACCTTCGCAAGGTCGTCGGCATGGAAGCCGATGAGCTCCCAGTCCATTGTGCCGTAGCCGCGCGTGATGGACTTCAATTTGTCGTAGAAGTCGTAGATGATCTCCGCCAGAGGCAACTCGTAGTCGAGAATCTGCCGTGTCTCCGAGACGAAGCGCTGGTTCTTGAAGACGCCCCGACGCTTCTCGCACAGGCTCATCACGTCGCCGATCGAATCAATCGGGCAGATGATCTCCACTCGCACGATCGGTTCGCGGATCTCCGCCACATGGCTCATGTCGGGGAGGTCAGCGGGGTTGTTGATGCGCACGACGCTGCCGTCCCGAAGCGCCACTTCGTAGGTGACAGTGGGGGGCGTCTGCACGATGTCCACACCGCCCTCGCGCTCCAGTCGCTCCTGAATGATGTTCATGTGCAGCATGCCGAGGAAGCCGCAGCGGAAGCCGAAGCCCAGCGCATCGGAGTGCGTCGTCTCGTAGGTAAACGAGGCGTCGTTGAGGTGCAGTTTGGTCACTGCGTCGCGCAGAGCTTCAAACTCCGCCCCCTTCTCCCCGCTGCTTGAGGGGTAGAACTCGCAGAAGACCATCCGCAGCGGCTCCTGGTAGCCGGGAAGGGCGGTCGGCGCAGGGTTGAAATCCTGCGTGACGGTGTCGCCGATACGCACGTCATCGAGCGTCTTGATTGAGGCGATGAAGTACCCCACCTCGCCGGCACTCAGCCGCTCCACCTTCGTCGGCTTGGGGGTGTAGCGGCCCATGTCGGTGATCGTCCAGGTCCGCCCCGACGACATCATGCGGATCTTCTCGCCGATCTTCAGCTCGCCGTCAAAGAGGCGGACGTAGACGATGACCCCGCGGTAGTCGTCGTAGACGGAGTCGAAAATCAGCGCCCGCGTCTGCTTCATCGCCGGGTCGCGCGGCGGCGGAAAGCGCTCGCACAGGGCTGCCAGCATTTCCGCGATTCCCTCGCCCGTCTTGGCTGAGCAGAAGATGCAGTCTTCGGCCGAAAGCCCAAGCACCTGTTCGATCTCCATGGCGACCTCTTCGGGTCGCGCCCCGGGCAGGTCGATCTTGTTGACGACAGGCAGCAGTTCGACGTTGTTGTCCACGGCGAGGTAGGCGTTGGCCACCGTCTGCGCCTGTACGCCCTGGGTGGCGTCCACGACCAGCAGCGCACCTTCGCAGGCCGTCAGCGCCCGGGAGACTTCGTAGTGGAAATCCACGTGCCCGGGTGTGTCGATGAAGTTGAGCTGGTACTTCTCGCCCCGGTGTACGTGCATGACGGTGACGGCAGAGGCCTTGATCGTGATGCCGCGCTCCCGCTCGATGTCCATGTCGTCGAGGAGCTGCGCCCGGCTTTCACGTTCAGAAACGGCGTTTGTGACCTGCAGAAGCCGATCCGCCAGGGTGGATTTGCCGTGGTCGATATGCGCGATGATGGAGAAATTGCGGATGTGCACGAAAACCGGTTCCCTGGGTGAATAAGCCGTGATGATAGGCGTACGGAGCGGCGCATCCGCCCGCTCCCGGCGGGCTTTCAGCCCTCGAGCGGCACTTCGACGGCTCCCGCCTCACCCCCACGCCGCCACAGCCGTGTCTGCCCCGGCTCCAGTACGGCGTCGATCCCCGCCTCCGCAATCCGCACCCGTCCCGGCTGGTAGCCGTCATTGAGCGCGACGATGATCGACTCCTCCGCGCCGGCAACGCTCCCGAGCATCGCCGAGCCCGAGGCCGACGCGGCCTTCCAGGCATCCTCCCCCGGCCCGGAGCGTTCAAAGACCAGCGTCCGTGAGCGGTTGTCGGCCGCCAGTGGTCGATAGCCGCCGATGGCCAGAGCCGGATATGACCGACGCAGTTGAATCAGGGCGCAAACATGATCGAAGATCTCCCGGTCCCACGTCGCTTCGTTCCAATCCATCGGCCGCCGCGCCTCGGCCTCGCCGTTGCCGCTCATTCCCACTTCATCGCCCTGAAAGAGCATCGGCGTGCCGGGCAACGTAAACAGCAGCGTCAAAGCGCGAAGCAGGCGAGCACGGCCGACCTCGTGCAGAAAGCGCGAGACATCGTGGTTATCCAGGAAGTTCCAGACGCGATGGCACGCCCCGGCCGGATAGGCGTCGATGTAATACCCCAGTCGCGACAGCAGCGTCTCGGGTGAGCAGTCCTCGACGAAGAAGGTCCGCATCGCCTCGCGGAAGGGCATGTTCGTGACCGAGTCCGCAAGGCCCTGTGCGAAATAGTGCGCGCTGAAATGCCAATCTTCGATGATGAGTTCCCGCTCGCCCGCCGCTTCCTTCAGACGTCGCAGGAACTCTGCCGGAAGAAGGTGGCCAGCGTCCAGCCGCCACCCATCCGCCTCCGGCCAGGAGCGCACGACATGAAAAATCTTCTCCGCCGCCGCCGCGTTCTGCAGGTCCAGTTTCGGCAGGTGGCCGGAGTTCATCCACGTCATCGTTTTGTCCGAGTCTCGCTTGGTCACGTACAGCGACCTGCGCGTCTCCGGATTGCGGTGCCACGGGTGGTCGCCGGAGGTGTGATTGAAGACACCGTCAAGGATCAGCCGCATCGACGCTTCCCGAAGCGACGAGGCAAGATGCTCGAAATCCGCTCGGCTGCCAAGAGCCGGGTCGACGCGCTCATAGTCCACCGTGTCATACCGATGCGTCGAGGGGGAATGAAAGATCGGATTGAGGTAGATCGACGTCACGCCAAGCCGGCGGAAGTAGTCCACCGACATCGTCACCCCCGGCAGGTCGCCGCCGAAGAAGGTGTACTGATGCCGTTTCGGATCGCACAGGTCGGCCGGGTCAGGCGAAACGGCAATCGGCCGGCCGTTCCAGTTCCACTGGCCCGGTTGGGGGGTGAGGTCAGATCGGCCGTTGCGGAACCGATCGGGGAAGACCTGGTAGATGACCTCACCGGGGCGCGGGGGAAACGGCTGGAGGGGCTGCGGCATGACGGCGGATGGTAGCCGGTGCCCCTCCGCCCGGACGGGCGCGCCGCAACTGCGTACGCTTCCTTGCCCTGTGGCAAGGGATCTGACTCGGAGTCGAGCACTGGTCGCGCATGCCTGAGTTCCCCATTCAGTTCATCCGTCCCGCGGCCTTATGGCTGTTGCTCCTTGCCGTCCCGATCATCTGGTGGGGCGTTACGCGCTTGACCGGGATGGGCCCCTGGCGGCGGCGCATCGTCATCGGCATCCGGCTGCTGCTCCTGGCGCTGCTTGTCGGGACGCTTGCCCAGCCGCGCTGGATGGAGCGCGGCGACGGACTCACCGTCGTCCTCCTCATCGACCGAAGCAAGTCCATCAGCCCGCAACTTGAATCCGCAGCCCTCGACTACCTCTCCCAGGCCACCGATTCAGGGCGCGGCCGCCGACCCATCGACCGCCTCGCCATCGTCAACATCGGTGGCGACTCCCGCATCACCGTCATGCCCGACACCACCTCGGTCTTCGACCCGGGCCTCACCGTCCTCAATCGCGACGCCACCAATCTCGCAGCCGGCCTCGAACTCGGCATGGCCATCGCTCCCGCCGACACTGCAACGCGCTTCGTGCTGGCCAGCGACGGGAATGAGAACGTTGACAGCATTACCGCGGCCGCCGACGTGGCCCGCTCCAACGGCCAGCCCATCGATGTGCTGCCCCTCGAGTTCGACCTGACCAACGAGGTGCTCTTTGAGCGCATCGTCGCCCCCGCCACTGCCCGCCGCGGGCAGAACATCGCTCTGAAGATGATCATTCGGGCCCAGGCCCCGACGACCGGGACGCTCACGCTGCGGCGCGGGGGAGAGATCTTCGACCTCGACCCCGAATCCGACGCCTCCGGAGTTCGCCTCGAACTCAAACCCGGCGTCAACACCCACCTTGTTACCCTCAATATGGATGAGCAGGGGCCGCAGCGCTTCGAGGCCTACTTCGAGCCCGATCCCGGTCAGGAGGGCGTTGACTCCATCTCGACCAACAACCAGTACGAGGCCGTCGTCGTCGTCGGCGGTGAAGGCAAGGTGCTCATCATCGATGAGTCGGGGCTTGAGTCGGCCGCCCTCCGCCAGGCCCTGACTGAAGCCCGCATCGAGGTCGATCTCCGCTCGCCGCACGAGATCAGCGCCGACCTGCTCGATCTCTCCGTCTATGACTCGATCATCATGGCCAACGTGCCGGCCCACGCCTTCGGCACCCGCACGCACGAAGCGCTGCGACGGTACGTCCACGACATCGGCGGCGGCCTGGTCGTGCTCGGAGGGCCCGACGCCCTCGGCGCCGGCGGCTGGGTGAACACCGAACTGGAAAAGGCCCTGCCCGTCCGCCTCGATCCCCCCGACATGCGGCAGATGCCGCGCGGCGCGCTCGTCTGCATCATGCACTCCACCGAGATCCCCCAGGGGAACTACTGGGGCCAGCAGTGCGCCATCGGCGCCATCAACGCCCTGGCCAGTCTCGACCTCGCCGGCGTGATCGACTTCGACTGGAACCGCGGCGGCGACGGCGTCGGCTGGGTCTTCCCGCTCCAGCCCGTCGGCGACAAGACCGCCGCCGCAAACGCCGTGCGCAAGATGACCATGGGCGACATGCCCGACTTCGCTCCCTCCATGCGTCTCGCCCTCGATGCACTCAAGACTGCGCCGGCTGGACAGAAGCACGTCATCATCATCTCCGACGGCGATCCCTCCGATCCGCCAAGCGCCATGATCAACGAGTTCGTTCAGGCCGGCATCACGATCTCGACGGTGATCGCCGGCGGCCACGGCAATCCGATGGACAATCAGCGCATGCAGGCGATCGCCCAGGCCACCGGCGGCGAGTATCACAACCCCACCAACCCCTCGCAGATGCCGCAGATCTTCATCAAGACGGCGCTGACCGTCCGGCGCTCCCTCATCGTCGAGGGTGAGGTCTACGGCCTGGCACACCAGCTCTCAGGCAGGCCCGGGCCATTCAATCGCACCCTCACCGCCCTGCCGCCCGTCACCGGCTACATCCTCACAGCGCCGCGCCCGGGATACACCCCGGAGATCATGTCCGCCCGCGGCGATCCCGTCATGGCCCACTGGCAATACGGTCTCGGCAAGAGCGTCGTCTTCGCTTCCGACGTCGCCACGCGCTGGGGCACGGAGTGGGCGGCCTGGGGCGGGTTTGCCCAGTTCTGGGAGCAGGTCGTGCGCTGGACCATGCGATCCTCCACCCCCTCCAACCTGCTGATGACCACGCAGGTGGAGGGCGACCGCGTCATCGTCGATGTGGAGGCGCTCACCCCCGAGGGCGACTTTGCCAACTTCGGAACAGTCGAAGGCGTCATGGTCAGGCCCGACCTCAACGCTGAATCCCTCAACCTCCAGCAGACCGGGCCCGGCCGGTGGCGCGGCGAGTTCCGAACTGATGAGCCCGGCTCCCACGTCATCAACCTCACCCGCACCGCCCCCGACGGCGAGCAGTCGGCCGTGCAGGGCGGCGTCCCCGTGCCCTACAGCATGGAGTACCGCGTCCTCCGCGACAACCGTCGTCTCTTGGAGACGCTCGCCGAACGCACCGGCGGCCGTGTGCTTCCAAGCGATCCCGCCCTGGCCGACCTCTTCCAGCGTGAGGGCCTGGTCACGCCCCGCAGCATGACCGACCTGTGGACGCTTGCCGCCATCGCCGCCGCCGTCGTCTTCCTCCTCGATGTGGGAACACGCCGCCTCGCCATCGATGTCCCCGCACTCTCCGCCGCCCTCCGTTCGATGCTGGGCGGCCGCGCCTCCACCGCCGGCTCCGGGCTCACCCAACTCAAAACCACGCGGGAATCCGTTCAGGCGCAGGTGGCCCAGCGCGTCAAGGCCGCAAAGTCCGCCCGGTTCAGCGCGGAAGAGTCCGCCGGGCCCTCACTCGACCTCGACGATGAGGCAGGTGGTGATGATGCCGGCCGGATCCGCAAGGATTCCCCCGCCGAGTCGAAACCCGAAGCGCCCCCCGAGGCCGAAGACTCCTCCCCGACCTCGCGCCTGCTTGAAGCCAAGCGGCGTGCCCTCAAGAAGCCCGAAGATCCCAGGAACCCCTCGTAACTGCCCGCGAATCCGTCATCACCATGAGCGGCCCCTCCCTCCAACAACCCGGCGACCTCGCCGTCAGCGAACAGGCCCGGTCCCTTTGCGACGGCTTCCGCAGAGACTTCGCCGCCCTGCGCACGGAGATCGCCCGCATCATCGTCGGCCAGGATGAAGTCGTCATGCAGACGCTCGTCGGCCTTTTTGCCGACGGCCACGTGTTGCTCGAAGGCGTCCCCGGGTTGGGCAAGACCCTGCTGGTGCGCACCCTCGCCGACGCCCTGGACCTGCCGTTTTCCCGCATCCAGTTCACCCCCGACCTCATGCCCGCCGACATCGTCGGAACCAACGTCGTCCTTGACAACCCCGAAACGCGCAAACGCACCATCCAGTTCCGCCCGGGGCCGATCTTCTCGCAGATCATCCTTGCCGACGAGATCAACCGCGCCACACCCAAGACCCAGTCAGCCCTGCTGGAAGCCATGCAGGAGCGCCGCGTCACCGTCGCCGGACGGACCTACCCGATGAAGCGCCCCTTCCTGGTCCTGGCCACGCAGAACCCCATCGAACAGGAAGGAACCTTCACTCTGCCCGAGGCGCAACTCGACCGCTTCCTCCTCAAGATCATCGTGCCCTACGCGCAGCGCAGCGAACTCCGCACCATTCTCGACCGCACCACCGAGGCGACCTCTCCGGAGGGCACAGTGCAGCGAATGCTCTCGGCGGATCGCATCATCGCGATGCAGCGAATCGTTCCCCAGGTCGTCGCCGCAGAGCACGTCACCGACTGGGTCATCCGCCTGGTCCTGGCGACAAACCCGCTCGGCGCTGACACACCCGCCGTCTCCCGCCGATACATCCGCGTCGGCGTCAGCCCGCGCGGCGCCCAGGCCCTCATCCTCGCCGCCAAGGTCATGGCCGTCATCGAGGGCCGCTACGCCATCTCCTTTGCCGACATCAAACGAGCCGCCCCTGCCGCCCTTCGCCATCGCATCATCGTCAACTTCGAGGCCGAGGCCGACGGCGTGACCAGCGACGACGTGATTGCCGAACTCCTTCGCGTCGTTCCGCACGAGCCGGAGGATGCCCCCTGGCTCTCCACGGAGGAATCCGCCGCATGAGCCAGGTCTCTCCCGGACTCGTTCCCGGTCGCCGCAAGACCCGCCCGCAGCGGATCGATGACCTCATCGACTCCACGCTGATGAACAAGCTCAATCAGCTCGACGTCGTCTCCCGGAAGATCTTCCTCGGCAAACTCCAGGGCGAACGCCGCAGCAAACGCCGGGGCCAGTCCGTCGAGTTCGCCGACTACCGCTCCTACGTCCCCGGCGACGACCTCCGCTACATCGACTGGAACGTCTACGGCCGCCTCGACCATCTCTTCCTCAAACTCTTTCTCGAGGAGGAAGACCTCTCCCTCTACATCGTCCTCGACGCCTCCACGTCGATGGATTACGGCGACCCCGACAAGTTCATCTTCGCCCAACGCCTCGCCATGGCCCTGGGCTACATCGGTCTGGTCAACTACAACCGCGTCACTCTCGCCGCCTTCCGCGACGGCGTCGTCGATCGCGTCACAAACCTGCGCGGCCGACGCAAGACCCGCGAAATGGGTGCGTGGATTCTCAAGCAGACCCCCGGCGGCCCCAGCAACTTCAACGATGCGATGCGCACCCTCGCGCTCTCCCGGCAGGGACGCGGCGTCATGGTCGTCCTCTCCGACTTCCTCTACAAGGAGGGCTACGAGAAAGGCATCCGCTACCTCAGCGGCGGCGGCTTTGACACCTTCCTGCTCCAGACCCTCAGCCCGCAGGAGATCGACCCTGCCTCAACCAACGCCCTCTCAGGCGACCTGAAACTTCGCGATGCCGAAGACGGCGACATCTCTGAAGTGACCATCACCGCCGCGCTCATCAAGCGCTACAAGGAAAACCTCAACGCCTACTGCGGGCAGTTGCGCGACTTCTGCGTCCGCCGCGCGATGATGCACATGGTCCTCCGCTCCGACATGGACATGCAGGTCCTCCTCCTGGACTACCTCCGAAAGAGGGGGCTGCTCAAATGACCTGGGCTACCCCCGCGCTCGGCGCCATTCTCGCCGCGGCCCTCATCCCGCCGCTGGTCCTCCTCTACTTCCTCAAACTCCGCCGGCAAGAGCGCCCCGTTCCCTCCACGCTGCTGTGGTTCCAGGCCGTTGCCGACCTTCAGGCCAACGCGCCCTTCCAGAAGCTCAAGCCCAACCTCCTCCTCTTTCTTCAGTTGCTCGCCTTGATTGCACTGCTTCTGGCCGTCGCCCAGCCGGAGTGGACCGGCGGCATCGCCCGCTCCTCCCGCACCGTCATCCTCATCGACCGCTCCGCCAGCATGGCCGCAACCGATGTCGAGCCCTCCCGCCTCGAAGAGGCCAAGAGTCTCGCTGTCGAGTACGTCCGAGGCATGGAGGAGGGCGGCGTCTTCTTCAACTCCGGCGGCGGCGAGCAGATCATGGTCATCGCCTTTGCCGACGAGGCGCAGATCGTCTCCGGCTTCTCCGGCAGCCGCGAGCAGCTGATCCGAAGCATCGAGGGCATCACCCAGTCCGACGGCTCCAGCCGCATCGGCGACGCCCTTGAACTCGCAGCCGCCTACACCCAGAACCCTGACGTCGAAGGCCCCGGACGACCTGTCGGCGAACTGGCCACAATCCTCCTCTTCTCCGATGGACGCATCGCCGACATCTCCACGCAGGTGACCAATTCACCTGCCCGATACCGCCCCGTCGGTGCCGCCGACCGTCCCGGTAATCTCGGCATCGTCGCCACCGCCGCACGCCGCACTTACGACGATCAACAGGAGATCTCCATCTACGTCGGCCTCGCCAACTATCGCACCGAACCCGTCACCGCAAGCGTCCTGCTCTCGGCCGGCGACCAATTGCTCAAATCCACCCGCGTCACCATCGACCCCGCTCGCGCCCCGGAAGTCTCCGAGCCCGCCCCCGAGCCGCCGGAGGGCGATGAGGACACCGCGGAGCGGACGCCCGAAGCTCCGATGCCGACTCCCCGACTTCTTCCCGGGCAGAACGGCGTCGTCTTCTCCCTCACAGAGGCACGCGGCATTACGCTCGGCGTCGAACTCGATGTCGAGGACGACTTCCTCACCGATAACCGGGCGTACGTCGTCGTTCCCCCCGCCCGCACGCTCCGCGTCGCGCTGGTCAGCGGCGCAGAACTCTTCTCCATCCGCCGCGCCCTGGCCGGCATCGCGCTGATTTCACAGGTTGAGGAGTGGACGCCCGAACAGTTCGCCCGGCACGCAGCCGACGGCACAACCGATCAGTATGACCTCATCGTGCTGGAGTCCGTCAACGTCGAAACGCTCGGCCCCGGTCGCTACTTCATCCTCGGCCCCCTGCCCGCCTCCCTTGCGACGGTTTCGCGGGTTGAGGGTGAGGTGCGCGCCAATGTGCCCGTCGCCTGGGAAGCGCAGCACCCGGTCAATCGCTACGTCGACTACTTCTCCGACATCCTGATGTACGAATACCTCCCTGTGACGGCCTCCGATCGCGCAACCGTGCTGGTCGAGGGCTCCGAGGGCCCCTTGCTCATCGAGACCACCGAGCCCGGCTCCCACATCATCCTTGCTCCCTTCGACCTCGAAAGGAGCACGCTGCGCCTCAGCCACTACCTCGTCATCCTCACTCAGAACGTCGTTCAGTACCTCGGGAGTCTCGGCGAGGCCGTCGCCCTCGAATCCCTCCGCCCCGGCGAGGCCCTCAGCACCCGCCTGCCTCGCGAGGCCACCGACATTCGCCTCCAGATTCCCGGCGGCGACTCCGTCGCGCTCGCGCCGGCCGACCCGACCCTGACCGTCTGGGGACCGCTTCAGCGCACCGGGATCTACACCCTCTCCTGGAGCGAGCCCGGGGCCGACGATCGCCGGGAGCGCCAGTTCGCCTGCAACCTCTTTGATGTGAAAGAAAGCGACATCGCTCCCGAAAGCACTCTTGTGATCGGCTCCGATCTTGCCGGTCAGATCTCGCAGGACGCCGGACTGCAGAAGTGGCCGCTCTGGCCCTGGGCAGTCGGCTTCTGCCTTCTGGTGCTGATGACCGAGTGGTGGGTCTACACCCGGCGAGCCTACATATGACCTCCGCCCCGCTCCCGCGACTGACCCGCCTCCTCCTCCCCGCGCTGCTCTTCTGGTCTCTCTCAGCCGCAATCGCACCCGCCCGGGCCGAGCCGCGACCGACCGTCACGGCCCGGCTCGCCTTCGGAACTGCCGCGCCGCAATGCGGGTACATGCCCATTCTCTTCGAGATCCTCTGGATCGAGGACGACCCCTCCGCCCCCAGAACCCTCACACCCGAGCCGCCCCGCCCCGCCGCCCTCGCCATCACCACGGCGCAGGACTCCTTCTACCGTGTCACCATTCAGACGCCAATGCTGCTCCAGACCGGCGTGACCACGCAGACGACCGTCATGCTGCGAACGGCGCGCATGATCGGCGAACTGGATGTCACCCTCCGCGACCAGCGCGGCGACACCCTCTTCTCCGGGACCATTCCCATCGGAACGGGCTTCGGCGCCGTCGGCGTCCAGTCCCGCGACTCCATCCAGCGCATCCTCACCGTCGGCCGCCAGACCCTCTCCAGCCGCCGCTGGATCTGGTCCAACCCTGACCTCGCCGACGTTGAGCTCATTGCCGTCGATGCCGCCCTCTTTCCGCAGCAGTGGATCGGCCTCGAAGACACCCGCACGATCGTCATCGGCGACCTCGGAAGCGACACTTTCACGGGCCCGCAGCGAGAAGCGCTCATGCAGTGGGTCTCTGAGGGCGGTGTGCTCATTGTCCTGGCCGCGCCCGATCGTGGTGCGTTTGACGATCTCTTCCCCGTCGGCACCCTCCCGCTGCAACTGGGCGAGATCGACCTCTACGCCACCGCCTCAGACCTCGGCGAAACCATGAAGGCGGAGGTTGACGCCCTGCTGGCCAGCGTCTCCGGCGCACCAGGCCGCTTTGCCGAACTCGGCCCCGCCCTTCTCCCGCTTGGCGATGCACCCGTCGCTCAGCGCCTCATCACCCTCACGCCGGATGCCGCCGAGGCGGGCTGGACAACGCAATCGCTCCGCCTTGCTCAGCACCTCGACGCCGCCAACGTCGCCGTCGGCCCCTTCGGGCTCGGCAGAATCGTCATCGTCGGCGCCGCCCCGGAAGCCCTGCCCGGCCCCGCCGCACCCCCCGATGCCTCCGCCGTCGCTTGGTGGATGCTGATGGATGTTGTTCCCGGCTTCCATGAGTCGGTTCGCTCGGCCTACTTGAACCTCGCTTCCAGAAACGTGTACAACCCCATTCGAACCGAGGTCCACCCCGGCGGTCGCGAGACCGTCAACACCATGCTCGACCTCGCCAGCCGCGACTTCGAGATGGGCCGCGGCCTCTTCGACATCATGGCCGGTGCGATCCTCCTGCTGGTGGTGCTCCTGGGGCCGGTGGATTACTTCCTCTTCAAGCGCCTCCACCGCCTCCCCTGGACGTGGTGGACCGCCATCGTCTGGGTCGCCGCCACGGGCGGTCTGATCCTCCTGGCCCAGCGCACCCTGCGAACCGGCAACCTCACAGTCAACCGCGTCAGTCTCCTCTCCGTCTATCCCTGGTCCGATCAGGCCCGCTGCCTCGGCATTACCGGCATCCAGAGCGATGTCACCCGCGAATACCGCTTCGCCGACGCCCCGCTCGGGCGCTACTTCGCCCCTGCCGCGTGGGTCAATCCCTGGGAGTTTGAATACCCCGACACCAACGGGTGGAATCGCGTCTTCCTCATCCAGGCCGGCGGCCGGCAGAACCTCGCTTCGCTCGGCATTCCGATGGGAAGCGCCCGCTGGGTTGAGGATCGCGGGTATATCGCAAGGCCGCCCGTAACGGTGAACTTCACCAACATCAATCATTCGACGCTCAACTTCACCGCCTCGCTGCCCGCCGATACCACTGCGCACCGCATCGAAGTGCTCCACGCAGGCCGCGTCTTCCGCCACAGCGAAACCAGTGCTCCCAACGTGCTGGCTGAAGGGATTCAAGTGACCTCGGAACCCGTGCCGGGACGCCCCGGTTCCCCGGAGCGCGAGGAATGGGAGGAGCACGCCGAGCGTCAGCGCACATGGGACGGCGACGAAACCTGGCTCCACCTCTTCGGCCCTGCCGCCTCCGTCCCCGAAGGATGGAACGTCGTTCGCATGGAAGTCACAGGCCTGCCCCCCGATGTCGCCATCGAGGGCATCGACCCGGCCGACATTCACCACCGCACCTTCCTCCAGTTCTACCTCCCCGCAGAACAGCCGGAGACTCCCTGACGTGACCGACGCTCCAGCCCCGCGCCCGATGATCGAACTGCGCGACGTCCAGAAGAAGTTCGGCGACGTCTACGCCCTTCAGGATCTCTCCCTCACCCTCGAGCGCGGCGACGTCTTCGGGTTCATCGGCCCAAATGGCGCCGGCAAGAGCACGACGATGAAGATCCTCTCCTGCCTGCTCAAGCCCGATGCCGGTGAGGCGCGCGTCGCCGGGAAGTCCTGCGCCGTCGACGGCCAGGCCATCCGCCGCATCGTCGGATACATGCCGGATTTCCTCGGCGTCTACCCCGACCTCGTGGTCCACGAATACCTCGACTTCTTCGCCGCCGCCTACTCCGTTCCCCGCCGGCAGCGCAAGAAGATCATCGGCGACGTCCTCGAACTGACCGACCTCACCGGCAAGCGCAACGCCCTGGTGGACACCCTCTCACGCGGAATGCAGCAGCGCCTCGGCATCGCCCGTGTCCTCATCCACGACCCCGAAGTTCTCCTCCTCGATGAACCCGCTTCCGGCCTCGATCCTCGCGCCCGCATCGAAATCCGCAGTCTTCTCATCGAACTGCGCAAGATGGGCAAGACCATCATGGTCAGCAGCCACATCCTCTCCGAACTGCACGAGATGTGCAACAAGATCGGCATCATCGAGAAGGGCCGGCTCATCTTCTCCGGCACCATCGAGGATGCAATCCGCCGCAGCGGCCTGCACGGCGGCTACGAGATTCGCGTTGATGATCCCCACCGCGCCAGGATGATCCTCACCCAGCTCACCGTCGTGCAGGAAGTGATTCAGAATCACGACCACCTCCTCGTCATGCTCGCCGAGGGTGAGCCCGGCCAGAGCGTTTCCCGCGCCATCCCCAAGGCCCTCATCGAAGGCGGCGTCGGCCTCGACGCCATCCAGCCCCGAAACGTCAAACTCGAAGATGTCTTCCTCAGTCTCACGCGCGGAGAAGTCTCGTGAGCGCCCCGGCCGCCGCCCCGTCCCTCGTCTTCACCCGGCTCCGTCTCGCCCTGCGCGAAGCCCTCCGCGCTCCGCTGTGGCTCTGGAACCCGATCGTCGCCCGTGATCTCCGCATCACCGCCCGTCGCAAACGCACCTACCTGCTGCGCGCCGGCTACCTCCTCGTTCTGCTCGCCGTCGCATGGTCCGCCTGGCAGGCCGCCTCTGCCGCGCAGTGGTCCGGCGGAGCAAGCGTCGCGAGTCTCCTCCAATCCGAATCCACTATCGCGCTGACCCTCACGCAATCCCTCGGCTGGCTGCAGCTGGTCGCCGTCGCCCTCCTCGCCCCCATGCTCACCGCCAGCTGCGTCAGTGAGGAAGTCGAGGGCCGCACCCTCGACGTCCTCCTCATGACGCCCCTGAGCGTCCCCCAGATCATCGTCGGAAAACTCGTCAGCCGCCTCTCTACCGTCGTCATCCTCATCCTCCTCGGCATGCCCATGCTCCTCTCCATGCGCGTCTTCGGCGGCTTCTCGCTCGAAGGCATCGCCGTCGTCGAGGTCCTCACCCTGACGACTGCGATTCTCGGCGGCTCCGCGGGCATCCTCATGAGCGCCTGGGAGAAGCGCTCCTGGGCCGCCGTCGGCGTCTGCTACATGTACCTCGTCGCCTGGTGGTTCCTCGTGCCCGTCGCCGTCGCCGCCGCCAACGCCTGGAGCAGTGACCGCCTCGGCGTCAGTCTCCCCTGGATCTCCTCAAACATGGGCGCCGGCTTCCTCCAGCTGGCCCGGCACATCAACCCCTTCTTCGTCCTGGCGGAAATGACCCTCGGCTTCACTATGGGTCGCGCCATGGGGTGGTCGCTCACCTCGGTCAACATCGTCAACCTCGCCATGTCCTTCCTCCTGCTCGCAGTCACCATGCCGCTGGTCCGCCGGCGAGTGGGGGGCCGCGAGTCCGCCGCCGCTGCCGGATGGTTCAGCCGCCTCCTGGCCCGTCTCCCCTTCCGCCGCCGCAAGGCGCGCAACGTCGATGCCGACCTCCCCGGCTCAGTTGCCGATCTCCCGCTTCCGAAAGTCTCCGCCAACCCCGTCCTCTGGCGAGAGCTTCACCTGAAACTCTTCTCCAGCGTCATCCAGCGCCGCATCGCCGCCCTCGCTCTGCTCGGCCTGATCATCTGGTACTACGTCAAGGCAACGCCCTGGCGCTATGAGGAGATGCATGTTCTGCCGGTGATGATCATCCTCCCGCTCATGCTCCTCCTGGCCTGCAACTACTCAACAGGCGTCATCACCCAGGAGAAGCAGTCCCGCTCCTGGGACATCCTGCTCACCACTCCCCTCACGCCCCGCGCCATCCTCTGGGGCAAACTCCTCGGCGTCACCCGTCGCATCATCCCGCTGGCCCTCTTCCTCCTCGCCCACTTCATCGTCTTTGCCATCTTCTTCAACACCACCTGGTGGCCCGTTCTCCACATCTCCATGTTTCTCGCCGGCTTCTGCGGCTACCTGATCGCCCAGGGCGTCCTTTTGAGTCTCTGGTGCCGTAAGAACATGACCGCCACCGTGATGAACTTCGCCGTCGCCTTCACCCTCTGGGCAGGCATCATCGTCGCCTTCGCCATGCTCGCAGCAGCGGGCGGCTGGCGGCGCGGCGCAGAAGACATGGTCGAAGCCACCCTCATCATCAATCCCTTCATGTGGATGGTCGCCCTCATCGAGCCCGTCGCCGAACTCGACTGGAATACCACCATGCGCGACCGCACGCCCTACACCATCCCCACTTTCGACGATGACCTCACGCCCGTCGCCTTCACCTTCCATCTCGCCCTCATTGCCGGCATATACCTCGCCGTCGCCGTCGGTATGATGGAGCTCGCGGCCCGGCGCTTCAACGCCATCACGGGCCGCGCATCCTGAGAAGGAGACGACGGCCATGTTCCAACCGCGCTATCCGCTCTACCTCGCTTCCGAACCGGTCATGACGGCCCGCACCCACGCCGTCGTCAATCGACACTCAGGCGAACACATCACCGACCTCGCCTTCGCAGGCCCGGAAGAGATTGAGGCCGCCATCGCCGCAGGCTTCGAGGCGCGCCGCGCCATGCGCACCTTCCCGCACCACCGCCGTCGCGATGTGCTTCTCTCCCTGCTTGACCAGGCCTCGACGCGCGCCGAAGAACTCGCCCACGCCGTCATGATCGAAGTCGGAAAGACCATCCGCGAAGCCCGCGGTGAAGTCTCCCGCTTCCTCGACACCCTCCGACTCGGCGCCGAAGAAGCCACGCGCATCCACGGCGAACACATGCACCTGGACATCTCCCCCCGGGGCGACGGATACGAAGCCGTCTGGAAGCGGATGCCCGTCGGCCTTTGCGCCTTCATCACGCCCTTCAATTTCCCCGTCAACCTCATCGGCCACAAGATCGCCCCCGCCATCGCTGCCGGCTGCCCCTTCGTGCTGAAGCCCTCGGAGAAGACCTCGCTCTCTGCCGTCCTCATCGGTGAGATGCTCGCCGCCACCGACATCCCGAAAGGTGCCTTCTCCATCCTGCCCTGTCGCTCCGAGGATGCCGCCCCGCTCTCCGAAGACCCGCGCATCGCCATGCTCTCATTCACCGGCTCAGCAAAAGTCGGCTACGCCCTCAAGGCCGCCGCCGGCGCCAAGCGCGTCTCGCTCGAGCTCGGGGGCAATGCCGCCTGCATCGTCGAGCGCGATGCAGACCTCGAGCATACTGCAACCCGCCTCACACTCGGCGCCTTCGGCGGAGCCGGGCAATCCTGCATCAGCGTCCAGCGCGTCCTCGTCCACGAACATGTCTACGACGCTCTCAAACGCCTTCTCGTCGAGCACGCCGCCCGGCTCACCCTCGGCGATCCCGCCGATGAATCCACCGACCTCGGGCCGCTGATCACGCTCGACGACGCGAAGCGCATCGAGTCCTGGATTCAGGAGGCAGTCAGCGCCGGCGCTTCAGTGCTCTGCGGCGGATCACGCGAGGGCGCCTTCATTCATCCGACCTGGCTGGAGAAGGTTGACCCGGCGCAGAAAGTCTCCTGTCAGGAAGTCTTCGGCCCCGTCGCCCTGCTCCAGCGCTTCACAACCTTCGATGAAGCCCTCACCATCGCCAACGACAGCGAGTTCGGTCTGCAGGCGGGCCTCTTCACCGCCGACCTGGATCGCGCCTGGAAGGCCTTCGACGAACTGGAAGTGGGGGGTGTTGTCATCAACGACGTGCCGACCTTCCGCATCGATTCCATGCCCTACGGCGGCGTGAAGCGCAGCGGTCTGGGCCGTGAGGGCGTCCGTTTTGCCCTTGAGGAGATGACCGAGATCCGCCTGATGGTCGTGAATCGCCGTCCGGGAAGGGTCCAGTAACCGCTTTCGCATTATTGCGAAGGTCCTGTCAATTCAACGATCAGTTGCTGCATTCTCCGGAGAATCCTGTAGAATGGGCATGAACGTCTGTTGATTGCGGCAGGCGATGTCGCCTGCCGTGTGATCGTTTGTGGCACCCTGAACATGGAGATGAGAGAAATGAAGAAGACTGAGATGTTTGTTCGTACATGCGCCCTGATCGGAATCGTCGGAATCGCACCGGCCGCCCTGGCCGACACCGTCGTCATCCCGAACACCGATGAGTTCGTTGACGGGCCTTCCAACAACGCCTTCCCCTTCAATGGCGGAAGCCCCATGCGCGTCCAGCAGATCTTCCGCGCTGATCAGCTCGGCGGGCTCTCTGGCGCCGTCACCCAGATCGCATTCCGCGTCGATGAGTCCTCAGGCGACCCCTTCACCTCCGGCCCGATTGACGTCGAAGTTCGCCTCTCCCACACCAGCGTCGATCCCCTGAGCATGAGCCTTACCTTCGACGACAACTTCGGCTCCGGCACCACTCTGGTCCTGGATGACTCCATCACCCTCTCCAGCGGCGGGCCCGGCAGCGGATTTGACATCATCATCGATATCGACGACACCTTCATCTACGACGGCACCAGCAACCTCCTCGTCGAGTACAAGGTCTTCAACAACGCCTTCACGACACAGTTTGACGCCGCGGGAACCGGCCTCGGCTCCGGCGGTCTCGACACCATCAACCGCGTCTGGGCATTCGGCGCCGATGCCGCCAGTGGCTCCAGCAACGGCGATGACGGCTACGTCACCCAGCTGACGATCGGCGGCGGCTTCTCCATCGCCTACAACGGTCCCTGCCCCGGCGCCTCCTCCGTCGATGTCTCCGGAGCCACCCCCGGCGGTCGCGTCGGCCTGCTCTTCTCACCCTCTGAGGGCGCCTTCGTCATCCCCTCCGGCCAGCCCTGTGCCGGAACGATGCTCGGCCTCAGCGGCGCAGGACTGCAACTGCTCAACACCGCCACTGCTGACGCCAACGGCGACGTCACCTTCAACGGCAACGCCCCCGCGGGAGCCTGCGGCGGGAAACTCCAGGCCGTTGATGCCGGCACCTGCGACACCAGCAACGTCGAAACCATCAGCTGACGCTGCTCACGCTGGTCTGAACTGATCGCACAAGGCCCGCGCCACTCCCGGCGCGGGCCTTTCTCATTCCCAGGAATGCGCACGACCCCGGGCCGTCGCGGGCCTCGGGGTCGCCATGTGCGCAGCGATCAAATTGCAGTCACTTCAGGCCCGGCGACGACGCCGCAGGCCCACACCGCCAAGACCGACTGCCAGCACAGCAGCCGCGCCGGGAACCGGCACGGAGGTGATCGACACATCGTCGATCATCCCGCGGGCCGCCGTGTACTCCCCGTCAAGCCAGGAGTACAGGTGCAGCGAGTCGAACTCAACGCCCTCGATCGACAGCGTCGTGAACGTCGCGTTGTCACGCCCGCCCAGGTCGCTGAAGTCGTAGGTGTCCGTCGCCACAACCTGGCCGTCGAGCACCGCCTCCAGAATCCACTGGATGCCGCCCCACGGTCCGTTCTCGTAAAACGCAATGTCCAGACTCGCGGCCGTGCCGTTAACATCGGGCGTCATCCACACCGATGCCAGCGCCCCGATTGAGAGATTCTCGCCCGGCACAAAGACGCTGCCGAAGGTCATCGCGTTGATCGGGCTCCCGTAGGTCGGGAAGTCGTTGTAGAAGAGCGCGGCATTCTCGATGATCACCTCGTTGCCCAGGTCATCCTCGTCAAACGCCTCACCGTCCGGGGTGAACCCCGAGACATTGTTCACGTCGTGGTACGTCACGCCGTCATACGAATACGACGGTCCGTAGAACCCCTCCGCCAGATCCTCGTAAGTGTGAAACACGTCGGCTCCGGCCGGAAGCGCTGCACACAGCGCCCCCGTCATCGCCAGCATCAGTTTGCCCGTCATCGATGTCTTCCTCCTCTGTGGATTCCAAACTCGCTGTCAAAATCTCGCCCCGGACGCACGCTTGCCCGGCGACGCAATCAACGCTTCTGCCCCTCCGCCTCCGGCAGCGCAAAGTGAAACATCACCGACGCCGGCATCGGCGGGTACGCCATCCGGATGCGAAACACCTCAAACTCCCGCGCCTTCCACCCCAGTCGGTCGAAGACATACTCCGCCATCTTCGAGTAGTGCGGAACATCCGGCGTATGCACCCGCGACAACCCCCGCCCAAGCCGCGTCACGCTGCACGCTGTCTGCAGCCGATCGCGTTCATCTCGCGCCAACTGCGAGAACAACTCCCCGTACACCCTCGCCTCCGGATCAATTGCCCCGAAAACCCCCTCATGCGCATACAGGTCGCAGACGATCACCTCCGCCGGCGTGCGCACCCCAGCGCCAAACAGCGCCTCCTCACCCGGATAACTCGCCGCCGCCGGCGCCACGTTCCGCAGCACCTCACCCGTCACGATGTCCGTCTCGCCCGATTGACCCATCGGCCCCGCCGACAGCTCATCCTCCACCAGCCCATGCTCCCCCGGGCGACGAACGATCTCCGGAGCCGGCTCGCTGCTGAACTGACGGATCAGCGGCACACGGTCATCCGGCCGCAGCGATTCCGAATCCAGTGCGCAGCGCGTCGGATACGATACCGCGCCCTCCTCACCGGCCATCGCCACAGACTGCGCGATCACCCAGCGCACGTCGGGCCTTGTCCGGACGAACCCAAGCATTCCGTTCAGCCGCGCCATGTCGAACCACCCCGGCCGATCCGACGAGGGTGCCAGAAACGCCGCCGACAACTGCGTCCGCACCCGCACGCCCCAGATGTAACTGTTCCCCGAAAACGCCTCCCGCCGCCGACGCTCCGCAGCCCCGGCGTCCGGATGCTCGCTGCACGCCTCAAGCATCATCTCCAGCGACTCCCGATCCGCCGCATGCGTCTCGATCAGCCGCTCAAAGGCCGCAAACGCCTCGGCGAGCGAGGCCAGCAGATCGGCCGGAACCCGCTTCCGCTCCGCCGCCTCAAGCCAGGTCTTCAGTGACCGCGACGTCGGCACGAATCGCGCCGCCAGGAAGGGGTCATCGTCATAGGCGAGATGCGCAATCTGCCACCCGAGTTTCCGATGGACGCCGAAGCCGTCGGCCACCTCCGCCGCCGTCCCCGCTCGCCCCAGGGCCGTTTCGATCACCTCCGCAAACCGGCCCCGCAGTTGCGCGATCACCTCGCCGGCACTTTCCTTGAAGGCATGGGAGCCGTCTGGCGTCGGCGTAAGGGGGGTTCTGGCGGCGGTTCGGGACATGATTCCATCATCCTACTGCCCGCGGCCATTGCGTCAAGAAACAATTTCCGAAATCGGAGAAGAAATCGGCCCCTTCCTCGATACCCTCACCGCACGCACCCGGAATCCGTCAGGGGACCGCCGTGCTCAGGGTGCGGCCAGGCTCACGCCCGTGCCCGCTTCACAATCCAGAAAAAGGGATCGAGGGGTGCGTTCGCACCCCTCAATCCGCGATGACGGAGACTCTTCCTCCGAACCTCGATCCCTCCGACGTGCAGCTCTCCTTCTCCCCTTGCCGACGAACTGCGCGCCCTTCCCCGTGTCAGGTTGAATCAAGGCCGGAGGCCGTCTCCGGGATGGCGGGCCGGACTTCGACTCAGCCGCCGCTGGACGAATCGCCG